>JAIYAL010000135.1 GCA_027489095.1 Erythrobacteraceae bacterium
GGTCGGCGCTGGCGCCTTCCATGATCTTCTTGCCGGTCGCGGTGGAGCCGGTGAAGGTGATCTTGTCGATATCGGGGTGCGAGGTCATCAGCGGGCCGAGCGAATCCTCGCCGGTGATGATGTTGACGACGCCCGCGGGCACCACGTCCGCGATCAGCTCGGCAATCCGGAGCGTGGTCAGCGGGGTGAAGGGCGAGGGCTTCAGGACAATGGTGCAGCCCGAAAGCATAGCAGGCGCGATCTTCTGGATCGCCATCATGACGGGGAAGTTCCACGGCACGATCCCGGCCACCACGCCCACCGGCACGCGGCGGGTGCGGCTGAGGCGGGTATCGCTGTCCTCGTTGATCTCATCCTCGAGGCTGAGCGTCGCTTGCGCCGCGCTCATGCCCGCAGCGCCGTAGATTTCGCCCTTGGCCTGATCGTGGGGCTTGCCCTGTTCGGAGGTGAGCAGGCGATAAAGCTCCTCGGCGTTCGCCTTGATCGCGCCCGAAATCGCAAGAATCGCAGCGCGGCGTTCTTCGATCGGGGTGTTCTTCCAGGTCTTGAACGCGGCGCGCGCGGCGGCGACCGCTTCGTCAAGCTCGGCCTTGCCGCAGGCGGGCACCTGGCCGATCACCTGCTCGGTGGCGGGGTTGACCACGTCGAGCATGTGGTCAGTCGTGACCATCTTGCCGCCGATCAGGTTCTTGTACTGGGTGACCATGTGTATTCCTCTCTAACGAATGGGGGGAGTCGTCCCTCTCCCGCTCAGGTTGGCGCGTTGCATCCGAAAACGCAATCGCGTCTTTGGCCATGATGCTAACGCCTGCGGCGGCGCATATCACCTGACGATTGCGCTATCGGCGGGGCGGCCTATGGAGGCGGCGCAAGACAGGCTTCGAGGAGTCCCCGCATGACCGACACCCGCCCCGACCTCGTCATCTATGGCAGCCCGATCTCGCCCTTCGTGCGCAAGGTTGCCGGGGTGTGCATCGCCAAGGACGTGCCCTACGAGGTCGAGGCGATCAACGTCTTCGATCCGCCCGCGTGGTTCCGTGACATCTCGCCGATGAAGCGCATCCCGGTGCTGCGTGACCGATCAGTGGCCGAAGAGGGCCTTGCCGGCACCATCGCCGACAGTTCCGCGATCTGCGCCATGATCGAGAAGAAGCACCCCGCGCCTGCGCTCTATCCGGACGATCCGATGGCGCTGGGCGAAGCGCTGTTCATCGAGGAATATGCCGACACCGCGCTGGCGATGGCGGGGGGCCTCGGCATCTTCCGCCCGATCTTCTTCGCCGTCAGCAAGGGCGAGGAACCCGATCTCGACAAGGCGCGCCAGGCGTGGAACGTCCAGCTTCCGCCGATCTTTGACGTGCTTGAGGCGCGGCTTGGCGGCGCTGCGTTCTTCGCAGGCGAGGCGCTGTCGATTGCCGATATCACGGTGACAGCCGTGCTGATGCAGGTGTCGCTGGTGGCCGAAACGCCGCTCGCCACATGGCCTGGCCTCGCCGCGCATTTCGAGGCGATGAAAGCCCTGCCGCTGATCGCGCAGCCTTACGCTGCGGCTGAAAAGCTGGTGCGCAGGGCCTTGCCCACCCCCTTCGACCTGACCTAAGCCCTTCATCCCAAGCTGCAGAGGACACAGCCTTCATGGCGAGCGAATGGTGCATCGGGATCATCGGCGGATCGGGCCTCTATGCCATGGACGGCATCGAGGACGCGCAGTGGATCGCGATCGACACGCCGTGGGGCGATCCTTCGGACGAGATCCTGTGCGGACGGATCGGCGATGTGAAGGTGCGCTTCCTCCCCCGCCACGGGCGCGGGCACCCGGTCTCGCCGTCCGAGCTCAACTCGCGCGCCAATATCGATGCGTTGAAGCGTGCGGGCTGCACCGATATCCTCGCGATCAGCGCGGTGGGCTCCTTGCGCGAGGAGCTTGAACCCGGACGCTTTGCCGTGGTCGAACAGTTCATCGACCGCACCGTTCACCGCCCCAGCACCTTCTACGGCAGCGGCTTTGTCACGCACGTGTCGATGGCCGATCCGGTGTGTCCGCGCCTGTCCGACATGGCCGCAAGGGCGGTCGCTGCCGCCAAGGGCAAGGTCGCGGTCGGCGCGACGTACCTCGCGATGGAAGGCCCGCAATTCTCGACCCGCGCGGAAAGCCGGATGTACCGGCAATGGGGCGCGGACGTGATCGGCATGACCGCGATGCCCGAAGCGAAACTCGCCCGCGAGGCGGAGCTGCCCTATGCCCTCGTCGGCATGGTCACCGATTACGATTGCTGGCGTGATGGCGAAGCGGTCGATGTGGCGCAGGTGGTCGGCCAGATGCAGGCCAACGGCGCGCTGGCCCGCGCGATGGTGCAGAACTTCATCGCCGGATTGCCGCAAGAACGCGAGCCTTCACCGATCGACTTTGCTTTGGACGATGCGGTAATCACCGCGCCTTCGGAGCACGATCCGGAAGTGATGGCGAAGCTGGATGCCGTGGCGCGGCGGTTGTTTGCTTAGGCTGACGCTAAACCCATCGTCGCCCCGTGCTTGACACGGGGCTTGGCTACTTCTGATCCGCGCCTAGGAGAAAAGAAAAAGCCAAGCCCCGTGTCAGGCACGGGGCGACGTGGAGAGGTCGAGGCCTCAATCCCCCACAAAATCCCCTGGCGTGCCTTCATGCGGGGCCTCGTGCGTCGCCCAGTCCGCCCCGCCCGGCGGCACAGCCGGGGCGCCCGCTGGCCCGGCTGGCTCGCTCGCCTCACGTGCACGCAACCGGTGCAGGTGCACCTTGGCGATCATGTTGGCGCTGATCGGGGCGGTCATGAACAGGAATACCGAGACCAGCAGTTCGTGGCTCGTCCACACCCCGCGCACCAGATGGAACCACGCCGCCGAGCCAATAAGGATCGCCCCCAGCCCCAGCGTGCTCGCCTTGGTCGGCCCATGCAGCCGCTCCATCAGCGAGGGCAGGCGCACCAGACCCCAGCTTCCCACCAGCGCCAGCCCCGCGCCGATCACGATGAGCGCGCTGACGATCCACTCGGCGGCAGAAGCGGCGGTCATTCGATGATGTCCCCGCGCAGGAGGAACTTGGCATAGGCGACCGTGCCGACGAAGCCGACCATCGCCAGCAGCAACGCCGCCTCGAACGAGGTGCCGCTGTTCTGAGCGATGCCGGTCAGCACGATGATGCCGATCACGTTGATCACCATCGTATCGAGCGCGAGGATGCGGTCGGCCACCCCCGGGCCCTTGAACAGGCGCCAAAGGTTCATCACCAGCGCGAGGCCCAATGCGCCGAAGCCGAAGGTGAGCGCGCCCTCAATCATGCAAAGATCCCCTTCAGCCGTGCCTCGTAACGCGCCTTGACCTTGGCGATCTCGGCGGCGGGATCAGGCGCGTGGAGCGCGTGGACGAGCAGATACTTCCCGCAGGCCGAGACATCCGCCGAAACCGTGCCGGGGGTGAGGCTGATCGTGCCCGCGAAGACCGTGATCGCCTCAGGGCTGGCGAGGTCGAGCGGGATGGTCAGCCATGCGGGCCGGAGGTCGCGGGTCCGCTTGAAGAGGATGATCGCGGCGACCTGGAAATTGGCCACCACGATGTCCCACAGCACGATCCCGCAATAGGCGGCCGCGGGGAGGAAGCGCAGCTTGGGGCGCCCCGGCCACCACGGCGCGGTGACAATCGGCACGATCACCCCGACAAGCAGCCCGAGGAACAGCGCGCCGAAGCTGACCTCGCCAACCATCACCATCCACATGAGGGCGAGCAAGGCGGTGAGGCCGGGGTGGGGGAAGAGGCGGCTCACGGCGCGCGCTCCTTCAGCACAACGGCGGCGCTCCGGGCGGGATCGAGCACCTGCGCGGCGGCCGCATTGGCATAGCCGCTCGCCCAGCCCGCGCCTGCCGACAGCGCGGCCAGCAGCGCCAGCGCCAACGCGGGGGCGATAAGATCGGCGCGAGAAGCGGGGGCGGCGGGCGCCTCGCCTTCGGTCGTCTTCCAGAACACCGCGCTCCCCACCCGGGCAAAGCCGATCACGCCGATCAAGGTGGTGCCAAGGATTACCCCCCAGCTCCATGGCCAGGCCCAGCCCCAACCGGGCAGCGCGGCGACGGATGTGAGGATCAGGAGCTTGCCGATGAAGCCCGACAGCGGCGGCAGGCCGGTGGCAGCGATGGCGGCGGCCATGAACAGCAGCCCGATGCCGCCCCTCCCCGCAAAGGCCGGGCCGGGGGTGCCTGCATCCCTGTAGTCACCGCGCCGCCGCGCCGCCACGTCAGCGACAAGGAACAGCGCGGCAGCCGCGAGGGTCGAGTGGGCGAGGTAATAGAGGCCCGCGCCAAGGCTCCCGGCGCTCCATCCGGCGACAGCGATCAGCAGCGTGCCCGTCGATCCCACAACCGCGTAGGAGGCCTGCTCCGAAAGGCTGCGGGCGACGAACACGCCTGCGAAGCCGATTCCCGTGCTCACCAGCGCGGCGGGGAGGAGGTAGGGCGCAGGCACCCATGCCGCAGCGCCTGCCCCCTCACCGAACACCTGCGGCACCACGCGGATGATCGCATAGACCCCGACCTTGGTCATGATCGCAAACAGCGCCGCCACCGCCGGGGTCGACACCGCATAGGTGCGCACCAGCCACAGGTGCAGCGGGGCGAGCGCGGCCTTCAGCGCAAAGACGCTCACCAGCAGGAGCGCGGCGATCCTGAGCAGGCCTTGGTCAGCGGGCGCGACCTCGGCCACCTTCAGCCCCATGTCCGCCATGTTAAGCGTGCCGGTCAGCGCGTAGAGCATCCCCAGCGCGATCAGGAACACCGCCGAGCCGACGAGGTTCACCACCACATATTGCACCCCGGCCTTCAGCCGCGCCGGCCCCTGTCCGTGCAGCATGAGGCCATAGGACGCGATCAGCAGCACCTCGAAGAACACGAAGAGGTTGAACAGATCGCCCGTCAGAAACGCCCCGTTCAGCCCCAGCAGCTGGAACTGGAACAGCGGGTGGAAGTGCCAACCCTTGGCATCGGCCCGGGTGACAACGGCATGGATGAGCGCGATCAGCGACAGCACCGCTGTCAGCACCAGCATCAGCGCCGCAAGCCGGTCTGCCACCAGCACGATCCCGAAGGGCGCGGGCCATGCGCCCAATTCATAAGCGAGGATCGTCCCGCCCGATACCTGCCCCATCAGCGCCAGTGCGCTGGCCAGCAGCGCAAGGCAGGAGGCAAACGCAATCCCCACGCCCAGCCCGCGCCGCCGCCGCATCGCCAGCAGCGCGAGCGGCGCGGCCAGCGCCGGAATGACGACCGGGAGGATCGCAAGATGCGCGGCGAGGCTCATGGCTCACCCCCTTTCGCACGCCCATCCTCCGCCATCCCGTCCTGCGTGTCGCAGGGCACGCGGTCGCCATCGACATGGTCGCTGCCGGTCTCGAGGAAGCTGCGCAAGGCAAGGATCACCACAAAGGCGGTCATCCCGAAGGTGATGACGATCGCGGTCAGCACCAGCGCCTGGGGCAAGGGGTCGGTGTAGGCGCTCACCGTCTTGTCCCAGATCGGCGGGCGGCCGATCACCAGTCGCCCGCTTGCGAACAGGAACAGATTGACCGCATGGGAAATCAGCGTGAGGCCCAGCACCACCTGAAAGGTACGCGCGCGCAAGGCGAGGTAGATGCCGCCCGCGACCAGCACGCCAATCGCGCTTGCGACGAGGAACTCGTAGGTCATGCCCCGTGCTCCCCCGCCGCCCGCGCCGCGCGCCGGGCGATGTGGCTCAGCTCCTGCAACGCCATCATCACTGCGCCCAGCACTGTCAGGAACACGCCCGCATCGAACAGCATCGCGCTCGCCAGCTCGAACGTCCCGATCAGCGGCAGGTGGAAATAGTCGAACCAGCTCGTCAGGAAGGGCGAGCCCAGCAGCATTGCCCCCAGACCCGTAGCCACGGCCAGCAAGACACCCCAAGCGATCAGCTTGTGCTCGCCAACGGGCTTCCTCGCATCCGACCAATCGAACCCGGCGGCGAGATATTGCACGAGGACAGCGATCGCCACCACCAGCGCGGCGATGAACCCGCCGCCCGGCTGGTTGTGGCCGCGCAGGAACAGATAGATGCCCACGCTCAAGCTCAACGGCAGGATGATCCGGCTCGCCGCCACCAGCATCATCGGATGGCGCTCGGGCGAATGCGGCATATCCTCGCGCCACGCCCTCAGCCGCGCGCCTGCCGCGCCGGTCGCGGCGGTTTCGAGCAGGGCGAAGATGCCCAAGCCCGCAATGCCGAGCACGATGATCTCGCCCAGCGTATCGAAGGCGCGGAAATCGACGAGGATGACATTGACGACATTGGTGCCGCCCCCGCCGCTCTTGGCGTTGGCGAGGTGATAGGCGGCGATGCTCGGCCCGGGATCGCGCGTCAGCATCGCCCAGGCGATCCCGCCAACACACACACCGCCCGTGACCGCGAGCGCCCCGTCGCGCCACCTGCGCGCAGGCCGCGACAAGGTCGGCGGGGCCTTGGGCAACAGGTTCAAGGCGAGCAGCAGCAGCAGCACCGTCACCACCTCGACCGAAATCTGCGTCAGCGCGAGATCGGGCGCGGAGAACTGGACGAAGGCAAGACAGACGATGAGGCCGATGACGCCGATGAAGATCAGCGCGCGCAGGCGCTTGTGCGAATGGCTCACCACCGCCCCCGTCGCCGCGATCAGCAGCGCCCAGGCGATGATCCCGGTCAAGGATACCGGCAGGCCGGGCCGGGTGCCGGTCAGCACGCCCCCGCCCACCCACGCGCCGTCGATCACCAGCGCGATGGTGACGGCAAAGCTCACCATCAGCATGGTCTGAAGCGATGGCGTGTGGGCGGCGACGATGGCCTTCCGCACCCATTTGTCGGCAAAGCGCATCGCGGCTTCGAACAGGCGCTTGGCATCGGGCAGCGGCGCGCGCTCCCAAAGGCCAAGCAGGCGCTTGTGCTGCCACAGCAGCAGCGCCCCGCCCACAACCGCGACAAGGCTCAGGATCAGGGCGAGGTTCACCCCGTGCCACAGCGCAAGGTCGAATGGGGGAACGGGGCCGCCCGTCACCGCAGCCGTGACCGCGCCCACCAGCGGGGCGGCCAGCGGCATCGGGATGAGGCCCAGCAGCACCGTCAGCATGGTGAGCAGCGCCGGCGCCGCCCACATCCCTGCCCCCGGATCATGCGCCCGCAAGAAAGGCTCTGCCTCGCGCGGCTGTCCGGCAAACAGGTGGGCGGCGAACCGCAGCGCGTAACCGACCGACAAACCCGCCCCGAGCGTTGCGAGCGCGGGCAGCAGCCACGGCAGGCCGAGCAGCGCGATCGCGGGCGTCTGGCCGAACATCAGTTCCTTGGAGATGAACCCGCCCAACGGCGGCAGCCCCGCCATCGAAGCCGCGGCGAGCGTCGCGATCAGCGCGGTGATCGGCATCGCCTTGGCCAGCCCCCCCAAGCGGCGGATGTCGCGGGTGCCGGTTTCGTGCTCGATGATCCCGGCGCTCATGAACAGTGCGGCCTTGAACGCCGCGTGGTTGAGGATGCTCAGCACCGCCGCCAGCACCGCAGCCTTCAGGCTGAAGCCCAGCAGCATCACCAGCATCCCGAGCTGCGAGATCGTCGAATAGGCGAGGATGCTTTTCAGATCGTGCCGGAACAGCGCCACGCCCGCGCCCAGCACCATCGTCACCAGGCCGACGGACGTGACGATCACAGTGTATTCCGGCGTCCCCGCCAGCACCGGCCACAGCCGCGCGAGCAGGAACACGCCCGCCTTCACCATCGTCGCGGAATGGAGATAGGCGCTCACCGGGGTGGGCGCGGCCATCGCGTGGGGGAGCCAGAAGTGGAACGGGAACTGCGCCGATTTGGTGAAGCAGCCCACAAGGATCAGGCCAAGGAT
Source organism: Erythrobacteraceae bacterium (assembly GCA_027489095.1). Taxonomy (GTDB): domain Bacteria; phylum Pseudomonadota; class Alphaproteobacteria; order Sphingomonadales; family Sphingomonadaceae; genus Erythrobacter. The sequence goes on from JAIYAL010000135.1 coordinate 7,898, forward strand.
CGCGGGGTAGAGCGGCGAGGCGCGGACAATGTCGCCGCGCGCGAGGATCGCCGCGAGGTCGAAGCTGCCGGCGGCGAGGCCCAGCAGCAGCATCCCCCCGATCAGCGCAATGCCTCCGCCGCCCGTCACCGCCAGCGCCATGCGCGCGCCCTGCCGCGCTTCGGGCTTGTGCTGCCAGAACCCGATGAGGAGGAAGGAGGCGAGGCTGGTCAGCTCCCAGAACACCAGCAGCAGCAGCACGTTGCCGGCGATCACGATACCGAGCATCGCGCCCTGGAACAGCATCAGGCTGGCAAAGAACCGCCCCGTGTCCTCATCGCGGGCGAGGTAGAAGTGGGCAAAGATCACCACCAGCAGCCCGATCCCGAGGATCAGCGCTGCGAACATCCAGCCCAGCGGATCGACCATCAGGCTGAGGTCGAGCCCGAGGGAGGGCACCCACGCCCAGCTCGCGCTCGCAGCCGCCCCGCCGAGCACCGGGACGGCGAGGCTCGCCAGCAGCGCGAGGCCTGCCGCGCTCGCTGCGGCCGCGATCCCGGAATGGACGGCGCGCGGCGCGCCGTAGCGCAGCGCAATGGCGAGCGCGGCGATGAAGGGAAGCGCGGTCAGCGTCAGAAGCGTCAGGCCCATCGGCATCGGCGGGGTCTATCGTCCTTCCTCACGCGCGTTCGGGTTGGGGGCGCAGGCTGGCACTGGCGCCGCAATGCCGAAAGCCAAGGTATAGACCGGCGCCTCGCGCGGGCACAACCGAAACCCGATCGGCGCGAGCGGCAGGTGCGCAAGCGTGGGCTTCAATCCGCCCAGACCCCCGCTTTGCCCCACCCCAGACCCCTGTTAGACCCCTGTTAGACCCCTCCTAGGCCCGCCCAGACTCGCCTTTTTCGGGGTGTTTCACGTGAAACACGGGTCAGACGGATCAATCGCCCTCGAAGGCCATCAAGGCCTGCGTCGTCACCCCTGCGGCCCGCAACCGCTCGGCCCCGCCGAGATCGGGCAGGTCGATGACGAACAGCGCATGGCTGATATCGGCACCCGCCTCCCGCAGGAGCTGCGCCGAGGCAAGCGCCGTGCCGCCGGTGGCGATAAGGTCATCGACGATCACCACCTTCTCCCCGGGCGCAACCGCGCTCGGGTCCATCTCGAGCCGGTCGGTGCCGTATTCGAGCGCGTAGTCGATGCCGATGGTGACGATCGGCAGCTTGCCGGGCTTGCGAACCGGGACAAAGCCGACCCCGAGTTGGACGGCGACCGCCGCGCCGAAGATGAACCCGCGGGCTTCCATACCGGCGATCTTCTGCGCACCCGCCGCCGCCGCGAGCAGGGCCAGGTGGCCGACACTGGCCGCAAGGCCCTGCGGATGGCCGATCAGGGTGGTGATATCGCGGAACTGGATGCCGGGGTGGGGGAAGTCCGGCACGGTGCGCACAAACGCCTTCAGGTCCTCGGGCGAGAGATGGGGCGGTGTCATGCGGATCGGCTCCTTTTTCCCGACGCTCAAAGCAGAGCGCCCCGCCATCCGCAAGGGATGACGGGGCGCCAATGCGTCAATCGGTCGGGAAGACCTACTTCTTCTTCGGCTTCAACCCGGCCCAGATCTGCTTGTACGACAGGAAGGCCAGCGTGGTCGCGAACAGCAGGAAGCCGATCACGAACCAACCCATCTGCTTGCGGTGGATCAGCGAAGGCTCGGCCGTCCAGGTCAGGAACGCAGCAACATCCTTGGACATCTGCGCCGTGGTGGACTTGGTGCCGTCGGCATAGGTCACCTGATCATCGCTCAGCGGCTGCGGCATCGCGATGTTCACATTGGGGAAGTGCTTGTTGAAATAGAGGCCGTCGGGCGTCTCGAAGCCAACCTTGGCTGCCTTGGCCGGATCGGCCTCACCGTAGCCGGTAAGCAGGTCATAGACGTAGTTCGAACCGTCGTGACGCGCCTTGGTCATCAGCGAGAGATCGGGCGGGACGGCGTTGTTGTTCGCCGCCGCCGCCGCGATGGCGTTGGGATAGGGGCTCGGGAAGGTGTCCGTCGGCAGTGCCAGGCGGGTGTTCACCTCGCCAGTCGCGGGATCAATGCCCGGAACGGTCCAGCTCTTGGCCTCGGCCTCGACCTCGGCATCGGTATAGCCAAGCTGCTTGAGGTTGCGGAAGGACACGAACTTCAGGCTGTGGCAGGCCGAGCAGACCTCCTTGTAGACCTGATAGCCGCGCTGCAGCTGGGCATAGTCCCACTTGCCGAAAGCGCCGTTGAAGGAGAACCCACCCTCTGGGCCATGGCCGTGCTCGTAGAACGCGGCCGAGGGCTGTTTCTCCGACGGTGGGCCGAAGGCGAGGTTATAGACACCAGGCAGGAGCGACCACAGCACCAGCACCAGAGTGATGGCGAGGCCTGCAATGATGCCTCCGAGACGAATAGTCATGTCCGAACTCTTTCTCGTTATCGGTTCAGATTGCTTGGGACTGGTTCCGGTCGATCACTCGGCCGGTTGCAGCGAGCCATCGTTGGCGGTGCCGGGGATACCCTCGACCACGTTTTCGGGATCGATCTTGCCACCACCCGAAGTGCTGTCCGGCTTGTCCCCGCCGAGCACCGCTTCGGTGATCGAGAAGGGCAGGGGCTTGGGCACTTCAATCTGGCTGACGATCGGCAAGACCACCAGGAAGTGGAGGAAGTAGTAGGCCGTGGCGATCTGGCTGATGACCACGTAGGGCTCCTCCGCCGGGGCACCGCCGCAGATGAACAGCGCGATCATGGTCGGGATCAGGCCGAACCAGAAGAACTTGCGGAACAGCGGACGGTAGTGGCCCGAACGCACCGGGCTCTTGTCGAGCCAGGGCAGGATGAACCACAGCAGGATCGAGCCGAACATCGCGATCAC
>JAIYAL010000081.1 GCA_027489095.1 Erythrobacteraceae bacterium
ATCGGCACGCCGGCCGCCTTGGTGTGGTTGATCGCCTCGATCGTCTGCGGCATCAGCCCGTCATCGCCAGCCACCACCAGAATAACGATGTCGGTGACATTCGCCCCGCGCATCCGCATTTCGGTGAAAGCCGCGTGGCCAGGCGTGTCGAGGAAGGTGACCTTCGCCTTGTCCTTGGTGGTGATCTGGTAGGCGCCGATGTGCTGGGTGATGCCGCCGGCCTCGCCCTTCACCACATCGGTGCCGCGCAGGGCATCGAGCAGGCTGGTCTTGCCATGGTCGACATGGCCCATGATCGTGACCACCGGCGGACGCGACACGAGGGTGTCTTCCGGATCAGTGTCCTCGCTGGAGTCGATATCGACATCGCTTTCGGAGACACGCAGGATGTTGTGGCCGAACTCCTCGACCAGCAGCTCGGCGGTATCCTGGTCGATGGTCTGGTTGACCGTGACCATCATGCCCAGGTTGAACAGCGCCTTCACGAGGTCGGCGCCCTTCTCGGCCATGCGGTTGGCGAGCTCGCTAACGGTGATCGCCTCGGGGACGACCACATCGCGCACCTGCTTCTCGCGCGGCTTGGAGGGGCCGCCCTGACCGCGACGTTCTTTCTCGCGGGCACGCTTCAGCGCGGCGAGGCTGCGGGCGCGGCGTCCTTCGTCCTCGTTGAGGGCGCGGGTGACGGTGAGCTTGCCCGAACGGCGGGTGTCCTTGCCTTCATCGATCGGCGCGGCGCGCTTGTCGTCCTTCTTCTTGGACTTGAGCTCGGGGCGCTTGGCCTCGGGACGCTCGACAGGCGTGAAGCGACGTGCGGCAGGAGCCGCATCGCTCTTGGCGGCCGGGGCGGCAGCATCGCTTTCGGCGGCAGGTGCCTCGGCCTGGGTAGGGGTCGCGGCCTCAGGCGCGGTCTCGGGCGCAGCGGCGCGTTCGCGCTCGGCGTCTTCCTCGGCCCGCTTTTCCTCGGCGCGGTTTTCCTCCGCACGGCGACGCTCTTCTTCCTCGCGCTCGCGCGCTTCGGCGTCCTCGCGCTTGCGGCCCTCTTCGGCCATCCGCAGCCGCTCTTCCTCGGCCTCCAGCTGAAGCCGCTTCACGCGCTCCTGCGGCGTCTCGCCAGCGGGCGCGGGGCGCGCAGGCTTGGGGGCCGGCGGGGTGGGGGCCGGACGCGGCGCTTCGGCCACGGGCGGCGGAGGGGGCGGCGGCGGCGCAGCGGCCTCGCTACCGGGCTTGCCGAGCACGCGGCGGCGCTTCACCTCGACCACCACCTTGTTGGTGCGGCCGTGGCTGAAGGTCTGCTTGACCTCGCCTGCATCCACCGAGCGTTTGAGGCCCAAGGGTTTGCGGATGGGCTGGTTGTCGTTGTCGCCGCTCATTATCGCTCGTCAGTCCTTCACGTATTCATCGCTATGCGCCGTCCCGCCCGCAGGCCGGTCAGCGTCGCCGGAAGCATCCCGGCCCGTCTCGTTCGTCTCGTTCGTCTCGTTCGTCTCGTTCGTCTCGTTCGCCCGGTCATTCCCGGCCCGATCATCGTCGGCAAATTGCACCAGCCGGGACACCGCCTGGAGCACGCGGGTCGCCGCACGCATGTCGCCAGGATGGCCGGCAACCCCCAGGTGAACGACATTGTCGCGGCCCAATGCCACAGACAGCGCGGTGCGGTCCAGTGGCAAGACTTGCCCACGCTGGCCCGACCCTTCTGCATCGTTGCCGACGCGCCAGGCCTGATCGAGCTTGCGCCGCCCGTCCGCGCTGCTGTCGCTGGCGTGGAGCAGCACGGCAATCCGCCCGCTGCGTGCCTGTTCCTCGATCCGGGCGGAACCCATCACGATATTGCCGCTGCGCAGTTCGAGGCCCAGCCGATCACCGAGGTGACGCGCGAGCGCAGCTTCGACCTTGGCGGGCAAATCCTCGGGAATGGTGAGAGGCGCACCCTTGAAGGCGCGCATCAGTGCCTTCTTCAAGTGGCCCTCGCAAAGCGCTTCTTCAAGCTCCGCGCGCGTCACGCCGATCCACGCACCCCGGCCGGGCGCCTTGGACGCGGCATCGGGGAGCACCAACCCGTCGGGCGAGATCGCCAGACGCACCAGATCGTCCCGCGCCGAGGTTGCCCCGGTCAGGATACAGCGCCGCTCGCTCCCCGCATCCGCGGGAAGCGCCGGCTCGACGATGTCGGACGTCAGGCGCTCATTGGGTGGAGTCCGCATCGGCGGCCTCCTCGGTCGGCACGGAGACGGCGTCGTCCTCGAACCAGTGCGCACGCGCGGCCATGATGATTACGTTGCCCTGCTCTTCCGAGAGGCCATACTCGCCGAGCACGCCGCCCTTATCGGTCTCGCGCTGCGGACGGCGCTGCGGCGGGCCGGCAGCATCGTTGTTGCGGCGACGGGGGGCTTCGCGCTTCTTGGCGATCAGCTCGTCGGTGGCGAGATCGGCGAGATCGTCGAGGGTCTTGATCCCGGCCTTGCCGAGCGTGACCAGCATCGCCTCGGTAAGGTGGGGGATCTCGGCCAGCGCATCCTCGACGCCAAGGTCACGGCGCACCTGACGGTGCGCGGCTTCCTGGCGCTCGAGCGCTTCAAGCGCACGGCTCTGGAGTTCCTCGGCGAGATCGTTGTCGAAGCCTTCGATGCTCGCAAGTTCCGCGAGGTCGACATAGCCCACTTCCTCAAGCTCGGCGAAGCCTTCGGCCACGAGCAGCTGCGAGAGGGTCTCGTCAACGTCGAGCTCTTCCTCGAACATCTTGGAGCGTTCTGCGAATTCCTTCGTGCGCTTCTCCGAGGCTTCTTCCTCGGTCATGATGTCGATCTGGTGGCCGGTGAGCTGGCTTGCCAGACGCACGTTCTGGCCGCGGCGGCCGATCGCGAGGCTGAGCTGATCGTCAGGCACCACCACTTCGATGCGCCCATCATCCTCGTCGAGCACGACGCGGCTGACGGTGGCCGGCTGGAGCGCGTTGACGACGAAGGTCGCGGTGTCCTCGCTCCACGGGATGATGTCGATCTTTTCGCCCTGCAGCTCCTGGACCACCGCCTGGACGCGGCTGCCCTTCATGCCGACGCAGGCGCCGACCGGATCGATCGAACCATCGCGGCTGATCACGCCGATCTTGGCGCGCGAGCCCGCATCACGGGCAGCGGCCTTGATCTCGATGATGCCATCATAGATTTCGGGCACTTCCTGCGCGAACAGCTTCTTCATGAAGTCCGGATGCGCGCGGCTGAGGAAGATCTGCGGACCGCGGTTGTTGCGTTCCACCTTGGTGATCAGCGCCCGCACCCGCTCACCAGTACGGGCGGCTTCGCGCGGGATCTGCTGATCGCGGCGGATCACGCCCTCGGCGCGGCCCAGGTTCACAATCACATGGCCGAATTCGACCGACTTGATCACGCCGGTGATGACTTCGCCCTGGCGATCCTTGAATTCCTCGAACTGGCGCTCACGCTCGGCATCGCGGACCTTCTGGAAGATCACCTGCTTGGCCGACTGCGCATCGATCCGGCCGAGATCGACCGGGGGCAGCGGATCGACGATGAAATCGCCGACCTTGGCGCCGGGCTGGAGCTTGTCGCCCTGCTTGAGGTCAACCTGCTTGAAGTAGTCCTCAACCTCTTCGACGACCTCGACCACACGCCACAGCGTGAGATCGCCGGTCAGCGGATCGAGCTTGGCGCGGATGTCATTCTCCGCGCCGTAGCGGTTGCGCGCGGATTTCTGGATCGCCTCTTCCATCGCCTCGATGACGATCGACTTGTCGATCATCTTTTCCGAGGCAACCGCGTTGGCGATCGCAAGCAGTTCAGCCTTGTTGGCGGAAATGGCACTCATCAGTCGTCTGCCTTCTCTGTATCTTCGATGAGTTCGTCAGCGCCGCTGGTATCCAGCGGGCGGGTGGCGGCGATCAGCGCGTCGGTGAGGACGAGCTTTGCCGTGTGTATTTCTGCGAGCGGCAGGCGGACGTCGCCCGCCTTCACTTCCTTGACGAGGATCATACCACCCTCAAGACCGCCAAGCACGCCCTTGTTGACGCGTTGGCCCGCATAACCTTTGTCCATCACGATCCGAACCTCGTGGCCGGCCCAGGTGGCGAAATCCTTTTCGCGGGTGAGCGGCCGATCGATGCCGGGCGAGGAAACTTCAAGGTGATAGGCGCCTTCGACGAGCTCTTCGCCCGCTTCCTCAGCGGCGTCCATCACATCCGAGATCCGGCGCGACAGCGCGGCGCACTGGTCGATGACCAACTGACCCGTTGCCGGGTCCTCAGCCATGATCTGCAGCGACATGCCGCCGTCCCCCGCCTCGGAAGGCAGCATCGCGATGCGCACCAGATCGAATCCCAAGGCAGTCGCCTCGGGTTCGATCAGCTGGGTAAGGCGCGCGATGTCGGCCATGGAGTCTTTCGTTACAGAGGCATTACGCAAACGCGGTTTTGTGCCGGCCCCCGGAGGCGCCAGCATCCAAACCTTGTCACGACAATGCCGGGATTGGCGGTGCACCTAGTGGCTTGGCGCCCATTTGGCAAGAGCGAACCGTGTGCAGTTACGCCCCGTTGCGTCTTCAGACTGGGCGGTCGTCGGTTTCGCCTGTGGCCCACTTGCGCGCGGTTTCGATCAGGGCGCGGCGCTCACGCTCCTCGAAATTCTCGTGATAGCGCCGTGTCTCGAGCACCACCGCGTCGCTCAGCGGTTCGTCGAATTCCAACGCATTGATGCCGAATTCACTGCGGGTGACGATCGCGAAGTGGTTGATCATGCCGCAGCGCAGGATCGCCCCCTCCCCCTCGCGCATCGCGTCGAGAATCGCCACCTGCGCGCCCGTGCGCGACAGATTGAGGAGGATGCAAGTGTGCGCCTTCTCGACCGCGATCAACTGCGCAGGCAGGCTGAGGCGCAGGCGCGGCGCCGCGCGGCGACCGGCCTGGAGGTTCGGCACATCCGCATTCGCCGCAGGCGGCGGCTGCGTCCCGACCACCGGCTGTTCAACGGGTGCGGCAGGTGCGGCAGGAGGAGACTCCGCCCCGCGCACGGCCTGCTGAACAGGAATTCGCGGGGTGACCTCTCCCGCCGGGCGGCCGGCGTGAAGCGGATGGCGGTGACCGGAGGAGATGTCCGGACGCATATCAGCGATGTTCCCGCAGTTCAGGCAAGCCCCATGCCGATTCGCCCGCGGCCTGCCGCAGGTTACCGAATTCCATTAGGAAATTATCGGAGTGCACGTGCATGGTGTTGTTGTCATCCCAATCCAGACGACAGTAGTATTCGAAAAGAATTGCCAATCCGTTAGGCTGGCAGTCAGTCCTCGCCTTCCATCAGGGCGTGCTTGCGGATGCAGTGGCGCAGCTGGTCATAGGTGAGGCCGAGCGCGCGGGCGGTCTGGCGCTGGTTCCAGCGGTGCTTGCCGAGTGCGTGCGCGAGGATCGCGCGCTCGTGCGTGTCGACCGCGGCGCGCAGATCCTCAACGGCGTCGAAACTGACCGGTGCGTGGGCTGCGGGCGCGACATGGCTGGCACCTGCTGGCCCCGGCGCGGGGCTGCGGCGGTGCTCTGGCGGGCGCGGGCGCCACGGGCTGTCGAAGGGGTCGAACTGGACATGCGCGATCGGCATCTCGGGGCTCCCCCAGCGATAGACTGCGCGTTCGACAACGTTGCGCAGCTCGCGCACATTGCCGGGCCAGGGATGGTCCTCCAGCCCGTCCATCACGTGCGGCGCGAAACCCGGCCAGCGGTCCCAATCGAGTTCGGCTGCCATGCGCCGCCCGAAATATTCGGCGAGCACGCCGATATCGCCTTCGCGCACCCGCAAGGGCGGCAAGGTGATGACCTCGAAACTCAGGCGGTCGAGCAGGTCGGCGCGGAATTCGCCCGCCGCCGCCAGCGCCGGCAGATCATCGTTGGTCGCCGCGACGATGCGGACGTCCACACGGATCGGGCGCGAGGCGCCGATGCGGGTAACCTCGCCGTATTCGACCGCCCGCAGCAGACGCTCCTGCGCGGCCATGCTCAGCGTGCCAAGCTCATCAAGGAACAGCGTCCCCCGGTCGGCCTCCTCGAAGCGCCCCGCGCGCGTCTTGGTCGCTCCGGTAAACGAGCCCGCCTCATGGCCGAACAGCTCGGCCTCGATCAGGGTTTCGGGGAGCGCCGCGCAGTTCATCGTCACCAGCGGCTCGTCCCAGCGGCTGGAAAGACGGTGGAGGCGCTCGGCGATCAGCTCCTTGCCCGTCCCGCGCTCGCCGATCACCAGCACCGGACGGTTCATCGCCGCGGCGCGGCTGGCGCGCTCGACCGCGTCGAGGAAGGCCCCGGATTGGCCGATGAACTGGCTCTCGAGCTTCATATCCAAACTATAGTGAAAATCCCCAATGCTTGGCAATAGGCACCAAGCTGCTGCACGCCGCTTGCGCAGAAAACCCCGGAATTCCGCCATTCACGAAGTTTGGCACGGCGGTTGCAAAATACCCGGCAAGACCACGCAAATCGCTTGGGCACATGACCGGGAGGCCACAATGACCAACACGACCGCCACCAAGAGCAGCTTCTGGAACTCCAAGCTCGGACACGCAGCCCTCGCCAGCATCGCCGCGATGACGATGATGGTTCTGTTGTCCTCGCAGATCCAGCCGGGCGCGGCCAGCGCCGCCCCGCTCGCCCACCCCGCCGCGACAAGCGACGCGATGATCGAGATCGCCTGACATGGGCGATCCCTTCGATCCCCTCGGGCCGGAGCGCCCCTCGCGGGACGTCCCCCCCGCAGACGCTGCCGACGGCGCCAAGCCCACCCGCGCCGGCCAGGACAGCGATGCTCCGGCCCAACCCACGCGCCTGCTGTCGGCAGGACGGCTGACGCGCCTCGACGAAGAAATCGAGGCCTTGCGTCGCCGCCCCGACCCGGCACAGTCCAAGCGCAACCCCGAAGACCAGCAAGGCGAGCGAGTCGCCCCGCGGGACAGGGTCAATACGTTTCTCGATGGAGTAGCCTTCATGGGCATTTTCAGTCGCACGCTTGATATCTTCGCATCCAACTTCAACGACATGCTCGACAAGGCGGATGATCCGTCGAAGATGATCCGTATGATCATCCTCGAAATGGAGGAAACTCTGGTCGAAGTCCGGGCCAGCGCGGCGCGCACCATTGCCGACCAGAAGGAAATGCACCGTCATTGCGTGAAGCTCGACCGCTTGCAGGCCGACTGGTCCGAGAAAGCACAGCTCGCGCTCAGCAAGGACCGCGAGGACCTTGCCCGCGCCGCGCTCATCGAGAAGAAGAAGGCCGGCGACATGGCCGACCAGCTCAAGACCGAGATCGCGGTGCTGGATGATGCGCTGCGCGCCTACGAGGAGGACATCGCCAAGCTGCAGCATCGCCTGCGCGAGGCCCGCAGCCGCCAGACCGCGATCGCCGCGCGTCTCGAAAGCGCCGAAAACCGCGTCAAACTGCGCACACTGATGAGCACCGAGCGCACCGACGAGGCGCTTGCCCGCTTCGACCAGCTTGAGCGCCGCGTCGACTATGCCGAGGGCCGCGCCGATGCGCTGCGCATCGCCGAGGAAAACCCGCCGTCGCTCGCCGATGAAATCGCGGCGCTCGCCGGTTCGGACGCGATCGACGACGAATTGGCTGCCATGAAGAAGGCGCTCGGCAAGCCCGACGACAGCACCAACGCAAACGGGGGGAAGTAAGTCATGCCATTTGAAGCCGTGCTCGTGATTGCCATCCTGTTCATCGGCTTGCCGTGGATGGTCCTGCATTACATGACCAGGTGGAAGACCGCCCCCACCATCACCGCCGATGACGAGGTGCTGCTCGAGGAGCTCTACAACCTCGCCAAGCGGCTCGACGCGCGGATGGAGACGGTCGAACGTCTGGTCGCCAGCGACGATCCCGAGTTCACCCCCGCCCGCCGCCTGATCGCCGATCACGAAACGGACAGCCAGCAGCTGCGCGAACTTGAAGCGCTGATCGCCGAGAAGAAAGGAACCCGCGCATGAACAGCCCCCGCACCACGCTTTACCGCGACAAGCACAACGCCAAGCTGATGGGGGTGTGCTCGGGGATCGCCGATTACACCGGGGTCAACGTGTTCTGGATCCGGCTCGGCACGCTTGCCCTGTCGCTCAGCCTCGGCTGGCCGATCCTCGCCTACTTCGTCGCCGGCTTCATCCTCAACAAGAAGCCGCCGCACCTCTACCGCGACGAAAGCGAGAAGAAGTATTGGCAGGGCGTCCGCCAGAGCCCGCGCCGCACCGCGCGCGAGATCAAGGCGAGCTTCCGCGATGTCGACCGCCGCCTGGCCGCCGTGGAAGCCCACTACGTCAGCAGCAACCCGCGCCTGACCGCCGAAATCGAGCGGCTGCGCTGAGCCCCCCACTTAAGCAACAGGGACGAATACCATGGACGTTGCACAGATGGGCGTGATGATCCCGATCATAGCGCTGATGATCCCGATCGTCGCCTTGTGGACCAAGCACCAGCAGAAGATGGCGGAGATGCAGGTCGGCTCGACCGCCGAGCAGACCGCAGAGAAGGCAGCGCAGTACGTGGGCCAAATCAAGAGGCTCGAAGACCGGGTGCAGGTGCTCGAACGCATCGTCACCGACCGCGGTTACGACATCGCCACCCAGATCGAAGCGCTGCGTGACCAGCGCCGCGTCGACGAAGCGGACGCGGGCATCCCGCTCGGGCTCGAGAAGAAGGAGCGCGTGTAATGGAGCCCGCTGACTTTCTTCCCTACCTCGGCTGGTTGATCGGCGGCGCCTTCACGCTTGGCGCGATGGGCATCGCCACATCGTTCCAGCTCACCCGCATGAAGATCAAGAACGGCTATCCGCTCGAAGGCATGTGGGGCCAGTCATTGAAGCCGGGCGCGGACAAGAACACCGCCGAACGCGTCACCCTGCTGACCCAGGAAAACGCGCAGCTGCGCGCCGAACTCGGCTCGATGAAAGACCGGCTCGGCAATGTCGAGCGGATCGTCACCGACGGCGGCTATCACCTCGGCGCCGAGATCGACGCGCTCCGGGATCGGGCGCTGTCCAGCCTCAAGGACAAGGGAGAAGCGTGATGCACGAGCAGGTGATCATCGCCATGACCATCATCGCCATCGTCCTGATCACGGGCATGACTTTGAACGGGCTGGCCGACAAGCTGCTGGAGGGCATGAAGGTGCGCCATCAGGCGAAGTCGGGCCTGCCGGGTCAGAATGTGCGCGAGATCGCCGATCGCCAGCAGATTATCGAAGACCGCCTGCGCGTACTCGAACGCATCGCCACCGATAAGGGCAGCCTGCTGGCCGACGAGATCGAGGCACTGCGCCGGGACACTCCCGTTATCGGCCAGACCAAGGCGCAAGCCGAGGTGGCGGCGCAATGACCAGCTGGGCGATCGTTGCGCTGGTTGCGATCATTGTCTGGGGTGTGGTGGAGTACGCCAAAGCCCGGGCGGGGATCATCACCGACGAGAACGGCAACGAGACAATCGCTCCGCGCGAGGATGGGCGCTCTGCCGCCGAACTCGAAGCTGCGCGCCGTGAGCTCGTTGAATTGAAGGAACGGGTGAAGGTGCTCGAACGCATCACTACTGACGCCCATTCCGGCGACGCGCGCGAACGGGCGCGGATCGCCGCCGAAATCGAAGCCCTGCGGGATACCCCGGTATCGGGCCCCGCGCTGAGGAAGGAACAGAGCGAATGACGACCTTGCTTCTCGATCCCACCCTCGTTTTGACGGCGGGCGGCTTGTTCGGCCTCGCACTGGTGGCCGCCGCCCTGCTGCGCGCATGGCACGGCTGGCTCGACTACAAGCGCCAGGAGCTTGAGCGCGGCCATCCCAATGCGGCCAAGGACGAAGGCTCGGGCCTCGGCACCGCGCGGATCGAGCTGGCCGACCTCAAGGAGCGCATCCGCAAGCTTGAAGCCATCGCCAGCGGGGTCGAGCTGTGAGCGGCCCCCGCACCACCGCGGCGCAGGCCGGGATCGGTCTCGGCAGCGCGATTGCAGTGGCGATCAGCTGGAGCCTCCACAAGTCGATCGTCTGGGCCATCATTCAGGGCTTTTTCGGTTGGTTCTATGTCGCGTACTATGCCTTCACCCGGCCGGGCGGCCTTCTCGGCTAACGCGCCCTTTGCCTTTCGTGCGCGCCCTGCCTAAGGGCGCGCCATGCGCACCCTTTCAGACATTCTCGAAGAATACGCGTTCCTCGAAGGCGATGAGCGTTACGGCCTGCTGATCGAGCTCGGCCGCGATCTTGAACCCATGCCCGACGCGCTCAAGACCGACGCGACGCTGGTGCGCGGCTGTTCGGCAGCGGTGTGGGTCTATCCGGCGGGCACGGATGGGCAAAAGCTGCACTTCCTCGCCGACAGCAATGCCGCGATCACCAAAGGCATCGTCGCGCTGGTGATCGCCGCGGTGCAGGACCGCCCGGCAGCAGAGATAGCGCAGATGGACGTGATGGGCACCCTTGCCCCGTTCGATCTCAAGAACCAGCTGTCGAGCAACCGCACACAGGGCGTGCCCAACATGATCGCGCTGGTGAAGGAACACGCGGCGCGGCTTGCTGCCGTCTGAGTGATTGGCGTCGAGCCGCGAGGAGCGTAGATTATCGCCGGGTGCGACCGCGCCGCGCGAGTCGTCCCCAAGGGGGGGGACTCAAAATGCTCACCGAAGCCAAACCGGTCTGCTTTGTTCTGACCGCCGATATGGCCAAGGCGCGGGGCTTCTACACCGACACGCTCGGCCTTACCGAAACCGGCGCCGATCCTTACGCGGTGAGCTATGATCTGGCCGGCACGATGCTGCGGCTCACCAAGGTCGAGGGGCATGCGCCGAGCCCGCACACCGTGCTCGGCTGGCAGGTCGATGACATCGCAGGCGTGGTCGATGCGCTGGCGGCCAAGGGCGTGACCTGCGCGGTCTATGAAGGCTTCGGGCAGGATGCGCGCGGGATCTGGACCGACCCCGGCTCGGGCACCAGGATCGCGTGGTTCCACGATCCGGAAGGCAACAACCTGAGCCTGACCCAGTTCGCCTAGAGCTGCAAGCGCCCTGGCCCGGGCACGCTGGTGAAGGAACACGCCGCGCGGCTGGCGGCGGGCTGATCGCTCAGACGGGCTTGTCGCAGGCCGCCGGGAGCGGGTGGAGGCGCAGGGCCTCGGCCGCATCGCGCGGAGTGAGGCTCGGCAGGCCCGTCTCCCACACGAAGCGCGCGTCGAGGCCGAGCGGGGCGCGCGGAGCCTCGGCAGTTTGCCAGATATTCCCGCTGCCGAGCGTGACGCCCGACACCTTGCCTCGCAACATCGCGTTGATTTCGGGGTCATCGCGGTTGACCCTGATGACATCGATCATCGTCTCGACCGGAGCGGGCGCGGCCTTTACCGCGTTGAGGTAGGCGGTTGCGCGGTTGCCCCTGATCACGACGCCTGAGGGCTGGCGCCCCTCCTTGGACGGCAGGGCCGTGATCCAGCTCGGCCGTCCACCGGGCATCCCCAGGACGACGTTGGCCTCGACCAGCCCGTCATCCACACCGTAAAGCGCGATGCCGTGCTGTGCCCCGGGCAGCACGAGGTTGCAGCGCACGGTCACGCCGCGCCAGTGCCCATCGAAGATCGCGATGCCCTGCCAGCCGATGTCGCCGTCGCGCCCCTCGCGCAGCCCGGCCGTACCCGCCAACGCACGGATGCAGACATTGCCGGTGATTGTGACCGGGCCAAACGGCAGGGCGCCCGGCCCCACGCCCTGCATGCAATCCGGGTGAAGCGGATCGGGGGTCGGCCATTGATTGGCAATGACGTTATCGCGGATGAGGATGTCGCGCCCCGAGAACTGGATGCCGTCGACAGCGATACCGTCGATGGTGTTGCCGGCGATCAGCACTTGCCGCCCGCGATAGATGTTCACCGCGAACTTCAGGTCGTGGAGCCGGCTGTTCCTTAGGGCCAGGCAGTCCCCGGCGAGGATGATCCCGTCGGGCGCCTCCCTTGCAAAGGCGTCGGGCGGCGTGGACGCGATGTCCCGGGTCGAGGCGATTTCAAGACCCTCGAGAACGATATTGTCGGCACGCACTTCGTCGGGGGTATAGACCGTCACGAGGTGCTGCCGCCCTGGCGGGGCGCCGCTGGCCGAAACCCTGACCCCGCGCAGGATGAAATGCGAGGCGCGCGCGAGGTCGAGGCTGGCAAACTGCGGCGCAGCGCCCGGCGCCGCCGCGATCGTCACGAAGCCGCTGTTCGCCAGCCCGGACAGGTCGACATCGCCATAGTCGCCGTTCGCCAGCAGCACGGTGTCCCCGGCCCTGACGATGGCGCCGGGCCGCTCATCAATCCCGACGACCGGAGCCCGCCCGAACAGCCGCGCTGCCAACCGTTCGGCCCACGACACCCGGCGCTCGCCCTCGCCAAGCAGCCCCGCAGCAGCGATCTGGTTGAGATCGCGCCAGGGCCTCGCGCTGCTGCCGTCACCAGACGGGCTGCCATGCACCGGATCAACATGGAACACGCGGCCGGCGCTCGGACCAGGGGTGCTGCAGGCGGTCAGGGCAATGGCATCGAGCCGCGTTTCGCGGGCCGTACCCCGAGCAAGCACCAGCAGAGCCAGTCCGAGCACGGCAAATGCAAGGCCGCCTAGCGCAGCCGGCTTCATCTCTCGATGTCGCTCCCGGTGCGCACCACCGCAAGGCCGGCTTCCTTCTGCGCCTTCAGTTCGGCCTTCAGCTTGGCCGGATCGCGCGCGATCACGAAGCCGAAGCTCACCCCGCCTTCCTTGCCGATGGTTGCATGGTGCAGCTTGTGCGCCTGCACCAGCCGCTTGGCGTAGCCCTTGCGCGGCACCCAGCGGAAATAGCGCTGATGCACCAGCCCGTCATGCACCAGCGTGTAGATGATGCCATAAAGCGTGATCCCCACCGCGAACCACCACAGCCAGTCCCAGTAGAGCGAGCCGTAGATATACATCGCAGCGTTGATTGTGCCGAACACCACCGCGAACAGATCGTTCTTCTCCAGCAGATTGTCATGCGGCTCGTGGTGATCGCGGTGCCAGCCCCAGCCCCAGCCGTGCATGATGTACCTGTGCGCGACCCACGCAAACAGCTCCATCCCGATCAGCGAGGACATGACGGTGAGGAACACTTCGAGCCAGCTCATGTGGGCACCTTCTCGATCGCTGCGACACGCCCCACTCCGGCCCGCTTGGCCGCGGGCAGCGCCCACCACGGCACATCGGGACGGCGATGGTGTTCGAGATGATAGCCGAAATGAAAGCAGGTGGCGAGGCTGACCAGCGGCGCGAAATCATTGCTGCGGGCATTGTGGTGGTCAGCAAAGCCCGGCCCCTGCCCCGGCAGGTGGCGGTGCGGACGGAAGGTGCCGAAGTAGAACAATTGCAGCGACGAGCTCAGCGCCGGGAGCCCGTAGAGCAGCACGATCTGCGCCATCGGAATGCCGATCACCAGCCAGTAGATGCCGACCACGGTGTGCACGAACAGAATCGAGCGCCAGCCGAAATAGCGCCGGAAGAACGTGCCGTACCAGCGCAGAAAATCGTCAGGGTGGTGCTCGTCGAAATCGGGATCGCCGGCATGGCCTGCCAACCGGTGATGATCGAAATGTGCGTCCCTCAGCCGCTTCCACGCAAAGCCCGCGTAAAGCGCCAGCAGCACCGCGCCGATCGCGCCGTTGATGCGCGGGTGGCCGGGCAGCAGGCTGCCGTGCATCGCATCATGGCAGACGATGAACACGCCCACCGAAAGCCAGCACTGCACCATCGCCACCGCCAGCGCGAGCGGCCAGTTCCACCAGCTGAGTTCGAAGACGAACATCCCCCAGGCATGGATCGCCAGCCAGCTTCCGGCGATCGCCAGCCCCAGCACAAGGCCGACGCCGCGCTGGATGCGCTTGTCGGGCAAGGTGAAATGCGGGTTCATCTTGCGAGGGATACGCGCGCGGGCAGCATGGGGATGCGTATAAGGTCCGTATCCGAAACGGCAATTGCGTTTGCACAAAGCGCCCGTGGCGCGCCCCTCTGGCCTGCGGTCAGCCGGTTCGGGACATTCTCTGGCATTGCCGAGCGCAGCCGCTAGTCTAAGCCTGCTGGTCAAAGGGAGGCGAGCGGAACGATGCAACGCGCAAGAGCATGGGCACGCGCCGCCGCGCTGCTGCTTTCACTCTCCGCAACCGCTGCGGTGGCAGAGCCGGACGGCGCATCGGCCCCGCCTTGCGCCTTTTCGCAAGCCGAGCAGGACTGGGTCGACCGGTCGCTGGCCGCGCGCCGCGCGATCGCGGCCGCGATCGGGACGCGCGCCTTCGCTTCGCCGGCGACCATCATCATCTTCGATGCCGCCTGCATGCGCGAAAGCGCGGACGCCGTGTCCGGGCCGCCCGTCACCTGGACCTCCCACGCGCACACGGGCCAGATCCCCCTTCCCGACGGCAATAGGATCCCCGCCAGCGTCACCTCCTTTGCCGGCGAGAGCGACGGGCGCCCCTTCTTCGTGATGTCGACCCCGAGTGTGTGGCGCGCGGGCGGCGTGCCCGGCGGCCCGATGGGTCTGGACAACCTCATGACCGCAGTGCTGCTCCACGAAAGCGCGCATGTCGCCCAGTTCCCCACCTATATGCGCGCGGTCAGCGTGATCGCAGAGGCGAACAAGCTTCCCGAAAGCTTCAGCGACGACAGCATCCAGGAGCGCTTCAAGAGCGACCCGGCTTTTGCCGCCTCGGTCGCCCGCGAAACCGCGCTGCTCTACGCGGCGGCAGCGGCGCCCAGCGACCGCGAGGCGCGGCGGCTCGCGCGCGGCGCGCGGCGCCTGATCGCGGCCCGCCACGCGCGCTGGTTCACCGGCCCCGATGCCTATCTGGCCAAGGCCGAGGACCTGTTCCTTGCGCTCGAAGGCTCGGGCCAGTGGGCGGGCTACACCTGGCTGACCATGGCGCGCGGCGGCGGCATGGCACCCTCCGATGCGATTGCCGCCTTTGGGCGGCGCGGCGGCTGGTGGACGCAGGACGAAGGCCTCGCCCTGGTCCTCGCCGCCGAAAGGATCGGCGGCCCGGGCTGGAGAGCGCAGGCCTTCGGCGAGGGCAAGCTGGGCGGACTAGGGATGCTCGATGCCGCGCTCAAGCGCCGCAGGGGCGGCTAGGCGCGGCGCTGAGCCCCCTCACTCCCCCTTGGGGAAGAAGAACTCGCGCAGGTGTTCGCCGATGCGCGCCGGGCGCAGGGTTTCGGCGTCGATGCAGCACCATGATGATTGCACTTCGGCCAGCACTTCCTCGCCGCGCTTGATCAGGGTGGAGTAGAACGCGCGCGCGCCGTTGAAGCGTTCGAGCACGGTCTGGGCGATCACGTCGTCTTCGAGGAAGGCGGGCTTGCGGTAGGTGATCTCGTGCTTCAGTGCGACCCATGCCTTGCTCGCCACGTCCTCGGCCGGCGCGATCCCGCGCCAGTGGGCCAGCACCGCGTCCTGCACCCAGCCCAGATAGCGCGCATTGTTGACGTGCCCCATGAAATCGATGTCGGCCGGCTCCACCTTGATCGGGTGGTGGAAGGCGGCGGCGACGGAGGCGATGGGGGGCGAGTTTGCTAACATGGATGTAAGCTAGCGCAAGATTATGACAAATTCTACTCGCACGTGCGCGTAAATCGCCGCAATCTTGCCACGGCAAGGCAAAGATGATTAGGGGGGCCTGACCAAGGGGCCTCGCGCCCACCCCCAAGAACCGATGGATCCGATCATGGCGAGCCGCCCCCGCACCCTATACGAGAAGATCTGGGACGCGCATGTCGTCGAGACCCGCGATGATGGCACGGCGCTGGTCTATATCGACCGCCATCTGGTGCACGAGGTAACCAGCCCGCAGGCGTTCGAGGCGCTGCGGATCGCCGGGCGCCCGGTGCGGCGGCCCGAACTGACGCTGGCCGTGCCTGACCACAACCTGCCGACGACCCCCCGTCTGGATTCGCGCGGGCACCCGCTGCCGATCGCCGATCCTGAAAGCGCTGCCCAGCTCGCCGCGCTAGAAGTCAACGCCCCCGCCTTTGGCATCCGCTACATCCCCGCGACCGCCAAGGAGCAGGGGATCGTCCACGTGGTCGGCCCCGAACAGGGCTTCTCGCTGCCCGGCACCACCATCGTCTGCGGGGATTCGCACACGGCCTGCCACGGCGGGCTGGGCGCGCTGGCCTTCGGGATCGGCACCAGCGAGGTCGAGCACGTGCTGGCGACCCAGACCTTGCTGCTCCAGCAGTCCAAGCCGATGGAAGTGCGGGTCGAAGGCGATCTCGGCCCCGGGGTGAGCGCCAAGGATCTGATCCTCCACATCATCGGCACCATCGGTGCGGCAGGCGGGAGCGGCTACGTGATCGAATATCGCGGGGCCGTGTTCGCGCGTATGAGCGTGGAAGAGCGTCTCACGGTCTGCAACATGAGCATCGAGGCGGGCGCGCGCGCCGGGCTGATCGCGCCGGATGACACCACCTTCGCCTATCTCAAGGGCCGCCCGATGGCGCCGCAGGGCGCCGAGTGGGACGCGGCGGTCGCCTATTGGCGCAGCCTCCACACCGATGAAGGCGCGGTGTTCGCCAAATCGGTGGTGATCGACGCCGCCGCCGTCGAGCCCAGCGTCACCTGGGGCACCAGTCCCGAAGACGTGGTGGCGATCGGTGGCCGCGTCCCCTTCCCTGAAGACTTCGCCGACGAGAGCAAGCGTGTCGCGGCGCAGAAGAGCCTCGATTACATGGGCCTCACCCCCGGCACACCGATGACCGAAGTGCCGATCGAGAACGTGTTCATCGGCAGCTGCACCAACAGCCGCATCGAAGACCTGCGCGCCGCCGCCGCGATCCTGAACGGTCGCCGCAAGGCCGATAACGTGCGCTGGGCGATCGTCGTGCCCGGATCGGGTCTGGTCAAGGCGCAGGCCGAGGACGAAGGGCTCGACAAGGTGTTCATCGACGCAGGCTTCGAATGGCGCGAACCGGGCTGTTCGGCGTGCCTTGGCATGAACCCTGACAAGGTGCCCGCAGGCGAACGCTGCGCCTCTACCAGCAACCGCAATTTCGTCGGACGGCAGGGGCCGGGCGCGCGCACCCACCTCGTCTCCCCCGCGATGGCGGCGGCGGCGGCGGTGACGGGGCGGCTCGCCGATGTGCGTACTCTCGTGTGACGCCAGAGGGTTGAAACGCTCCGCTGCAAGGCGCATGGACACGTTATGACTGACAAGCCCAAATCGAACACCGCCCGCAACGCCGCCATCGCCGCGGCGGGTGCGATCGGATCGGCGGCCATCGCGGCCGCGCTGCTCTATGCCGGCAAACGCAAGAAGAAGCCCACGGACGAGGCCGGGCAGTCCGGCCCGATTCCCTCGGGCGAGCCCCCGCAAACCGACTGAGGACGAACGCCCGATGGAACCGCTCACCCGCGTCGAAGGCCGCGCCATCCCGCTCGGCCTCAAGAACGTCGATACCGACATCATCATCCCGGCCAAGTGGCTCAAGACCATCAGCCGTGAAGGGCTTGGGCAAGGCGCGTTCGAGGCGCTGCGCGCGGAACCGGGCAATGTCATTGACGACCCTGCCTATGCAGGCGCGAACATTCTCATCGCGGGCGACAATTTCGGCTGCGGGTCAAGCCGTGAACACGCCGCATGGGCGCTGGGGGACATGGGCATCCGCGTGGTGATCGCGCCGTCTTTCTCGGACATCTTCTCGGGCAACGCGGTCAAGAACGGGATGCTTCCCGTGGTGCTACCGCAAGGTGCGGTTGACCGGCTGCTCGAAGTGGCGCGCGAGGGGCTGGCGATCAGCGTCGATCTCGAACAGCAGACCGTTACCACGCCCTACCAGGACCGCTTCACTTTCACGCTCGATCCGTTCCGGCGCGACTGCCTGCTCGGCGGGCTCGACGAAGTGGGATTGACCATGGCGCGGGGCGAGGCGATCGGGGGCTTCGAAGCCAGCCGCACCGCCGCCCAGCCGTGGCTGATGCGCGGCACCGCCGCCTAAGAACAAAAGACAGGGAGAGACATCATGAGAGCCATCCGCACCCACGCCACCGGTGGGCCTGAAACGTTGACGCTTGACGAGATCGAGGCTCCCACTCCCGGCAAGGGCGAAGTGCTGATCGCGGTGAAGGCCTGCGCGATCAACTATCCCGACGGGCTGATGCTGCGCGACATGTACCAGTTCAAGCCCGCCCGCCCGTTCTCGCCCGGCGGCGAAATCAGCGGCGTGATCGAGGCCCTCGGCGAAGGTGTCGAGGGCTTTGCGGTGGGTGACAAGGTGCTTGCCGGGATCGGCAATGGCGGGCTGGCTGAAAAGGTCGTGGTGCCCGCCGGACGTATGTTCGCGGTGCCCGATGGCGTGCCCTTCGAGAAGGCCGCCTCGCTGCTGATGACCTACGGCACCACGATCCACGGCCTCAAGGATCGCGGGCACATCAAGGCGGGCGACACCGTGCTGATCCTCGGCGCGGCGGGCGGCGTGGGGCTTTCGGCGGTCGAGCTTGCCAAGGCTTTTGGCGCACGCGTGGTGGCCGCGGTGTCTTCCGAGGCCAAGGGCGAAGTGGCGAAACAGGCCGGGGCCGATGCGGTGGTGATCTACCCGCGTGAGGCGATGGACAAGGACGCCTCCAAGGCGCTCGCCGAAGCTTTCAAGGCAGCGTGCGGCCCGAACGGCGCGAACATCGTCTACGACATTGTTGGCGGACAATATTCCGAGCCTGCCTTGCGCGCCATCGCCTGGGAGGGCCGCTTCCTGGTGGTTGGCTTCCCGGCCGGGATCGCCAAGATGCCGCTCAATCTCACCCTGCTGAAGTCCTGCGACATCTGCGGCGTGTTCTGGGGCGCCTTCACCGCGCGCGAGCCCGAGGCCTTCCGCGCGCAGGTGGACGAGCTGTTCGCGCTGATGCAGTCGGGCAAGATCGACCCGCTGGTGTCCGAGACCTTCCCCCTCGCCCGCGCGGGCGATGCCATCGCCAAGCTGGAAGCGCGCGAGGCAGTCGGCAAGCTGGTGGTGACAATGGATTGATGCTGGCGGTGGGCGGCCAGAATGCGGCTTCCCGCTTGAAGCCGCGCGCGCTGCGCTTTATCGCATGAGACGGATCGTAGCCGGAGGGACACACAAGCAATGACCGACTTCAAGGATCGCGAACGCGCCGAGGAGGCCCACTTCGCGCTCGAGGAGGAAACCGCCTTCCGCATCATCGCCCGCCGCAACCGGCTGCTTGGCGAATGGGCCGCAGGGCTGATGAAGCTGACGCCAGAGGAAACCGATTCCTATCGCAAGGCGGTGGTGCAGGCCGAGTTCGAGGAATCGGGCGATGAAGACGTGGTGCGCAAGCTGCTCGGCGATCTTACCGCCGCGCAGATCGATGTCAGCGAAGCCGACATCCGCGCGCGGCTCGCCGAAATGGCGATCGAGTCGCGTCGCCAGCTGCTCGGCGAGGTCTGATCTCATGCCAATGCGCGCCGCCGACATCGAAGCCGCCATCCTCGCCGCCCTGCCGGGCGCGAGCGTCGCGCTCAAGGATCTTGCGGGCGATGACGATCACTGGGCAGCGACCGTCACCGCACCGCAATTCGCCGGGCTGAGCCGCGTCGCGCAGCACAAGCTGGTCTACGCCGCCTTCGGCGGCCGGATGGGCGGCGAGCTGCACGCCTTGCAAGTCACCACCGTGGTCCCCACGTAACCCGCAACGCAAACCGCACCATCATCTCCTGTCAGGGGCGCCAGCCAAAATGACCGACGTCAATTCGCGCATTTCCGATCTCGTCACCAGCAATGACGTGGTGTTGTTCATGAAGGGCACCCCGCTGTTCCCGCAATGCGGCTTTTCCAGCCGCGCGATCGCGATCCTCGATCATTGCGGCGTCGCCTTTGAAAGCGTCGACGTGCTGCAGGACATGGAAGTCCGTCAGGGAATCAAGAGCTTCTCCGACTGGCCGACGATCCCCCAGCTTTACGTCAAGGGCGAGTTCGTCGGCGGCAGCGACATCATGATGGAGATGTTCGAGGCCGGCGAGCTGCAACAGCTCCTCGACGAAAGCGGCGTCACCAAGGCCGGTTGATCGGACGCGCGCCGCGCCTTGCGCGGGGTTGCGAATTCTTCTTCTCGACATTGCCAATGGCGTGCCGCTTGGCGCGCGCGGGTCTCGCCCGGCGTGATCTGGGCGCCGTGCGCAGCCTTGCCGTTTCGTGCCAAGGGTGCGTTAGGGTGGCCTTAGGGGTGCCCTAGGGTGCCTTTAGACCCCGCTTGGGGGCCCCTTGCGGGCCATTGCTGCGCATTTTTTGCGTCTTTTGGCACCGGATCGGCAATGTTTCACGTGGAACATTGAGTGAACCTTGTGCCGCATCGCAGCTGACGGGCCAGACAAGAAAAAAGCGCTCCGCAGGACCAGTGCGGAGCGCTCTTTGTTGATCGGGGAGGCGCAACCCGGAGACCAGTGGGTCGCGCCTCTCGTCGAAGACCATTGGGACCGCAACTTATAATGCATGGCCCGTGCCAAACTTGTGAAAGCACGTAATTCTGCGGTTTTTCCGGTCGGCGCAAGCTGGGAGCGGCGGGGAAGTGTAAAGCAGGCCGACACTTCCTCTCCAAAGCGGCAGGAGCGCGCCTAGGCACTTGGCAAGCGCCTGCCGCAGGGCCATCCTTTGCCGCAATGACCAGCGATTCCCGCCCCCAAGGCATCCCCGCCGCGACCATCATCATCTTCCGCAACGCCGGGGACGGCGGCGCGCCCGAAGTGCTGATGACCGTCCGCTCCCGCGAGATGTCCTTTGCCGGCGGAATGGCGGTGTTTCCCGGGGGGCGGGTGGATCCGGCGGACTATGCCCTCGGCGAATTGGTCGCTGCCCAACACGGCCTCGCGCCGGACGAGGCGGCCCACCAGATCGCTGCGGTGCGCGAAACGCTCGAGGAGACGGGCCTTGCACTGGGGCTGGCAGGCGCGATCGACGCCGCCAGTGCCACGGCGGCAAGGGCAATGCTGAACGAGACGGGCGCCCTTGCCCCGGTGCTCGAAGCCTTCGGCTGGCAGCTCGACCTTGCCCAGATCACGCCCTTTGCCCGCTGGTTTCCCAAGAACGAGGCAATCACCCGGGTTTACGATACGCGCTTCTACCTCGCCAATCTCGGTACGGGCGCGGTCGAGGTGTCGATCGACCATTCGGAGAACACCCTCTTGTTCTGGACCTCCGCAAAGGCTGCGCTCGAGGCGGCGGAGCGCGGCGAGATCAAGGTGATCTTCCCGACCCGCCGCAATCTTGAGCGGCTTGCGCTGTTCGCCAGCTACGAGGAGGCACGCGCGCAGGCGGAGGCCATCCCGGTAAAGACGATCATGCCGCGCGTGGTTGAGCAGGACGGCAAGCCGTGGCTCACCATCCTCAGTGACGCGGGCTACCCGGTCACCGCCGAGCTGCTCGAGACTGTCGCACGGGGATAGCGCCAGCGCCTCGACCGGGCTCGTCGGGCAGGTTTAGGAAAGCCAACGCGCCGCCAGCACCTTGCCGCCGCCCGGCTGCCGCAGCACCACCGCATAGCGATCCGCACCGGGGACCGCGAGCTGTGCCGGGCTGACGACGATGCTCGCCTTGCCGCCGTTCCATCCCGCCAGCTTGCGCTCGGCGCGTAGGACGTTGGCATAGCCGACCCTTCGCCCGCCGTTCTCGCCGCTGCCGATCACCACCTCGACATGGCGCGTCACTGCGACCAGCACGAGTTCAGCCGCGCCTGCGCCTGCGCCTGTGCCCGCAAGGTCGACGGCATAACCCGCCTCGCCCTGCTTGACGACGCGGATCGCCGCATCGCCGGATGCAGCGTAGCGCGCGATCCCGGCTGTCACGTCCTCGGCGCGCGAGCCGACCGCGCCGAAGCTGCCGTTGACCACGACTTGGGGCGTGTAGATCCCATTGTATCCCGCAAGCCCGGCCTGCGTATAGTTCTGCTGCAAGGCGGTGTTGCTCTCGCGCGCCAGCGTATCCTTCCAGCCGAGCCTGTCCCAATAGGTCACTGGCCGCGAGATCACCACCAGACCCGGCTCGCGCGCCAGCCTTGCGGCCAGCGCGTCGGCAGGCGGGCAGGAGGAGCAGCCCTGACTCGTGAAGACCTCGACCAGCACCGGCTTGCCCACTGTAGCGGCGATGGGCGTGTCGGCGGTGGGCGGGTGTCCGTGCGGCAGGGCGAGCGCAGCGCCGCCAAGCACGGCAAGGCCGCCGACAAAAAGAAGCAGGGGTCGGGTGCGGGTCATAGGCAGGGCATCCTCGTTGGATCTTGCAACGGGGGTTCGCGCCGCGATGCGTTCGGGTTACGCGCCGCACAGGGGGAATTCCGACGCCGCTCTCGCGCGCTGCCGATGCGCGCTACGGAATGCCGGTTGCACGGGCCTCCCGCTCCAGCGCCTTGACCGTCTGCGCGAACGGCGTCTGATCGACCACGATCGCGCCGGCGCGCGGACGGTCGAGATCGAGGATCACCCCGAAGGCGAGACTGACGAGCAGGTAGAGCGTCGTCGAGGCAACCCGGTGGCGCGCGCGCGCACCTGTAAGCGCGTATCCCAGCATCGCTGCGGAAATGACGGCATAGACGGCGAGCAGCCACAACACGCGGGGCGGAAGGTGCGCCTGCGACAGCGCATCGCGGCGCACGGCGGTGTCCTCGAGCGTGTCATAGGCCCCGGCCAGCGCCACATGGAGCGGGCCGCCAGTGCCCTCCCGCAACACGGCGCGCACCTTGGCCGCCACGGGGGCGCGCAAGTCAGCGGCTGCCTGCGCGGCGGAAAGACGCTCCGGCCCGTCGGCAATTTCCGCCGCCGCCAGCCGGGCCCCGCCATAGGCGGCAAGATCCGCCTTGAGCCCACGTGCCAGATCCTGCGGCAGACCATCGGCGAGCATCGCGAGGTAACCGATCGCGCTGGTTTCCTGAAGCATCAGGTCGCGCCGGTCCTCGAGCCGGTTCAACGCCATCGAAAATGAAAAGCCCATCAGCAAGGCCAACAGGCCGAGCACGCCCGAGAGGATGAAGCCCTCATCACTGCCCAGCCCGGCCTCGTCGCCCGCCTTGGACAGCAGACGTCCGTGCAGCCGCATGCCCAGTTCATGCGCAGCGATCATCGCCAGCAGAAGCACCACCACCACCACGACAAGCGGCCACGTCCAGAATGCGTCCAAGATGTCCCCCATCATCGGTGGCGCGCCCGGCAGGACTCGAACCTGCTACCTCAAGATTAGAAGTCTCGCGCTCTATCCAGATGAGCTACGGGCGCGCACGCACAGCGCCAATAGCGCGCTTTGCGAGCCAAGGGAAACACGCTAATCGGCCTAGCGATGGAAAACACCGCTTCACCCGATCAGCCGCTCGATCCTTCCTTTGATGTCGATCCCAGCGACGGCATCCTTGCCACCTCGCGCCCGCCGGTCGCGTTCCGCCACTACGACCTCGTGATGGCCGCCTTCGTCGCGATCCTGCTGCTGTCGAACATCATCGGCGCGGCCAAGCTGACCTTTGTCGAAGTGCCCTTCTGGCCCAACGGAATGTGGCCCGCGCCCAATGGCACGTTCATTTACGGCGCGGGGATCTTGTTCTTCCCGCTGGGCTACGTGATCGGCGACGTGCTGACCGAGATCTACGGCTTCGCCAAGGCGCGCCGGGTGATCTGGGTGGGCACGGCGGCGATGATCTTCCTCGCCTTCATGAGCTACGTCGTCACCGCATTGCCTCCTTTCGCAGGGTGGGAATGCGCGGCGAGCGGCTTTGGCGGAACCCGCCCGATCACCTCCACCACCGACGCCGGCATCCCCGGCGGCGCGATCTGCCAGAGCACCTATGAAAGCGTGTTCGGCAGCACCTGGCGCATCGTCGTCGCCTCTATCGTGGCCTTCTGGGCGGGCGAGTTCGTCAATTCCTTCGTTCTCGCCAAGATGAAGGTGTGGACCAAGGGCCGCGCCCTGTGGACGCGCACCATCGGCTCGACCTTCTTCGGTCAGGCCGTGGACAGCGTTATCTTCTACCCTGTCGCCTTCTACGGCATCTGGACGACCGACGCAGTGCTGACCGTGATGGTCACCAACTGGGCGCTGAAGGTACTGTGGGAGGTCGTTCTGACCCCGGTGACCTATGTGGTGGTGAACAAATTGAAGGCGGCCGAGGGCGTCGACCTGTTCGACATCGACACTGACTTCTCGCCCTTCGGGAGCGAGGAAAAACCCGCCTAGAGCACGATCTCCGGCACCACATCCACCCGCCAGCCGAGGCCGAGGCGGCCCGCGAGGAGCTTCATGTCCTTCTCGGTCGGCTGGCCGAACAGTGCCTCGTGGCTCTGCGCCAGTTGCAGGACGAGCGTGCCCTGCTCCACCACCAGCCGGCTCGCTTCGAGCGAGCGACGCGATTGCGCGCCAAGCCTGCGGGCGAGGCGCAGCGCGAGGCCCCAGCGCACCGCTTCCTCGATCGCCTCGTCGCTTGCCAGCGCGCGCACCGACTGCGGGAGGTTCAACTGGTTGCCATTGGCCGCGATGGCGGCGGCGAGCATCGCCCGGCCCTTGCCGTCGATACCGACCCAACGCTTGTGCAGCGCCCAGTTGATCGCCTGGGGCAGGCGGATGTTGGGCTCGATCTGCATACCCGCCAAGGCGAGCATGGTCGCCGCCAGCCGCAGCCGCTCGCTGCCGTGCTCGCGCGCGGGCGCGGCGTCGAGCGTCCAGGCGGCCATGCGCGTTGCCAGCGCTGGCTCGGTCCTGCGCTCGGTGGCGAACATCGCCACCCCGGCGAGCAACGGGTCCTGCGCGCGGGTGTGATCGGGCAGACGATCGTAGAGCAGACCCTCGCGCAGGCCCCATGAGGAGAACACGACCTTTTCCGGTGCCAGCCGCGCGAGCAACGTCTGAAGCAGCACAGCCGCGTCGGGCAGCTTCTCGGCGCGCATCGCGGATATCCGCTCGCGGCCCTTCAACGTGTTGCTCTCGGTGGTGGAGAGCGCCGCGGCGAGATCCTGCGCGGCGGCAGAATCGAGCGCGAAGCCATGCGGATCGCTCAGCGGATAGCCGCGTGCGGCCATCGCATAGACTGCCATTGCCCGCCACGTTCCGCCCACGAGGTAAAGGGCGCCGTTTTGGGCCGGATCCTGCGCAGCAAGGTCCCAGCCCGCCCTGCGGATCACCCTGTCGAGCGACTTGCGCATTTGCGCGCGGTTGCCCTTGCGGTGGTCAGGCAGACGCAGCGTGCCGAGCGGCAGTGTGCTCGCACTGTCAGTTGTGCCGTGCGCGACCCGCACCAGTTCGAGGCTCCCACCGCCAAGGTCAGCGACGATCCCGCGTGCATCGGGAAAGGCGCCGATCACCCCATGGGCGCTCAGCAGCGCCTCCCTCTCGCCCGAGAGAACCTGCGGCGACAAGCCGATGCTGCGCAGATCAGCCACGAATTGCGGGCCATTGGCCGCATCGCGCACCGCGGCCGTGGCGACAGTCTCCACGTCCTTGATCCCCAGATCCTCGAGCAGCAAGGCGAAGCGCCTCAGGCCCCGAAGCGCCACCGCCATCGCCTCCTCGGCAAGCCGGCCTGTCGCAGCGATCTCACGCCCGAGCTTGGCGGTCACCTTCTCGTTGAGAAGCACTGCCGGCGCGCGCATCGTGCCCCCATAGACGACGAGCCGCACCGTGTTCGAGCCGATGTCGATGATCGCCCGCTCGCCCTTGTTCCCGCCCAGCCCCGCCTCACGGCTCTCGCGCCGCCGGCGCCAGATCATGCGGCGGCCCCGCGGCGAAGGGAGAGCTTGGGCACCGCCCCCGCCTCGAGCGCGCCGCCGCGCCCGGACAGCGAGGGGTTGGTCATGAAGTAGCGGTGGCAGTTGAAGGGCTTTACGCCTTCCTCGGCCTCGATGCGCGCATAGCTGCCGTCGGGGTGCAGCCACCAGCTCTGCTCGGTGTCGAGCATGTTGGCGAGCAGCACCTGCTGGAGCACCTGGTCGTGCACTGTCCGGTTGAGGATCGGGATCAGCGCCTCGACTCGGCGATCGAGGTTGCGGCTCATCATGTCGGCCGAGGCGATGAACACAGCTGTCTGGGTACTCGGCATGGGATGGCCGTTGGCAAAAGCGAAGATGCGGCTGTGTTCGAGGAAGCGGCCGATGATCGACTTGACGCGGATGTTCTCCGAAAGCTCGGCAACCCCGGGCCTCAGGCAGCAGATGCCGCGCACCACCAGATCAACCTGCACCCCTGCCTGACTTGCGGCATAGAGCCGGTCGATCACGCCCTCGTCGGTAAGCTGGTTGCACTTCATCCAGATCGCGGCGGGTTTTCCGGCCTGCGCATTGGCGATCTCGGTGTCGATCCGGCAGTAGATTTCCTCGCGCAGGTCGATGGGCGCGATATGGATCCGCTCAAGCGCGTGGGGTTCGACATAGCCGGTGACGAAGTTGAACATCTTGGCCGCATCGCGCCCGAGCTTAGGGTCCGCGGTGAAGAACGACAGGTCAGTATAGATCCGCGCGGTAACCGGGTGGTAGTTACCGGTGCCGAAGTGGCAATAGGTGCGGAAACCATCGCCTTCGCGCCGCACCACCATCGCGACCTTGGCGTGGGTCTTCCAGTCGGTGAAGCCATAGATCACCTGCACGCCGGCACGTTCCAGCGCGCTGGCCCATTTGAGGTTCTGCTCCTCGTCGAAGCGCGCCTTCAGCTCGACCACTGCGGTAACCGACTTGCCCGCTTCAGCCGCCTCGATCAGCGCGCCCACCACTGCCGACTGCGAGCCGGCGCGATAGAGAGTCTGCTTGATCGCAACCACGTCCGGGTCAGCAGCCGCCTGGCGGATGAAGTCCACGACCACTTCAAAGCTCTCGTACGGGTGGTGGACGATGATGTCCTTCTCGCGGATTGCCGAGAAGGCGTCACCGTCGTGCTCACGGATTCGCTCTGGAAAGCGCGGGGAATAAGCGTCGAACTTGAGGTCGGGCCGGTCCTCGCGGACGATTTCGGCGAGGCCGTCGATGCCGATCACCCCGTCGGTCCGGATCAGGGCGGCCTCGTTGATGCCGAGCTGGTCGAGCAGCAGGGCCTCGGCGGCGGGGTCGAAATCCTCCTCGATCTCGAGCTGGATCACCTGCCCTCGGCGGCGGCGCTGGATCGCGCTGCGGAAGGTCCGCACGAGATCCTCGGCCTCTTCCTCGATCTCGATATCGCTGTCGCGCAGCACCCGGAACTGGCCGTCGCCTTGAATCGTGAAGCCGGGGAACAGCGCTTCGGCATTGCGCTGGATCAGCCGCCCCATCGATATGTAGACCGCACCGCCGCCTCCCGTCTCGGCACCAGTCACAGCATCAGGCACCCGCACGAAACGCGGGAGGGCACCGGGGATCAGCACCATCTCGATAAGCTGCTCGCGGGTCGCATCGCGCGTAAGGGCGAAAAGGATGCCGATCCCGCCGTTCTGGACAAAGGGAAAGGGGTGCGCAGGATCGAGCGCCTGCGGAGTGATGACCGGCAGGATCTCATTGAGGAAATAGGCCTTCAGCCACTTGTGCGCGGCCGGGCTGACGCGTTCTTCATCCGCGACGTGGATATCCGCCGCCGCCAGCCCATCGCGCAAGCTGCGCCAGATCGTCTGCTGGCGCTGCGCGAGATCGGCGAGCTTCTCGCGGATCGCGGCCAATTGCTGCGAAGGGCTGCGCCCATCGATCGAGGGCGTCTCCAGCCCGCGCTGAACCTGGCCCACGAGCCCGGCAACGCGGATCATCATGAATTCGTCGAGATTGCTTCCCGATATCGACAGGAACCGCAGACGCTCGAGCAGCGGATAGGCCTCGTTGCAGGCTTCGGCGAGGACGCGCTGGTTGAACTGCAACCACGAAAGCTCGCGGTTGAAATAGGCGCTTTCATCGGGCCCGAGCTCAGCCAGCTCCGTAGCTCCCGCGATGGCCGAATTGGGCTTGTTGCCGATCGGTGACGTACTCATCGCTTTCCTGTCCCGCCTCGCGCCGAACACCGCGGCGCGGCCCCTCGCACGTGCCATGTTCGCTTGGCTGCGAGATGTAAATCAGGAAGATGCGCTTGTCACACCAATGCAATCCCTGATGGCCGCATTGTCAGTGTTGTGCGGCGGTGCGATCAGATCAGGTCGTGGCTTTCGGCGATGCTGGTGATGCCGCGTTTTCCGTTGGCGTCGCGGCCGAGTTGCACGAACACATCGATGACGCTTGCGGCATAGGCGATGGTGTCGGCGCGGGTGAGGCCGATGCCGGTCTGCATCACCATCAGGCTCAATTGCTCGAGCGCGCCGCGCAGGGAGTTGGCGTGGATGGTCGAGAAGCTGCCCGGGTGCCCGGTGTTGATCGCGCGCAGGAAGCTGACGCTTTCGCTGCCGCGCAATTCGCCGAGCACGATCCGGTCGGGCCGCAGCCGCAGCGCGGCTTGAAGGAGTTCGTTGGCGGTGACCTTGGCCTCGCCCAGTTCGCCCTTGACCGCGACGAGACCGACCGCATTGGCGCCCGGGAATTTGAGTTCGGGCGTGTCCTCGACCAGCACGACGCGTTCGGCTTCCGGGATCTCGCCGAGCATGGCGTTCAAAAAGGTGGTCTTGCCGGTGCTGGTGCCGCCGGAGATGAGGATCGTGCGCCGCGCCCGGATCGCCGCGCGCAAATAGGCGATGGGATGGGCCTGGGGATCGGGCAGCACCGCTTTTGCCGCGTCCGTGAGCGGCCCGGTGTCATAGGCATCAAGCGGCAGGTCGAGGCGGCGGTGGCGGCGGATCGCCATGACCCAATGCTTGCGGCTTGCCGGCGGTCCGCAGAACTGGACGCGTGCGCCCCCTTCTCCGTCTTTGGCAGGCAAGGTTGCGCCGAGCAGCGGATGCTCGCGGTTGATCCCCTGGTGCGAGACGCGCGCGACCTGTTCGGCAAGGCGCTGCACGAGGCGGTCGTCGATCTCGGGCGTGATGATGCGCTGCATCCCCGGGCTGGCGGCATCCTCGATCCACACCTCACCAGGGCGGTTGACCATGATCTCGGTCACGGTGTCGCGTTCCAGCCAGCGGCGGAATGGCGCAAGGTAGGCGTCGAGATAGACGCTCCGCTCCGCCGGGAGCAGCGGCGCGGCGGCGGCCTCCTCTGCCCCCAACCGATGGATGTCCGCGCTCACGGGAACCTCACCCGCCAACTGCGCTGAAGTCGAGATCGCGCGCGGTGAAGACCCGCACGGGCTCGCCGATGCGCGCGCGGATCGTCGGGCTGATCTGGCCCTGCGACTGCACCGCCGAATTGGCCGCCCCTTGCGCCCCGCCCGCGACGATCACGCCGCCGATCCCGCCGGTGGCGATCGCGCCGAGGCCGCCCACCACCGAGAGCAGCAGGCCCGAGCCGAAGCGCTGGAAGAAGTGGCTGTCGACATCGCCTGCAAGGCCGGTGGTGCCGTCGAAGGCGACCGCGGGCGAGGCGATGGCGATCGACACCCCGTCGGGCCGGATCAGCCGCGTCCAGATCACGTAGGCGCGCTTCTGGCCCTGCTGCACGCCGGCCTGGTACTGACCGATCAGGCGCGAGGAACGCGGGACCAGCACACGCTTGCCATCGAAGCTCTTGACGTCCTGGCTCACCACCGCGCGCACATAGCCGGGCACGTCGGTGTTGATCGCGGTCTCGAGGATCGCAGGGATCAGCGTGCCTTCGGTGACGGTGGTCGAAGGATTGACCATCGCGCGGGCCTGCGCGGGCGCGCCGCCGACCCCGCCGATGCTGCTGGCAAAGGCCGCCGCGCTGCCTGTCCCGCCGACACCTGCGGCCGGGGTTCCCGGAGGCACGGGCATGGGCCCCTCCGCAGCGCGAACGCTACGCGCGGTGCTCGCATCGAACACCAGCTGCGGGCTGCCATAGGGATTGATCGCAGAGCCCGGCATCGCCGCCGGACCCACCGCATAGACCGGCGCGGGCACCGGCTCGGCCTGCGGGGTGACCGGTGCCGGCACGGGGCTCACCACTGGCTGCACCGGCGCGGGCATGGCCGCCGCCTGCGCGGGAGCCGCCGCGCGGTTGCCGATCCCGTCGGGCTCAGATGTGCGCGCGGCGTTCATCGCCCAGAAGGTCACCGCTCCGAGCAGGCCGACCACCGCCACCCCGGCGGCGAGCCCCAACCCGTCGCCCTTGGCCCTGCGGTCGGTGACCACCGGGAAGGCCGCGCGGCTTGCAAGGTCGATAATCTCGGCGGACTCGCGGGTCCGCGGATCGACGCCCTCGCCGGGACCGCCCTCGCCCTTCTTGTTCGGCAATCGCATGGCCAGACGCATCACATGCTCTCCTTGGCAGTACCGGGGCCCGTATCGGGGCCAGTATCATGTTGAACGGGCATCATTTCTGGCCCTTCCTGCGCGGTGCACTCAGCCCGATGGTGCGGGGCGAAGGCGCCAGCGAGGCGGTGTTGGTGAGGGTCGCGCTGTCGCGGCCGGAGCGCAGGATCAGCTGCGGCGGCACTCCGTCGACCACCACGGTATCGCCCCGGACGGTGAAATTGATCGGGCCCTCGTCGCCCGCATCATTGGTGACGAGGATCGCCGGAACCGCCGCGCCTTGCGGCCAGGTGAGGAACACCGCCTCGCCGTCGTCGAAGGCGCGCATCGGCAGCAAGTCGGCGGTGCCGGCGCTGGCCCAGCTGAAATTGAGCTTGGCCGGGTCGGGCGCTCCGGCGCCCGCCTGAGCGGGTTCGGCAGCGGCCTTCGCGGCGAGGGCCTCGGCCTCCGCAAGGGCGACGAGCCGCGCCTCCTCGGCCGCTTTCTCGAGCTCGGGATAGCGGAATTGCAGCACGTAAAGCGCTGAACTCTTTGGAGAAGATATGAGGTCGAAGAGGTAGGTCCGCTTGTCAGTCACCACCGTCATATTGGTCCGCGCGGCCGGCTCCAGGGGCTTTACGAAGAGGATCGTCTGCGCCTTGTTGGGCTGCACCTGCCACGCCGCCGAATCGCCGATCGCGACGTTCTCGATCACCTCGTCGGGGGCGAACTTGATGGTGGTCTGGACTTTGGTCCGACCCTCCACCCGGACCACGGCATCCGGATTGAAAACCAGCGTTTGCAACCGGTTATCCTGCGCGGCCAAGGGCGCAGACAGAGGCGCTGCAAGGCTGAGGGCGAGCGCGGCGAGAAGCACGGCGCGGGTCATTGGTAGGTCTCCGGAGGGGGGGCTGCCGTGGGGGCGGGGGCTGCTTTGGGCGCAGAAGCGGTGCGGAAGCGGTTGCCGATGCCTTGGGTGCGCGAGGTGGCGGGGTTCAGCGGGGTCGCACCGGAGCCGCCAGCGCCGCCAGTCGCAAACCCGCGTGTTCCACGTGAAACACTGCCATCTGACCCCGTATCATTGGCAGCTGCGAGGGTCTGCAAGGGGGCTAACTCCACCCTACGGGGGGTCAAGGCGGGGCTGGAGGGGGGCAAGACCGCCCCGCGCGGCGCGCCAGCCAGGGCCTGCTGCGCCGCCGGTACGGCGCGCGGACCATCGGAGCCGCGGCTGCGTTCCTTGTCGGGCACCAGCCCGAAGACCTGCCAGCCTGCCACCATCGTCGCAGCGACCTTCAGCGCCAGCAGCATCAGCGCCATGTGCACCGCACCCACCAGGAAGAAGGCCATCGCCGCCTGCTGGTCGATCTGTCCGGGCGTCTTGAGCAGCGCCGCCAGCACCGGCACCGCCATCTCGAGCATGATCGAGCCGCCCAGCACCGCGAACAGCGGCGCCAGCGCCATCATCGTCAGCCCCTTGAGCCAGCCCGTGAACAGGCCCCGTGTGCCTTCAAACAGCGCCAGCACCACGAAGATCGGGCCCACCGCCAACAACAGCGCCAGCGCGATCCGCGACGTCACCAGCATGCCCACGGTCCCGAGGAGCAGCAGCATCGCCCCCAGCCACATCATCCCCGGCGGCGAGAACGCGCTGATATCCTTGGTATCCCCGCTCGCCTGCTGAACCGCGAGAAACACCACGTCGAGCTTCTGCGCAAACACCGCGGTGGCGCTCTCGCCCCCCGTGCCGCTGGACGTGCCCGTCAAAATGCCCGCGATCTGGTCGGGCCCGCCGATAAAGACGTTGTAGAACACGTTCGAGAAGGCAACAAAACTGGTGGCGAAGGTCAGCACCAGCCCCAGCGTCATCATCTTCGGCAACAGCGCGCGCACCGAAAGGTTCGATCGGCCCAGCATCAGCGAGATGCCGAAGAAGCCCACGTACAGCCCCAGCACCACGGTCAGCGCCACGGCGAGCTGGCCCTCGCTGCCGAACAGCCGATTGAAGGCCTGCTCGCTCATCCCGCTGGCGATGCAATCAACCGCGGTGAGCGCCGCCGAGACCCCGGTGCCCATCGACTGGGCGGCCATGTCGCAGGTGGTGCTCATTCGGCGGCCTGCGACAGCGGATCGGCATCAGAGACGTCCGGTGAAGAACCGGGCGAACCGCCGGGGCCATCGGGCGCGGCATCTGCGGGCCATGCGCGGCCGGTGAGCGCCGGATACCACGCGGCAGGCGCATCGCCGACTGCCTCGCGCAGCAGATCAAGGCGCCGCACGGCGCTCTCGCGGCCCGACAGGATGGTGAGCACTTCGGGTGCGCCCGACAGATCCAGCCGCACCACCACGCTCGCATCGGGCTGGCGCACCAGGAAGGCGCGGCTGTGCGCGGGCAAGCTGCGGATCAGCGCGAACTCGTGCGGCGTCAGCCCGAAGCCGTCGCAATAGTCCTCGGGCCGGGCGCGGGCATTGGGCATGAACACCATCGTCGCGGTCTGTTCGACCAGCGCGGTCGATATCTTGCTGTCGAGCGCATCGCGCGCAGATTGCGTCGCGAAGCCGACCAGCGCGTTGCGCTTCCTCAGCGTCTTGAGCCAGTCGCGAATGCGCGCGGCAAACACCTCGTCGTCCAGCGCCTTCCAGCCTTCGTCGATGAGGATCATGGTGGGCTGGCCGTCCAACCGCTCCTCGATGCGGTGGAACAGGTACATCATGACAGGCGTGCGCAGCCGCGGGGTCTCGAGCAGCGCGGTCATGTCGAAGCCGAGCACGCGGGTCGCCAGATCAAGCCGGTCCGCCGCGTTGTCGAACAGCCAGGCGTGCTCGCCCCCTTCCCCCGAAGGACTGCCGATCCACGCAGCCAGCCGGTCAGCCAGATCGCCCGGCGTCGGGCGGCGAGACCCGGCGAGCAGCTCCTTGAAGTGGCGCAGACGCCGAAGGCTCGGATCATTGGCATAGGTCGCATCGACCGCGGCGCTGATCGTCGCGAACTCCTCGGGCCCATCGGCCTTCAACAGCACTGCCAGCCAGTCGCGCAGGAACGCGCGGTTGGCAGGGGTGTCGGGAAGGCTGAGCGGGTTGAAGCCGGTCGGCTCGCCCGGGCTGATCCGGTCATAGCGCCCGCCGATCCCGCGAATGAACAGCTCGGCCCCGCGGTCCTTGTCGAACAGGATGGTCCGGGGGCTGAACTTCTGCGCCTGGGCGGCAAGGAAGTTCATCACCACGGTCTTGCCCGACCCGCTCGGGCCGATCACCGAGAAGTTGCCGAGATCGCCGTGGTGGAAATTGAAGAAGAACGGGGTGGCGCTGGTGGTCTCCAGCAGTGTCACCGCATCGCCCCAGTGGTTGCCAGCGGCCTGCCCCAGCGCAAAGCCGTGGAACGACCCGAAGCCTGCCATGTTGGCCGAGGAAATCAGCGCGCGGCGCACGATGTATTCCTCGTTGCCCGGGAACTGCGCCCAGAAGGCTGGTTCCAGATTGGTGTCTTCGCGCACCGCGATCGCGCCGGTATCGGCCAGCGCCGCGCCGCAAGCCGCCACCGCCTCGTCCAGGCGGTCAAGGCTGCGCTCGCGCACCAGCACGGTCAGGTGATGATCGCCAAAGCCCACCGCACCATTCCCCAGCGCATCGCGCGCGGCGAGCATCTCCCCGCGCTCGGCAGCGGCCTCCTCGTCGACCGAACGCGAGCGGCGCAACGCAAGGTCAATGCGCTCCTTGGCGGTGGTGCGCTCATTGGGGGCGTAGCTTTCCGTGACCACCATCTCGAACGGCAGGCGCAGCAGGTTGTCGAGCAGGCCCGGCGAGGTCGCCTCGGGGTAATCCTTGAGGCCGAGAATCGCGGCAAAATCGGGCGCGGCGCTCCCGCGCAGCTCCATCGCATCCAGCCCGAAACTGGCGCGGCGATAGGGCAGCATATGGCCGATATCGGTGTCATCCGAAGGCCGGCGCACCGGCCGCATCTCGCCGTTGTAGAGCGCCGAGAGCAGTTCCAGCATCTCAGAATTGGTGCCGCCTTCACTGCTGGTCGGCGACTGGTAATCGCCCAGCACCGCCGCGCCGTAGTTCTGAAGCGATGCGACCAGTGCGGCGATCGCCGCCTTCAAGGAGCGCAGATCGCGCGGATCGGCTTCCAGCTCGTCCTGACCGGCTCGTGAGAACATCCGCGAAAGCTTCTCGGGCAGCCCGGTCTTGCCGCGCGCCGGGCGCCGGATCAGCGTCACGAACTGATCGTTGATGAACAACGATCCGCCCGCGAGCCGCTGCTTCCAGCGCGCATCGATATGGCGCGAAAGCGGATCGGGGAAGGCGGCGTCAAGCTCCACCTCGACCCTGCGGCGGATCACGTGGTGCATCATTACGAAGCGCGCATCGAGCGCCGACCGCAGCATCACCTCGCGGGTCGCGGCGTGGGCGTTGAGCGCGTCCGTTGCCTCGGTCTCGAACAGCAGCCCGGGCACCTGGATCGCGCTCATCACCGAGCCATCGCGCAAGAGCACGGTATGCGGATCAAGCAGGCGGGCATAGGGCAGGCGGTCGCCGACGCGGGCCTCCTTCGCGCTCCACGCCGCAGCTCCGAGCCATTTGACCATCAGCGGTGCTCCTCAGGGCGCATAGGAATTGCACCCCCAGCGCTTGTAATTGGGAACGCGCGGGCAGCGCGAGACCTTCGTGATCCACAGGTCGAACACCCGCGGTTCGCGCAGCGACGCGAAATAGCCGATCACGTGCATCACCGCAGGCACCGGCAGGATCCACCAGCTCTTGAGGATCAGGAACGCGATCGTCGTCACCATCAGGTTGATGATGAAGAAGTTCATCGTCACGCCCAGGAACATCTGCGGGCGGGTCAGCGCGCGGTGTACAGGGTGGCGGACAAGCTCGCTCATCGGCCTATCCGGCAGCCGACTGGATGCCGGCCACAATGGTGGTCGCGCCGAACAGGATGAACACGCCGACGATCACGGTCGCGCCGAACCGCCAGTTCATCCGGCCGGTCAGCATCATGAACCCGATCGCAGCCACCGCCATCACCGCAACCGTGGTGGCCACCGTGCCCAGCAAGGTGCCCTGCAGCCAAAGCAGCGCGTTGTTGATCGGGCCCGATCCGGCCGGGTCGGCGGCTTGCGCATAAGCGGCGCCATGCGCGAAGGCCAGCGTCAGGGCGGCGATGATGCGAGCCATGGGGCGCAGGTTGCGGGTGATCATGGAGGTCTTGGCTTTCATGCTGTGGGAGCGGGTGCCGGTCACTGTCCGGCAAGGCGCGAGTGATCGGCAAGGCGGCCGAGGATGGCGGCGACGTAATTGCGGGTCTCACGGATGTTGGGGATGCCCCCGGCGCGCGCCACCCGGCCCGGCCCGGCATTGTAGGCGGCCAGCGCCTTCTCGAGATCGCCGTCAAACCGGTCGAGCTGTTCGCGCAAATACCGCGCCCCGCCTTCAAGATTGGCGAAAGGATCATTGGCATCGACGCCCAGATAGCGCGCCGTGCCGGGCATCAGCTGGGCCAGCCCGCGCGCGCCCACCGGCGAGACCGCGTTCTCGCGCCAGCGGCTCTCCTGCCACACCACCGCCTCCATCAGCGCCGGCGAAAGATCAAACCGCGCCGCCAGCTCGGCAATCTTCGCCGCATAACGCACCGGAACCGCCCGCGCATGGCGCGCCGGATCGGAAACAACAAAATCCGGAGCAAACCCAGCACCAAGATCGGAAACCTCAGCGCCATCCGGCACCGCCGCGGCAGCAGCAGGCGCAGCTACAGCACCCCGACCAGCCAACGGCCCAGAAACCCAACGCGAACCACCAGAACCAACCTCAAGCACATCGGCTTGGGCAGGCCCGCCGCAAAGGCTCATCACCGCAGCGAGGGCGAGACCGCTCGCCCGGGCAAGAATCATTTGGGAAAGCCTCCAAGAACGCTGTGAGTCTCTAACCCAAAACACTTTCGTGTGACACCTCTTATGATGCCCCCCACCCTCGGCCTGCCGCAAGGCAGGCGGGTATTTCCCAAGGGTCACATCCGCACAGGCCGCAGCCATGAAGGCATCACGCGCGCGTAACGCGCCACCCCGCCGGGCCAGGCGATGACGAGGTTGAACCGGAGGCACTTGCCTATCCATGCGGCAACAACGCTGCTGGGCCGATGTCGAAAACGTAGCCCGCCGAACGCACCGTGCGCAGCGGATTGCCGCCGCCGGCGGTCTTGATCGCCCGGCGCAAGCGCCCGACCCATACGTCCACCGTGCGCTCGTCGATCGGCGGTTGGCGCTTGCCGAGGCCGTTGATCAGATCCTCGCGGGTCAGCACGCGGTTGGGGTTCTCGGCGAGGAAGCGCAGCAGCCGGAACTCGTTGGGCCGCAGCTTGATCGGCTGCCCTGCCCAGCGCGCCTGGAGCGCGGCCATGTCGATGGTCAGCGCGCCCAGCTCGAAGCGCTGCGTCGCCTGCCGTTCTGCGGTGCGGGCTTGCAGCGCCAATACCCGATCGAGCACCGCGGTACGAGTCAGGGGCCCGACCACATAGTCATCCGCCCCGGCACGCAGGGCACGGCGACGGTCATCGGGGTCGTTCTCTTCCAACACCATCGTCACGTGCGCCTCGGCGGTGCGGGGATCGGCGCGCAACCGGCGGCACATCTCGAGCCCCGCGAGCTCGGGGAGCACCCAGTCGACGAACGCCCACATCGGCCCTTCGACCAACCTGACCGGGCCGTCCGGGCCGAGCCGATCGAAGGTGAAGCGGCGTTGATCGTGAACGAAGTCCTCAAGGCTTTCGCCGAGGTCACCGGTCACGAAGATGTTGATGACGTCCATAACTGGCGAATCCCGCTTTCATGCAGGGCCTTGGCCGAGGTGTGTGACGCGATTGTGACTGGTCTTCAAATGTGTGTCACAGTTGGGTTTGCAGGCTGTCGCGGCGGGGCTTTGCCGTGAAGGCCCTTCGGCCGATAGGAGGAGGCCTACAGCAAGCTCACCTTGTCCATCATTGGCATCGGCATTCCCATTCCGGTCGGGAACTTGGCGCGGTAGGGCGCCTCCAGCGGCGCGATGTCTTCCGCCGACAGCCTGATATCGAGCGCACGCACGGCATCGGCGATGTGCTCGGGCCGCGTGGCGCCGATGATCGGAGCGGTGACCGCAGCCTTGGTGAAGTGCCATGCGAGCCCGATGGTCGCCATCGGCACGCCGCGCGCAGCGGCAAGCACCTGCACCGCATCAACCACGGCGTGATCGGCCTCGTCCTCGGCTTTGTAGAGCGCCTTGCCGACCACGTCGGTATCGCTGCGCACTGTGGCCTCGCCCCAGGGACGGGTGAGGCGTCCGCGGGCGAGCGGGCTCCATGGGATCACCCCCACGCCCTGATCGGCGCACAGCGGCAGCATCTCGCGCTCCTCCTCGCGGTAGAGGAGGTTCAATTGGTTCTGCATCGCAATGAACCGCGTCCAGCCATTCGCGCGCGCCGTCTCCTGCGCCTTGGCGAACTGCCACGCATACATCGAAGACGCGCCGATATAGCGCGCCTTGCCCGCCTTCACGATGTCGTGCAGCGCCTCCATCGTCTCTGCGATGGGCGTAACGTCGTCCCAGCGGTGGATCTGGAACAGGTCGATATAGTCCATGCCGAGCCGCGCAAGGCTATCATCGACCGCCGCGAACAGCGCCTTCCTCGACAGCCCGCCGCAATTGGGCGCATTGCGCCACACGCCGAAAGCCTTGGTGGCAACCACGATCTCATCGCGCCGCGCCATTTCGCGCAGGAGCTTGCCGGTGATCTCCTCCGAGGTGCCGCCCGAATAGATGTTGGCCGTATCGAAGAAGTTGATCCCCGCCGCGAGCGCCTCACGGAAGAACGGCCGCGCGGCCTCCTCGCCCAGCAACCAGTCGCCGTGCCAGCCCTTGGAGGTGTCGCCATAGCTCATGCAGCCAAGGCACAGGCGCGAAACGGTGAGGCCGGAGTTGCCGAGGCGGGTGAATTGCATGCCGCGCGTGTCCTTCAGGAAAGCGTGAGGCCGCCGTCCACCACCAGCGTCTGCCCAGTGATGTAGGCACTCAATGACGAGGCGAGGAACAGCGCGGCGCCGGCCATATCCTCGGGCGTGCCCATGCGGCGCAGGGGGATGGACTTAATGCTGGCTTCGAGACGTTCGGGGTTATCGGTGGTGACACTGGTGAGCTTGGTCGGCACCAACCCCGGGGCGATGCCGTTCACCCGGATCCCGTCCCGCGCCCAGGCCTCGCCCAGCGTCTTGGTGAGGCTCGCCGCGCCGGCCTTCGATGCCGCGTAGGCGGGCGTGCCGATGGTCGATTTGAACGCGGCGACGGATGAGACGATGATGATTGCGCCCTTGGCTTGGCTGAG
>JAIYAL010000051.1 GCA_027489095.1 Erythrobacteraceae bacterium
GAAAGCGATTTCGGTGCAGATCGGGTATGGCGTTTCGATTCGAACTTCCGGACAAGCAACCCCGCGCTGCACAAGCGCATCGCAGCGGCCGTCGTGCGCTTCGGCGTGTCGAACGGTACGGATGTCGCAGGCGGCGGGGCCGATCTCAACGTGGTGCGCGACCAGAAGGGCGCGCTGGTCGATCTCCAGCAGGACGGCACCCGCTATTTCGACCTGCACCACACGCCCGACGACACGCTCGACAAGATCGATCCGGTGCAGCTCAGGCAGAACGTCGCGGTGTGGACGCAGGTGGTGGGCATCCTCGCGGACGAGGCGAGCGCGATCCTTACCGGCGGCCCGGTCCCTGCCGCGCCGCCGATCATGACCGGCAAGTAACCTCTCAGGCCGCGCGGCTCAGTGCGGGGGGCAGGGCAGCGAGCCTAGCGTCCTGACGCTGGAAGCGCGACACCTGGTCGTTAAGCTCCTCGGCGCTGCGCAGCAGTTCGAGCGAGGCGGCGCTGGTCTCTTCGGCCATCGCCGCATTCTGCTGCATCCCGCGGTCGAGCATGCCCATCGCAGCGTTGATCTCTCGGATCGCCTCAAGCGTCCCGTCTGATCCGAGCGCGATCTGGTCGACCTGCCCGGCGATGTCGGAGAAGCGCGCGACCAGCGAAGCCAGTAGGCTGACCATCTGCTGCACGCGCGTCACGCCGAGCGCCACTTCGTCCTTGGAAGCGGCGACCATATGCTTGATCGCGCTTGCTGACTGGGCCGAGCGCTGGGCGAGTTCGCGAACCTCGTTGGCGACCACCGCGAAGCCCTTGCCCGCCTCGCCTGCGCGCGCCGCCTCGACCCCGGCGTTCAAGGCGAGAAGATTGGTCTGGAAAGCGATGGTGTCGATGAAGGCGATAGTCTCGCCGATTTCCGCCGAGGAGGCCTCGATACGGGTCATGGCCTCGACCGCGCCGT
The DNA here is from genome assembly GCA_027489095.1 of Erythrobacteraceae bacterium. Classification (GTDB taxonomy): domain Bacteria; phylum Pseudomonadota; class Alphaproteobacteria; order Sphingomonadales; family Sphingomonadaceae; genus Erythrobacter. The sequence goes on from JAIYAL010000051.1 coordinate 952, forward strand.
TGATGTCTTCGGCACCGCGGTCGGCATCGGCCTTGGCTCCCAGTGCAGTCGCGCGGGTTTCGGCCCACAGCAATGTCTGTCCTTCAATCGTGTGCAGCAGGTCGCCGGCGGTGCGGGCGACAGTCTCGATCGCGGCGGTCTGTTGCTCGGTCTTGCTGGCGAGGTCGCCCGAGGCCTCGCGTAGCTCGTGCGCGCCGGTCGCTACCCGTTCGGCGGTGATCGCGACAGCGCTGACCAGCTGGTCGAGCGCGGTGCAGCTTTCGTTGAGCAGCGCGCGCGCCTGATCATATTCACCGGGAAAGCGCGCGCCGAGCTGGCTCGACAGGTCGCCGGCTGCCAGCGCGCGCAGGCGGTCGCTGAGCCCGGTAAGCACGAGGCGCTGCTCGGCGGCGATTGCCTCGCGCTCGGCGTGGCGCTCGGCATCAAGCTCTGTTTGGGCGAGGCGCGCTTGGGTCAGCCCGCGGATCAGCGTCTCGAATTGGCGGCACAGGGCGATCAGCACCCCAGCCTCAACGAGCACGATGACCGCATGGAACACCACCCGCGCAAGGTCCGCGCCTTCGGGAAAGACATAGGTGGGCGCTACGAAGTTGAGCAGCAGGTGGTGGAGCGCAGTGACGACCGTGCCGACCATGATCACCCGCCAGTCGGCAAGCCCCGCCAGCACGGCAAGGAAGGCGAAGAACAGCATATGCATGTCGAGCAACCAGCCCGTCGTGCTGGCCATCGCCAGCAGCAGCCCGGCCAAGAGCGGATAGGTCACGGCGATCACGATCCGCGCGACGGGATCGCAGCGGCGCTGGATCGCAAAAAAGGTCGGAACGGCGACAAGCAGGGCCGAGCTGAGCGCAATCAGCGGCGCGCCGCCGACGAGCCCCCAGATCACCAGCACCGCGCCGACCAGAGCGGCCAGCCCTCCAACGACCCGCACACCGGTTTCGCGCAACTCGCGCATTTCGTCGATTACCACTGCGTCACCTCTTCGCTGGGGTTTGGCATCCGTTCTCACGTGCGGCGACCGGTACGATCCCGGCGCGCACCGCGCTCAGCAGGCTGCGATTGTCGGCAATGCGTGCGATTGCGCGGCCGCTTGCGGTGTCGAGTTCGAGCAGCGGGGCGCCTTCGCGGTCCGCCCACGCGAGCACGCTGGCAAGGTCGCCTGCCCTCATGGGCACCATCAGCGCCGCCTGCCCCGGGCGCGGCCAGACGGCCGCAGCCGACAGCGCCAGCACGACGGCGGCGGCGTGCAGGCCGACAAGGACGCGCTCAGAGCGCACCGGCCTGCTCCAGCGCGATCCGCAGCTCGCCGAGGCGGATGCCGGCGACTGCGGTCACGGGATCGGGCGCGGCAAGCACGGTCGCCATTTCGCGCAGCGATTGGGCAAGCTTGTCGATCTGCTGCAATTGCACGAGATAGCGGCCGGCCACGGCAGCGTCGCTGCACAGGACGAGGCCGAACTGTTCGGATTCCTCGGCAAGGCCGGCGAGCTGCGCGGCGATGCCCAACAGCAATGCGCGCGAATGCGGCAGGCCGGGAAGATCTGCGGCGGATACGGGCGGGGCGGCGGATGGCGGAGTGGCCCTGTGCGCGGGAGCGGTCATGCTCACGCCGCCAGTTCGATCGGCTCGTCGGCCATCAGACGGGTCAGATCGAGCACCATCACCATGTCCTCGCCAAGCGGCGCGATGCCTTCGAGGAAGTGGGTGATTGTCTCTTGCCCCATCGCGTCGGGCTGCTGAAGCGTGCCCGCCTCGATCGAGACAATGTCCGCCACGTCATGCACGATGAGCCCGCGCATTTGCCCACGGTGTTCGATGACAATGATCGGGTTGCGCGGGGTGGCGTTGGTCGGGCTCCAGCCGAGCCGCGCGGCAAGATCGATCACCGGCAGCACCGCGCCGCGGAGGTTGACGACGCCCGCGACATAATCGGGTACGCGCGGCAGGCGGGTGACCGGTGACCAGGCGCGGATCTCGCGCACGGTCATGATGTCGATACCGAACCGCTGGTTGGCGATCCCGAAGGTTATCAATTCGTGGCGCATGGGGCGGCTCCTCGCAGGGGTGAGGCGGATCAGTGGATCACGCGGCGCAGCGCGGCGGTGAGCTTGTCGGCATCGAACGGCTTTACGATCCATCCGGTTGCCCCGGCATTGCGGGCGCGCTGCTTCTTCTCGTCCGAGCTCTCGGTGGTCAGCACCAGGATCGGGCGTTCGGCGTGGAGCGCGCTCGTGCGCAGTTTCTCGATCAGACCGAAGCCGTCGAGGCGCGGCATGTTGATGTCGGTGATGATCACGTCGACCTCGTTCGATGCCAGCCATTCGAGCGCTTCCTGACCGTCCTCGCATTGCTCGACCGCAAAGCCGCGCGAGGTCAGCGCACCGAGCAGCAGCGCGCGCATCGAGGCGCTGTCGTCGACCGTGAGGACCCGGATGGGAGAGGTGTTGCTGGATTGCATGATGTGCTCCGTTTGGGCTCAGAATAGTTCGACCGTGCCAAGCGCCGATTGCGGCCGCCCCAGTGGTTTCTGCGTAGGGGCCGTGTCGGCCGGAACCAGTCGTGCGCGCACCTGGCCGCTCGCCGGGCGGAACTGGATACGGCGCGCTTGGGTGCCCTCGAGGTCCTCGAAGACCTTGGGGATGCTCTCGCGCTCGAGGAACTGGCGGGCAAAGGCGGCATTGGCTGTGCCGATTGGGGAAAGGTCGGGGTTGAGGTTTGCGCCGCCGTAAAGTCGCGCGCGCATCCGGCTCTTGCGCGCGCCTAGGCTTAGCATCTCGTTGATCAGCAGCTCCATAAGGAACAGCCCGTAATCGCTGTCGAAGGCGGCCGTGCGCGCATGGGCGGGGGGCTCGGCCAGCAGGAAATGATTCATGCCCCCGACCTGCGCGACCGGATCGAACAGGCAGGTGGCGACGCAGCTGCCGAGGATGGTGCTCATCTCGACGCGCGTATCGGTGCTCGCCTTGGCCTCGCCCTGAACGATCGTCATGCGGATCGTCTCGGCTGACAGGCCCGGCGTGCCGGACATGCCGGGTAGGCGGGAGATGGGGGTCATGTCCGTCATGGCAGGCCATTCTGGGAAGGAGTGAAGATTGCCGAAGCGATCCGGTTGAGCGGCAATATCTCGCGCGCCGCGCCCAGTTCGATCGCGGCGCGTGGCATGCCGAACACGACGCAGCTTGCCTGGTCCTGCGCGATGGTGCGTGCGCCAATGCTGGCGAGCTGGACCATGCCCTGCGCGCCGTCTTGTCCCATGCCGGTCAAAAGGATGCCGAGCGCGCGTGCGCCCCGGCTGGCGCCAAGGGTCGTGGCGAGCGAAGCGAACAGGCGGTCGACGCTGGGACGATGCCCGGCCACTGCGTCGCCCTCGCGCAGTACACAGCGCAGGCCGCGGCTGCCCGCAGAGGCGACCTGGAGGTGACGATCATTGCCCGGCGCGAGCAGCACCATGCCCGGCGCAAGCGGCATGTCGCTTTCGGCCAGCATCACCCGCGGTGGCACCGCGCGGTCAAAGGATTGAGCAATCGCTCCGGCAAAGCATCCGTTGATGTGCTGGACGACCAGCGTCGGCGGGCAATCGGCAGGGAAGCCCGACAGCACGGTGTGGAGCGCCTCCACCCCGCCGGTCGAGGCGCCGATGACGATCACGTCGGGCAGGCTCGCTCCGTTGCCGCTGCCGCTCGCCGGAGCGGGCGTGGGAGATGGTGTCGCGGACGCACGGGGCTGACGAGCGGGCGTCGGCACGAAGCGGACCCGCGCCGCTTCGCGTACCATCGCCACCAACGCGCCGTCATCTTCCGCACCCGGCGTCATCTTGAGCTGCGACTTGGGAATGCACCCGATCGCGCCCAGTCGCAGGCCGCGCACGGTTGCGCTGGCACCCGCCTCGGTCGAGCCCGAGACGAGGATTACAGGTGTGGGGCGCAGCTCCATGATCTTTTCGAGGAAGGACAGGCCGTCCATTCCCGGCATCTCGATGTCGAGCGTCACGACGTCGGGGTCGAGCGCCTTGATCAGCTGGCGCGCCTCGGCGGCATTGGCGGCGGTGCCGGCGATGGAGATGTCGCTTTCGCGCTCGAGCCGGTGCTGGAGCAGCGCGCGCATCAGCGGACTGTCGTCGACGATCAGAACCCGGATGCTCATGTCGCCGCACTCCTGCGATAGATCGTCGGCCCGACGGGCTCGAGCAGTGCCGTCGCCGGCCCGCTGACGCGTTCGGAATGGCCGATGTAGAGGAAGCCGCCGGGCACGAGCTGGCGGGCGAAACGTTCGACCAGCCGCTCCTTGGTGGGGGTGTCGAAATAGATCATCACGTTGCGGCAGAAGATCACGTCGAAGGGGCGCTGCATCGGCCACTCGCCCATTAGGTTGAGCGTCCGGAAGCGCACCATCGCCACGATCGCCGGGTCGATTGCGAGGCGCGGCTCGCCGCCGGTCTCGACGGCCGCGCACCACAGCCGCCGGAGGCTCTCCGGCAGGGCGTCCAGGCTGCCTTGCGGATAGCTCGCCGCCCGCGCGCCCGCGAGTGCGTTGACCGAGATATCGCTGGCAAGAGCGACGATCTTGCTGCGCGCGATCCTCAGGCCCTCCTCGCGTGAGGGGCCCAACAGCACCATCAGCAACGTCCAGATCTCTTCGCCGGTCGAACAGCCCGCTGACCAGATCCTGACCGGCGCGCCACCCTGCGCCCGTGCGACGACGCCGGGGCGTGCCACGCTCTCGAAATGCTCGAAGTGATGCGGCTCGCGGTGGAAATAGGTGTGGTTGGTGGTCAGCGCGGCGACCACCTCGGTGAAAGTGGCAGGATCGCCCGCGAGCGTGTCGAGGAAGGCGCTGAAACTGGTCAGCCCGCTGCGCCGCACCAGCGGGGCGAGGCGCGAATAGGCGAGCATCTTCTTGCGCTCGGAGAGCACGATTCCGGTCTCGTTGTGGATCAGGTCGGCGATGCGGCGGAAGTCACCTTCGCCGTAGATCGCCGGGCTGATGCCGGGAACCATGCTGCTGCTTGCCGCTTCGGCGGATGCCCCCTGCATGGTCAGGCTGCGGCCGCGAGTGCTGGGCTGCCGGTGGAGCGCGCGGCAGTGCTGGCGATGAAGTCGACATCAACGATCAGCGCGACTTGGCCATTGCCCAGGATGGTCGCCCCGGCCACGCTATCGATCTGGCGGTAATGCGCGTCCAATGCCTTGATGACGAACTGGCGCTGGTCGGTGATGGTGTCGACCAAAAGCGCGGCACGGCCGTGACCCTCGGTCTCGACCAGCACCAGCACGCCCTCGCACGGGTTGCTCGTCGCCTCGTGCGCGCCGGTCAGCAGTCCGAGCGGGATGATTGGCACGAAGCTGCCGCGCGCGTTGAGCACCTGGGCGCTCGTGCCCATGCCCTTGATATCGGAGGGGGTGGGACGAAGGCTCTCAATCACATGGGTGAGCGGAATGACCAGCGACTGGTCGCCGACCTGCACGATCATGCCATCGGAAATCGCCAGCGTCAGCGGCAGGGCGAGCGAGAAAGTCGTCCCCTTGCCGGGCGTGCTCTCGATAGTGATGCGCCCGCCCAGCTCCTTCACGTTCTGCTTGACCACGTCCATGCCCACGCCGCGCCCCGAAATGTTCGAGACCTGCGCGGCAGTGGAGAAGCCGGGGGCGAAGATCAGCTGGTTGATATCGTCATCGGTGAGCTGCGCCTCGGGGGCGACGAGGCCGCCCGCGATTGCCTTGGCCAGCACCCGCTCGCGGTCGATCCCGCGCCCGTCATCGGCGATGCGGATGATGATGCGCCCCGCCTTCTGTTCGGCCGACAGGGTCAGCGTGCCTTCGGGGTCCTTGCCCGCCGCGCGGCGTTCCTCGGGGGACTCGATCCCATGGTCGACCGCGTTGCGGATGAGGTGCGTCATCGGCTCGCTGAGGCGTTCGATCACGGTCTTGTCGAGCTCGGTGGTCTCGCCCGCGACCTCGAGCTTGACGTGCTTGCCGGTGCTGCTGCCTAGCTCGCGCAGCAGCCGCGGCACGCGTCCGAACACCGAGCTGATCGGCTGTGCGCGGAAGGCCATGGCGTGTTCCTGGATGTCGCGCACCAGCGTCTCGATCAGCGCCAGCTCCTCAATATGGGCAAGGTTCTCGTTGGTAAGGCGCTGGGCGAGCATCGCCTGGGCGATCACCAGCTCGCCCACGCCGTCGATCAGCATGTCGAGCTTCCTGAGGTCGATGCGCACCGATTGGTTGGCTGGTGCGTGGGCTGCCGCCCCTGCGGCGGCCGGGACGGAGGCGTTATCGCCGCCACTGGGGGCAATGGGAGCGGGTGCGCTGGTTGGCGCAGGCACGGGCTCTGTCCTGGCTCCGGCTCCTGCATAACCGCGCGGCGCTACCGCGGCGGCGATGTGCGGCGGCGGCATGGTGCCTTCCGGCCCAAAGGCGAGCGCGACCTCGTCGCCGACGAAGTCGAAGATATCAGTGACGGCCTCACGCGCGACATGACCGGGAATGCGGAAAGTCCAGCCGAGATAGCCCTGCTCGACCAGCAGCCGTTCGAAGGTCGGAACCAAGGCGATGTCGCAGGCCTCGCAGGTGCCGCCGAGGTCGGTGAGTTCGCGCAGCCAGAGCAGCGGCTCGCTGCCCTTGGTCATGGCGCCGGCGTGGGGCCGGATGTGGACGAGCCAGCTGTCCGGCTCTGCGGCGGCGGGCTCCGACAAGGGCGCGGCCGTAGCGGCGGGGCCGGGGGCCGGTGCGGCGAGCTCGTCGAGCAGCGCGTCGAGATCGTCGAAGGTGGGAGCCTGCGGCGCCGCTGCAAGAGCCGGGGTCGGAGCGGGGGTTGGGGCCGGTGCCGGGGCAGCGCCTGCGCTGCCCGCTTGCGCCGCCTCGAGCTTCGTCAGCAGGTCGGCATCGTCGGGCGGGGTTCCGCCACTGCGCGCGGCCTCGACATGGTCGCGCAGGCAATCGAGCGCGAGCAGCAACAGGTCGACCAGTCCCGGCTCGAGCGGCACCTTGCCCTCGCGCACGTCTGCCAGCAGCGTCTCGAATCCGTGTGTGAAGGCCTGCAGCGGCAGGTAGCCGAAGGCCCCCGCACCGCCCTTGATCGAGTGCACGCCGCGGAAGATCGCGTTGATGGTTTCCCCGTCGTGGGTTCCTTCACGGCAGGCGGCAAGGCCGGTTTCGGTGGCTTCGAGGGCTTCTTCGCATTCGACGAAGAAGATCTGCTGGATGTCGTCTTCGGTCATGCCGGAATGCCCCCTTCCATGATCACGAAGTCGAGGCCGGTCAGCTCCAGCGCCGCGGTGAACGCCGGGCTAGGCTGGTGGATCGTGATCCCGCCTTCACTTTTGGCAGCAGATACAAGAAGTTGCAGCATCGCTTGGCCGATCTTCTCGACCCGTCCGGCATCGATGCCGAGCGGCGTGGCACCCAGCGACTCCGCGAGTTCCGGGTAAAGCGCGGCGGCGGCGCTGCGGTCGCAGACGGGGGGAAGGGCGATCATCGGGGCCACCTCATGCTCGATTTCGGGGGGTCTGGAGGGGGTCTGGAGGGGGTCTAGAGGGGGTCAAGCCGACGCAGGGCGGGGCCCTGGCGCGGGCTGACGTGGCCCTAGAACTCGCTCCAGTCGTCCTCGTCGGTCAGGCTCGAAGGCGCTGGTGATGGAGCGGGCGCGGGTGCCACCTTGCGCGCAAGGTTACCTGTGACGAGAGGCGGCGGCGGGGCGGTGGACTTGCGCGGCGCGAGCTTGCGCGCTGCGGGTGCGCGCACCGGCGCGGCGGGGGCGGGTGAGCCGCTGAAGCCGGCCGAGCCCGCCACCGCTGTCACACCGCTCACCCGGAACTGCGCGACCAGCTCACCCAATCGCTGCGCCTCGGAGGACAGGCTGCGGGTCGCGGCGGTCGACTGCTCGACCATCGCCGCGTTCTGCTGAGTCATCCGGTCGATCGTGCCGACCGCGGCATTGACCTGCTCAAGATTGCTCGCTTGGCTGGCGGTGGTCTCGGCGATCTCGTTGACCTGCGACGTCACCGCGCCGACCTGCGCGACGATCTCGGCGAGCAGCGTGCCGGTTTCGCCGACCAGGCTCACCCC
>JAIYAL010000148.1 GCA_027489095.1 Erythrobacteraceae bacterium
GAGCCCGTCGATATGCTCGACATCGGGCTTCTGCATCATCTCGAGGAACTGGCGCGCATAGGCGCTCAAGGACTCGACATAACGCCGCTGCCCCTCGGCATAGATGGTGTCGAAGGCAAGGCTCGATTTCCCGCTGCCCGAAAGCCCGGTGACCACGATCAGCGCATCGCGCGGCAGATCAATGTCGATACCCTTGAGATTATGCTCGCGCGCACCGCGCACGGAGATGGTGGTGAGGCTCATGGGCTGATCTGTTCCGCAAATGTTCGCTTGGGTCAAGGGTGCGCGGAGAGGCGGCGCGCCGTTGCACAACTGAACGAGGCGCTTGCCAATTGGTTTCAGAGTGCGCGCGGCCCCGGCTTGTGCTTCAGGAATTATGAAGTTGCGCCCCGCCCAAGTCGGCCTAGTCTGACGATAGTCAAGGGGGGACAACGACAATGATGCGGAAGTTCATGGTGCTGCCGGTGCTTGCGCTGGCCGCAACAGGGTGTGTGACCAGCCTCGATGCGGTGGGCGACAACCCAGTCAAGGCTCCCGCAGGGCTTCCCTACCAATTGCCGCGTACGGTGGTGACAGCCACCACGGTCTGGACGCTGGATACCTGCCCCACCCTGACGATCGCAACCGATGCGGCGGGCAAGATAAGGTCGATCAAGAATGCGGCTGGGGCGGAGGCGCGCAAGGCTGCGGATGGCCAGCTTGCCTTTACCACCGCAGGCGTGGGCACCGTTGCGACACCTGAAGATGCGTATGCATTGGTGGACAAGGCCGAGTTCAAGGCCGCCCCTGCCTTCACTCAGGAGACGATCGGAGGCGAGTTCTACTCGATCGACTACGAAGCACTTACCAATGGCACCAAGACCGGCTCGCTGAAGGTCGAATATCACGAAGGCACGCTGCTGCTCAAAGCGATCAACGCGAAGGTCGACGGAAAGGAAGCCGAGGCGCTGAAAAGCGCCTTCTCGCTGGCAGGCAATGTCGCGCGGATCGGCCTTGGCATCCCGCCAGCAGCTACCAACAACAAATTTTTGGAGCAGAACCTGCCCAAGGCCGATACCAAGACCGTTTCTGCCTGCAATGAGACTACGCTGAAAGCGCTGACCGAGAAGAAAAAGTTGATCGATTCGATCAGGGGCATCGAAGCCGATGCTGCCACGCTGACCGCAAGGGCAGCGGTGCTTGCTTCACAGCGCCTCGGCGGAACGCCCACTGCACCCGAGACACTCGCGGCGTTGCAAAGTCAGGCCTTCGCGGTGCAGGACCGTCTCGACACCGCCAAGGCGGCCTTGGCGAAGATCAATCAGTTCCTGTCGATCGAAGGCAAGGTGAAACTCCCCGGCGGAAACTACCAGACCTACACCTATCAACTGAAGCTTGCCCCGGAAGATCGGGACATTCTCGCCCTGCGCAAGCGCATCGCATCGGACGAGTGCAGCGGCAGGGCCGACTGCCTTGCGATCGCCGACATGCAGAAGACGTTCTCGCTCACCGCCACTCTCGTCGGCCGTGACGGCACCCGTGGCTGCGAAGGCCGGACAGACGGGATGTGCGGCGAAGCGATGGAAAGCGTCACCGAGGTGCGCAACGGGGCCAGGGGTGGCGGAAGCCAAGCCACAGAGTTGCGGCGGCGGGCGGGGCTGATCATCCGCCAGCCGGTGGATGCTGTCCTGACGCTCCAACAGGACGACGGTAAGACCATCCTCGAAAAGTCTGTGATGGTCGCGCAGTTCGGACTGCGCCGCACCTTGCCGCTCAAGAACCGGACCGCCGAAAGCAATACCCTGTCGGCAACCTTCGACAAGAACGGGATGCCGACGATGATCGAGTACACCAAGCCGCGGAGCGGAACGGTCGAAGTGCTGAACGCGCTTGATGAAGGCGCGCAGACAATTCTCGCGCTTCAGGCCGACCGGCGGGCTGCCGACAAGGCGCAGGCCGATGCGGACATTGCGCGCGCGAAGAACGAGCTTGAGGCCCTGCAGCGCCAGCGTGACATGATCAAGGTGCAGTCCGAGATCGAAACGATGCAGCGCGTCACCCCAACCGAGATCGAAGCCTTGCGAGCGGAGATCGCGACGCTCGAATTGCTCAAGCAGATCGCCGAATTGAAGAAGGCCATCGGCGCAGCGAGCCCCCCTCCCCCATGATCGGGAGTTACCCCGCAACAGATGCCCCCGCGTAGGGGTTGCCTGAGAAAATTGCGTAGGCTTTTCGTCGGATTATTCGAAGAGAAGCATGCCCTACAGAAAATCTGAAGTCGCCAGCCTTCCGTCTTTTCGCCACACATGCGGCCTCTCTACGGTTCTCGCGCCGGGTCCTCTCAGGGTCGCAACTTGGCTGTCCAAACGAGATCCGATCGGGGCCGGACTGCGTCGGCGGGGTTACCCGAAACCCTGTTCGGCGCGGCCCGGCCCCGGACCTGTTGCCAGCGCCATTGCCCCCGGCTCCCCCAGCCAGCGCGCGGCGACACCCCAGGCTTGCGCGATCACCGCCGGCGCAAGCGCCTCGGATGGCGGACCGTCGGCGATCAGTTGGCCCTCTTTCAGCACCAGCACGCGGGCCGAATGGTTCATCGCGATCGCAAGATCGTGGAGCACCACCACCACACCCTGCCCCTCGCCCGCACAGGCCTTGAGGTGGGCGATCAGGCCCAGCTGATGCGCCAGATCGAGCGCGGCGAGCGGCTCGTCGGCGAGGATCCAGTGGGGCTCTCCGGCAAGCACGCGGGTCAGCAGCACCCGCGCCCGCTCCCCGCCCGATAGCTGGCTGACGCGGCGGCGGCGCAACCCCTCGCAATCGAGCGCGGCCAGCGCGGCGTCGATCGCGGCCTGCCCGCGGCCGGGCCATGGCAGACGGCCCAATGCGACGAGGCTCTCCACCGACACGTCCCAGGCGATGTCGGGGGTCTGCGGGAGATAGCCGATCGCTTGCGCACGGGCGCGGGGATGGAGCGCGGCGAGGCTCCCAGCCTCAAGCGTCACCGCGCCGGCGGAAGGCGCAAGCAATCCGGCAAGGCCCAGCAGCAGCGACGACTTGCCCGCGCCATTGGGGCCAACGATGGCGGTGATTTCGCCCGGCGTCAGCCTTGCGGAAAGACCGCGCACGACCTCGTGCCCGCCGCGCGTCAGGGTGAGGTTTTCGGCCGCCAGCGTCATAGCCGCCCCCGCCGCATGCCGATCAGCAGCCACCCGAAGAACGGCGCGCCGATCAGCGACAGCGCGATCCCGAGCCTGAGTTCGGTGACGAAGGGCAGCACCCGGACGATGCTGTCCGCCGCCAGCACAAGACACGCGCCCGCAAGCGCGCTCGGCAGGATCAGGCTCGAGGGCAGGCGGTTAGTCAGCGGGCGCACGAGGTGGGGCACGACAAGGCCGACAAAACCGATGATCCCCGCGACCGCGACCCCGGCCCCGACCGTCAGTCCGATGCCCACCACCAGCAGCAGCAGCAGCCGCGCCGGATCGAGCCCGAGCGAGCGGGCCGCCTCCTCGCCCAGTGTCAGCGCATCGAGACTGCGCGCGGCGAGCGCCAGCATGCCGATCCCGGCAGCGATCAGCGGCGCGGCAAGCGCGACCTCGCGCCACGAGCGGTCGGTCAGCGCACCGTTGAGCCACAACACGATCTCGGACAGGGCGAAGGGATTGGGCGCAAGCGTGATGGCCAGCGCGGTGAGCGCACCTGCAAGGCTCGCCAGCATCAGCCCGGCCAGCGTGAACAGCGCGATCCCGCCACCCGCGCCCCCGGCAGCGTCGCTCGACGTGCGGCCCGCGATCAGCGCGAGAGCCGCCATGCCGAGGCCTGCTCCGCCGAGCGCGAGCAGCGGCAGGCTCCACGCGGCGACAGCGGCGGGAAGCAGCGGGGCCAGCCAGAAGCTTGCCACCGCGCCCAGCGCTGCCATCGGCGCGATGCCGAACAGGCCGGGATCGGCGAGCGGGTTCCTCAGGTAACCCTGCATCGCCGCGCCTGCCGCGCCCAGGCCTGCACCGATCACGATGGCCAGCACCGCGCGGGGCAAGCGCAGCTCGGCGAGGATCAGCGCCGCGTTGGCGGTGGCTCGCGTATCGAAGGGATCGATCCACACGCGCCCCGCCAGCAGCGAAAGCGGCAGCAGCGCCGCCAGCAGCGCGAGGAAGATCAGGCTCGCTCGGTTCATGGCCGCGCTTCCACTTCGGCGCGGATCGCCCGCAGCCGGGCCCGCGCCTTGGAAATGGTCGGCCCGCCGCAATAGATCAGTGCAGGATCAAAGGCGGCGATGTGCATGGATTTCATCGCGCCGGCCAGCAGCGGATGGCGCTGGCCCGGCGCATCGCCCGCGACCAGCAGCAGCCGCGGCGGATCGGCGAGCACGGTCTCAAGCGTCACCGCGTCCGCCTGCCGCAGCCCGCGCCTGGCGGCATGGCTGGCAAAGCCCTCCTCGCGCAGCAGCTCGGCGATCAGGGTGTTTTCGCCCGCGACGATCTCGCCCGGCTGCCACAGCAGGGTGTCTATCGGCGGGCGGCGGGACGCTGGCGGCGCGGCGATGCGCGCGGCCAGCGCCTCGCCCGCGTTTGTCCGCCCGGCCAGCGCCGCCACCTCGCGCACCTGCGCGGCGCTCTCGGCGACCGAGATCGGGCTGCCGAAGGTCGCGACCCTCAGCCCGGCCCGCTCGAGCGCGGCCCGCGTCGGTTGGGGCAGGTAGATCGAGGCGAGCACGAGATCGGGCCGCGCGGCGATCACCTCCTCGGCTGTCCCTCCGGTGACGCCGTAGCGCGCGGCCACTTGCGCAGGGATCGAGCTGGAGGACGGATCGCGCGAGTAATGCGAGAGCGCCAGCACCTGCCCCGGCGGCGCGACCGCGACGAGGATCGCGTCGAGACAGGGGTTGAGGCTGACGATTGTCGGGTGGGCTGCATTGCTCGGTCGATCGGGAGCGGCGGGCGCGCAGCCGGCAAGAAGGCACGCGCCCGCCAGCACCGCGGCGGCATGCATCCTGTTCACCCCTGTCGTGATGCGATCCGGCGCCATATCCCTGCAAGGGGCGATACGGCGCGAGGCGCGGCCGCGCAACGGGTTAAGGAATTGGGGGGGGTTAAGGAAATGGGGGGTTAAGGAGTTGGGGCCGCCTGTCCTCGAATGGGACGTGGCCCCGCGCAGCCCTCGCCGGGCGCGGGCCACGCGCGTAAGGCGGGGCTGACCATGGCAGCTCAGCGCCCCTCCTTCAGCTACACCGCTCCCGGCAAGACGCGCAGGCCTGCGTGGCTTGCTGCCTTGAGGCGCGGGGGAACCGGGCGCAAGCGGCTGGCCGTGCTGTTCGCGGCGATAACCGTCCCCGCGATGGCCGCCACCGGGGGAAGTGTCGGCACGCTCCCTGGCAACGCGGTGGAAAGCACCGCCGCGCTCGCCACCCGTCAGGCTGCCGAGGCGGCGTTGCCGTTCGAGCGGCCGGGGATGAGCTTTCCGGGCTCGGCCTATTACTACATGGCCGATCCCGCCGGGACCGCGCTGGTCGCGCTCCCGACAGACAATCCGCTGGCGCAAGGCGCGGAAAGCGGGCGCGCGCTCGGCGCGTTGATCGATGTCGGCGCGGTGGCCCGGCCGTTCTATGCCCCCAGCGGCGGCCTTAGCCAACTGCGCGCGCAGGAATGCCTCGCGCAGGCGGTATGGTACGAAGCGGCAAGCGAGAGCGAGGCGGGCCAGCGTGCGGTTGCACAGGTGGTGCTCAACCGGCTCGCCAATCCCGCTTGGCCCTCGAGCGTGTGCGGGGTCGTCTACCAGGGCTCGGAGCGATCGACCGGGTGCCAGTTCACCTTCACCTGCGACGGCAGCCTCGCGCGGCGGCCCGGCGGGGCAAGTTGGGCGCAGGCGCAACGCATCGCCGCCGACGCCTTGAGCGGGAGCGTCTATGCCCCTGTCGGCCTGGCCACGCACTATCACACGCTCTGGGTCAATCCCTATTGGGCGAGCAGCCTCGACCATATCGGCACGATCGGCGCGCACCGCTTCTACCGCAACCGCGGGGCAAGCGGAAAGGCGGCCGCCTTCACCAGCGCCTATGCCGGGTTCGAGCCGGCGGTGAGCGGGCGAACCAGCCCAGCCCCGGGTGCAGCCCCGGTTGCAGCGATACCCGCTGCTTCGGCAGGTCGCCCGGTGATCGCCTATGAACTGGCTCCGGTGCCGGCGCGGCAGGCAGGCGCGCGTGCCTCTCGCCCCGCCACCAGTGGCAGGGGCCCCGCTCCGCTCGCCAACGACGCGCCGACAGAGGCCTATGCCGGGACGGGGGCGATCAAGCCCGAATATGCGCGTGCCGGGCAGTGGAAGGCGCAGCCGGGCGGTGCGTCGGCACCAGCCGCCAAGGACTGACGCAGGCCACTTACGCAGGGCCACGGAAACAGGGTTAAGGCGCCCGAAACCCTATTGTCACACCAAGCCTTAGCGGCACCCGGCTAAATGGGTTGGAGCACGCCGACGCCCCCGCACGGCGCACGAAAACAACGGGAATCGCCTCGCTTCATGTCAGTCCGCTTCGCTTCTGCCAACCATCCCGTCCGTCGTCTCGGCTGGCGCGCCACGGGGCGCGGGTTGATTGCCCCGGCACTGGCGCGGGCGGCGAACGACAACCTTTCGGACGGGGCCGCGGCGATGGCGAGCCAAGGGAATGGCCCAGCGCGCTTCGACCCGCTGCTGAACGATGCGCTGCGGCATTTCGCGGTCCACGGCCTTGCTGCGGCCGAGGCGGCGGTCGACCTTGCCGCCGAAGCGACCGTGCGCGACGACGCCGATGCGCGTGATCATTGGCTGGCGGTCACTCGCATGTTCGACCGCAGGCTCGCCGCGCGCGTCGACCGTGAACTTACCCCCGCCTGAAAGGCAGCCACCATCGTCGACCAAGCGCCTGCCGTTACGGCGGCTGCGCTAAGGCATTGCCCTGATGCGACAGCACGGGCATCTAATGCAATTGCGAACTGTTTGCAAAGATAGTTGCCGATTAGGCCCTATTGCTGGTTGCAATCCGTTTTTGAGCCGCCTACCGCCGCCGATGTAACGGTGCCCAGCCGCTTGGGACGGGGGGTTGGCACTTGCGCCTTGACCCCGAGTGCGCGCCCATCACTTCGTCCCGACGGATCAGGGAAGGAAGTCCAGACAATGGCCCGCAAGAAAATCGCCCTCGTCGGCGCAGGCAATATCGGCGGCACGCTCGCTCACCTCGCAGCCCTCAAGGGCCTTGGCGACGTCGTGTTGTTCGACGTGGCCGAGGGCATTCCGCAGGGCAAGGCGCTCGATCTGTCCCAGTGCGGCCCGGTCGACGGCTTCGACGCGAGCATCACCGGCACCAACGACTACGCCGACATTGCCGGCGCTGACGTGGTGATCGTCACCGCCGGGGTGCCCCGCAAGCCCGGCATGAGCCGCGATGACCTGCTCGGCATCAATTTGAAGGTGATGAAGGCCGTCGGCGAAGGCATCCGTGATAACGCGCCCGATGCCTTCGTGATCTGCATCACCAACCCCTTGGACGCGATGGTCTGGGCGCTGCGCGAGTTCTCGGGCCTCCCGGCGAACAAGGTCGTCGGCATGGCCGGCGTGCTGGACTCGGCGCGCTTCGCCACCTTCCTCGCGTGGGAATTCGGCGTCAGCGTGAAGGACGTGAACGCCTTCGTGCTCGGCGGCCACGGCGACACGATGGTGCCGGTGCTCAGCTACTCGACCATCAACGGCATCCCGGTCGCGGACATGGCCAAGATCAAGGGCATTTCGGAAGACCGCCTCGGCGAGATCGTCCAGCGCACCCGCTCGGGCGGCGGCGAAATCGTCGCGCTGCTCAAGACCGGCTCGGCCTTCTACGCGCCCGCCACCAGCGCCATTTCGATGGCCGAAGCCTATCTCTACGATCAGAAGCGCATCCTGCCCTGCGCGGTCGAGGTCAACGGCCAATACGGCGTTGACGGCCTCTATGTCGGCGTGCCGGTGGTGATCGGCGCAGGCGGCGCTGAGGAAGTCATCGAGATCAGCCTGACCGACGAAGAGAAGGCCAACCTCGGCGTCAGCGTCGATGCGGTCAAGGAACTGCTTGAGGCCTGCAAGGCGCTGGATGGCAGCCTTGCGTAACGGAGCGCTCGGCCTCGCTCTTTTCGGAGCGCTCATCGCGATACCCACTCCGTCCTTCGCCCAAGACGGTGCGATGTGGCGGGACGATAGGGGGCGCCCGATGGAGCTCACCTTCAGTGGTGGAAATGGCACTCCACCTGCACCGATGGCTTTCGCTTTGGATGACATGGCGCAAGGTTTCGTGCGGCTGTGCGTCGAAACCCTCGGTGATGAAGAGGCGGTTGCAAAGGCGGCTGAAGCGGAAGGATTGCTCGTTTCGATCACAGACTCACCTGTGCCTGAGAAGGCACCAAAGGCGAAAATGGTGATGGCAAAAGGGCCCGGTCTTGTGGTGACGCAGACGGTTCAGATCCTCGCATATGGCTACACTCAATGTAATGTGAACTATTTCCCTGATGCGTTGCCTGAGCCTGAAGATGTTGCGAGCGCATTGATGACCGTTCTGGGTCGCAAGCCTGATAATGAGGCAGATCGATTCAAGAAAAATGGCAAGCCGAACAAGAGCTTCAAACCGCAATGGCAGATAACTGGCGATGACGGTACCGTTTTTGCCCTGCAATTCGATGTAATGAAGTCCAATCCCTATCTAATTGGCAATCGCGTGCTTTTCGGGCTTCGCGAAGTCTCGGAGAATAAATAATGTCCATCCTCGTAAACAAAGACACCAAGGTCATCACGCAAGGGATGACCGGCAACACCGGCACCTTCCACACGCAGGCGGGCCTCGATTACGGCACGCAGATGGTTGGCGGCGTGACCCCCGGCAAGGGCGGCACAACCCATATCGGCCTGCCGCAGTTCGACACCGTGCGCGAGGCCAAGGCCGCGACCGGCGCGACTGCGAGCTGCATCTACGTTCCGCCGCCGTTCGCTGCCGACGCGATCTGCGAAGCCATCGATGCCGAGATCGAGCTGATCATCTGCATCACCGAAGGCATTCCGGTGCTCGACATGGTCCGCGCCAAGCGCGCGCTCGCAGGCTCCAAGTCGCGGCTGATCGGCCCCAACTGCCCCGGCGTGCTGACGCCCAACGAGTGCAAGATCGGCATCATGCCGGCCAATATCTTCAAGAAGGGCTCGGTCGGCATCGTCAGCCGCTCGGGCACGCTCACCTATGAAGCCGTGCACCAGACCACCATCGCAGGCCTCGGCCAGACCACCGCGGTCGGCATCGGCGGCGACCCGGTCAATGACACCAACTTCATCGACGTGCTCGAC
>JAIYAL010000199.1 GCA_027489095.1 Erythrobacteraceae bacterium
ATGGGCAAGGACCCGGACCGCGATCCGCCGTTCTTCTTCACCAAGTGGGCCGAGACGGTTGTCCCTTCGGGCGAGACCATCCCCTACCCTCCCTCCACGGCCAACTATCACTACGAAGCCGAACTGGTCGTCGCCATCGGCACGGGCGGAAGCAATATCGCCACTGATAAAGCGCTGGAGCATGTCCTGGGCTATGCAACCGGGCTCGATATGACCCGCCGCGATCTGCAGCTCAAAGCACGTGAACAAGGGCGCCCCTGGGACACGGGCAAAAACTTCGAGCAGGCATCGCCGCTTGGGCTTGTCCACCCGGTGTCGGAGGTCGGCCACATCGCGGCAGGTGCGATCACGTTGACCGTCAATGGAGCGGTCCGCCAATCGGCCGATATCGCCGATCTGATCTGGGCTGTGGACGAGATCATCAGCTGCCTGTCGCAATTCTACCATCTCGAAGCCGGCGATCTGATCTACACCGGCACTCCTGCCGGTGTCGGCGCGGTGGTTCCGGGTGACGAGATTGTCGTGTCCATTGCCGGGCTGACGCCGACGCACACCAAGATTGGCCCCGCCACCAATGGCTGAGGTCGTTTCCGAGCCTGGCTCGATGATCCTGCACGGATATTTCCGCTCAACGGCATCGTACCGGGTTCGCCTAGCGATGACTCTGAAGGGCCTTTCGTTCGAGAACGTGTCTCACCACTTGCGCAAGAACGAACAGCGCGCGCCGGGCTACCTCGCGGTCAATCCGCAAGGCCTCGTCCCGGCGCTCGAGGTGGGCGGGCGCGTTCTGACCCAGTCGCTGGCGATCTGCGAGTATCTCGACGAGGTTTACCCCGAACCGCCGCTGCTTCCAGCCGACCCGTTCGCGCGGGCCTTGGTGCGCGCCGCAGCACAAGTCATCGCCTGCGACATCCATCCCGTCCAGAACCTCAAGATCCTCGATCGGTTGCGTGAAAACGGATTGGGTGAAGATGCGGTGACGGCCTGGGCCCGCACCACGATCGAGGAAGGGTTGGCAGCCTTTGCGGCCCTGCTCCCCGCATCTGGCGGAGACTTCTGCTTTGGTAGCGCACCGGGGCTCGCCGATATCTGTCTGGTCCCCCAGCTCGTCAACGCAAGGCGCTTCAAGGCAACTGTCTCGTCAGAACGCCTGTTGGGAATCGAAAAGGCCTGTCTGGCGCTCGATCCCTTCCAGCGCGCCCTGCCCGAAGTCCAGCCGGACGCCGAGTAACCATTCAGAAAAGATGCAGCGAGGGCGGCGGCATTTGCCAGCCGCCCTCGCCCCAATTCAGATCAGACCGGGTAGGCCTGATCCGACGGTTCGATCGTCACCCACTTCACTTCAGTGAATTCGTCGATGACCGCGCGGCCATCGAACCGGCCATAGCCGCTGTTCTTCATGCCGCCATACGGTGCCTGCGGCTCGTTCTGCACGGTCGCGCCGTTCACATGGACATGCCCCGCATCGATCTGGCGAGCGACGTTGAAGGCTCGGTGCGCGTCGCGGCCGAACACGGCTGCCGCCAGCCCATACTCCGTGTCGTTCGCCACGCGGATTGCCTCGTCGACACCCTTGACCCGGACAATCGTGGTGACGGGGCCGAAGGTTTCCTCGTCATAGATCGTCATGCCAGGCTTGACGTGATCGACGATAGTCGCAGGCATGGAGACACCATCAGCCTTGCTGCCGACCACGATCTTCGCGCCCTTGGCGAGAGCATCATCGATCATGGCATTGATGCGCGTGCCGGACGATGCGTCGATCATCGGCCCGATGACGCAGCCGGGGTTCACGACCGGGTCAGCAGCGACGAGTTCGGCGGCACGCGCGGCGAAGGCGGAGACGAACTGGTCGGCCACAGCTTCATCGACAACAAAGCGCTCGGTCGACATGCAGATCTGGCCCTGATACAGGAACGTCCCGAAAATCGCTGCATTTACAGCGCCTTCGATGTCTGCATCATCGAGCACTACGAAAGGCGCCTTGCCGCCCAGTTCGAGCAGGCAACGCTTGAGGTTGCGGCCCGACTTTTCCGCGATGATCCGCCCGATCCGGGTGGAGCCAGTGAAATTGACACGGCGGATAGCCTTGTGGGAAATCAGCGCATCGATCACGTCGGCGGCATCTTCCGGTGCATTGACAACATAGTTGAGCACGCCGG
This sequence comes from Erythrobacteraceae bacterium, assembly GCA_027489095.1. Taxonomy (GTDB): domain Bacteria; phylum Pseudomonadota; class Alphaproteobacteria; order Sphingomonadales; family Sphingomonadaceae; genus Erythrobacter. The sequence goes on from JAIYAL010000199.1 coordinate 2,163, forward strand.
CCGGCAACCCCGCCTCGATGAACGCTTCTGCGACCAGCGCGTGGGTCTTGGGGCTCATTTCCGATGCGCGAAACACCACAGTGTTGCCGCAAGCGATCGGATAGGCGATCGCCCGGCAGGCCAGAATGATCGGCCCGTTCCACGGCACGATGCTGAGGATCGCGCCTACAGGCTGCCGCAAGGTCATCGACAACGTGCCGGGCTTGTCAGTCGGAATGGTCTCGCCCTGGATCTGGGTGGTGAGCGACGCGGCTTCGCGGATCAGGCCCGCCGAGGCCATGACGTTGAACCCGCCCCACAGACCCGAGGCGCCGACTTCAGCCGCCATGGCCTGGGAGATTTCGCCAATCTTGGCTTCGAGCCTGTCGGCGGCGGCGAGCAGAATCTTGCGGCGCTCGGTCGGGCCAGTCTGCGACCAGGTCTTGAAGGCGGCCCCCGCTGAAGCCGCAGCCCGATTGGCATCTTCAACGGCGGCAGCCGAGGCGGTCGTGACGACCTCGCCGCTCACCGGATTGCGCCGTTCGAAGGTCTTGCCCGCGGATGCTTCGCCCCAGGCGTTGTCGATCAGCAACTGCACTTTCATGATTCTCTCCCAACCAAATCCGATAATAGTTTCTTGTTTTCAGAGATTTGTGTGGCCCTGGCCAAACTTCATCCCACGTCACAATTTGCATGATATAAAATGGATTGCGCAAAATCAAACATTATGGCAGTCGATATATCGCGTTGCCGATTCCACGGGATCAGGCGGGAAGGAACCTGCCGGCTCTGGTTTGAGGCCAAGAAGCAAATGGGAGAACGACCTTGGGCATTCACGAAAGCAGGATCATCAAAGCTGCCATCGTCCGCGAGACTGGCGGAGCGATGTCGATCGAACAGGTTACGATCAGCGAGCCTGCAGACGATGAAGTGCTGGTCCGCATTGTGGCCACCGGCATCTGCCACACCGACCTTTCGGTCCGCGATCAATTGCTGCCGATGCCCCTGCCTGCCGTGCTTGGCCACGAGGGAAGCGGCGTTGTGGAGGCTGTCGGCCGCTCGGTGACCCATGTCGTCCCCGGCGATCACGTGGTGATGAGCTATGCCTGGTGCGGCTCTTGCGACTTGTGCCACTCGGGCCATCCCGCGCATTGCGAGAATGTCCTGCCGCAATGCTTTGGCGGCAGTCGCGCGGATGGTTCGACCGGGATCACCGATTCCGCCGGCCAGCCCATCCACGATCACTTCTTCGCTCAGTCTTCGTTTGCCGAATATGCGCTGGCGAACATGCGCAATGTGGTGAAAGTTCCCAAGGATCTGCCGCTCGACCTGCTCGCGCCGCTCGGCTGCGGGTTGCAGACCGGGGCTGGCGCCGTGCTTCAGGCGCTGAAGGTGCGGCCCGGCTCATCCTTCGTGGCGTTCGGCATCGGCGCAGTCGGCCTGGCAGCGATCATGGCGGCCAAGATCGCCGGTGCGACCAAGGTCATTGCCGTTGACGTCAATCCGGAGCGCCTGAAGCTCGCCGCAGAGATCGGTGCCACGCACACGGTCAACGCGATGGACGGCGATCCGGTTGCGAAGATCATGGAGATCACGGGCAAAGGCGCAGACTTCACGCTTGAGGCCAGCGGCCGTCCTGCCGTGCTGCGTCAGGCGATCGATTGCCTCGGCATCTTCGGCACTTGCGGGATCGTGGGCGCGCCGCCGCTCGGCACCGAAGTCAATGTCGATGTCATGGGCGTGATGATCCCCGGCCGCCGCGTGATGGGGATAGTGCAGGGCGATGTCGTTTCCAGCACTTTCATCCCGACCCTGATCGAATTCTACCGCCAGGGCCGCTTCCCGTTCGACCGACTGATCAAGCACTACGACTTCGCTGATATCAATCAGGCGATCGAGGACAGCGAGACCGGCAAGACGATCAAGCCGGTCCTGCGCATCGGGACAGCCTGAGCACTAGCCGAACCGCAAAACCAGAATCGGATGAATGCCATGACCACGAACGGGCCGTCTGGCCTGGATGGGACAATTGTGTCTCCATGGAAGGACAGCGGATCAAGCCGC
>JAIYAL010000197.1 GCA_027489095.1 Erythrobacteraceae bacterium
ATTGGACCCTCGGCCCTGACCGAAACCATGATTATGCTCAATAAGCATTTCGCCAATGCTGCCTAATCCCCCAACTGGGTGACGCCGCGCGGCCGTGCCCCATGTTTGCAACAGAGCCCGCCAGCGCTCGGAAACTCGGTGCGGATGATGATCAACGTCTATTCTCAGTCTCGATATTATCCAGGCGCAGCGCTTTTCAACATTCTCATTGGGAGGTCTTATGACCAAGCGTAAATACATCAACACAATGATTTCGTCTTTTGCGATGCTCGTAAGCAGTATGCTTGTGGCCAGCGAAGCTTCCGCCGAGTTCGTGGCGCAGTCGGACGATCGCCCGCCGTCGCCCTCGCGGCTGATCTTCCCTGATACCCAGGAGGGCTATCATGTCCTCGCCGGCGATCTGCACCTTCATACGGTCTTTTCCGACGGCTCCGCATGGCCCACGCTGCGCCTGGCGGAAGCGGCCCATGATGGGCTCAAATTCGTGTCCTTCACAGAGCACGACATCATCACGCCGAAAATCCGCGACACCGGAACCAACAAAAACCGCAGCTATGAAATCGGGCGCGCTTTCATCGATTCCGGCATGCTCGGACTGAAGGGTATGAGGCTCTCCCTCGGGGCTGAGATCACGCGTGGCATCGGGCACTTCAACTGCCATTTTCTCAAGGATGCCAATGCGCTGAACCCAGCCAAGATCCACTACAGCACGTTCAAGCAGACCGGCACACAGCTTCAGGTGGACTGGAACCGAACCGGTCCGGTGGAAAAGGACCTGGAGGCGCGGTTCCGTGAAGCGAAGCGCCAAGGTGGCATCTGTCAGTGGAATCATCCCACCATCCCATCTTCCATCCCCGGAGATGCCGTGGTGACACCGTTTCTCGAGCGGATGTTCAAGGAGGGCCTGTTGTCAGGCATCGAGGTCGCGCAGAGCGACTTCATCCACCCTGCGGCCATGGACGTGGCTCTGAAATACAATCTCTACATCGCTGCGACGACCGACGCCCATCTCGGAACGACCATGGAGCAGGAAGCGGCCGGAATGGACCACCGCGTGACGACGTTGTTCCTGACGCGAGGCGACGATGAAAGCGCCTTCAAGGATGCCCTGGAAAAGCGTCGCACTGTCGGCCTGTTTCGAGACACCTTCTTCGGCACCAAGGAGAACGTCGGGGCCGTGATCAATTCGGTCTTGAAAATGTCTTTCACCAAGTACTCGCCTTCGGAGATGCTGATCGGCAACATGGGTGAGATGGAGATCAAGAATTCCGGGCCGATCGACATCGAGCTGGAGATTCTCCAGCCTGGGTTTCGTCTGCTGAACTACCCGCGCTTCGTTAAGGTAGCGCATGGATCGAAGATCACCTTGAAGGCGCTGCAGATCGATGGGCCGAATTTCAAGGGTATCAAAGTTCGCGTGATCAATTCGCTCGTGACGTCGCACGATCAGCTGGAGTTTTTCCTTCAAGCGCAGCCGTTCGATCTGAACGCCATTACCGGCAAAGGTACGCTGGGCGGAATTCCCGCCGATCTCGACGGTTGGATGTAAAGAATAGTGACGACGGGGCGGCCATGGAGGGCTTTCTCCATGGCCGTCCCCAGTTCACCCGAGCGCACGACTTCAGTCGCCCATGGGCCGGTAGGGTTCGAGCAGTCCCAGGCGATTCAGGCATTTATGAGTACGACCTAGACGCGTCTCCGACATGGTCCCTCCCGAGCTATAACCCACCTGCCGTAGGACTTTTGCTCATGAACAAGATGATGTTCCAGTTCGCAGCCCTCGCCATAGCGGCTACGTCGACAACGACGGCCATGGCCACCCCGACCTCCGCCGGGATATCGAAAGCCGCCAGTGGCAGGCTGCCCGCGTTCCTGGCTTGCCTGCAGAAGCAAAAGACCGCGATCGTCGTCGCGCACAGGGGCGGTCCCTTGGCCGAGCACCCGGAAAACGCAATCGTCACCTTCGACTATACGACGTCGCTTGCCCCGGTCTTCCTCGAAGTCGACGTGCAGCAGACGGTCGATGACGTCCTGTTCCTCGAGCACGATGGCGTGCTGGAGAGGACGACGACGGGTACGGGGGCGATCAGCGACAAGTTCTCGATTGAAGTCGAAATGGTCAAGCAGCGCGATCCGTTCGCCACTCCGACGGGCTACACGCCGCCTCGCCTTGCCGATGCCCTCGCCTGGTCGAAGGGGCGCGCGATCCTGATCCTGGACATCAAGCCGCGGACGGATGCGGCTTTGGTGGCGAAGGAAGTGAAGGCGGCGGGCTTGCAAGCGAGCGTGATCACCAATGTCTACACGATCAAGCAGGCCCTCGCGGTTCGTGCCGTCCTGCCCGACGCCGTGCTGGCGATGGCGATCGGGACGCAGGATGCCTTCGACCAGGCCAAGGCGGCCGGATTGGTGGGTCCGCAGATCATTGCCTTCACCCCGCTGGGCAAGACGGGAAATCCGATCGCCCGCGACCTGAAGGCGCTGGGCGCGACATCGATCACCGGCTCCTTCTTCGGTCCGGAGACGGCGGACGCGAAGTATCGCACCATCAAGGATGCCCCGCTCTATCAGAACCTGCTGGCATCGGGCGCGGAACTGATCCTGTCCAATCGCCCCTTGGATGCCGTGAACGCGCTGAGCGCCGATCCTGCGTATTGGGACAAGCTTAAGGCGTGCGGCGTCGGCGACTGAACATGGCGGGCCTCCGGCGGGGTTGAATCGGTCGCAGTGGCAGAGCGGATGAAGTGATGGACGCCCGTTCTGCCTTGACGACTCCTGATCTGGAACCAGCGTTCCGCACTTCAAGACCTCTTTGCAATCAATAGCTTACGACTCGATCCTTGGCGGCGACCTTTGGTCAGTGCGCGGCCAGCCGGCGTTTTACAACTCGTGACCGTCTTGTTTATCCAAACGACGTCACGGGCATTTCACAGACCGTTCCTATGGCGCGCGGACATATCGTAGCGCGCCGATCTCGATGGGTCTTCCATGATCGATGGCCGCTCATGGAGGTGAATCGAAAAATGGACGACGCAGCGCTGACGTCCCGTTACGCGAGCGAATTGGCGGAAGCCGTGAGCCTTCGCCCACAGCTCCTGCGTTTCGTCCATTCGGAGCTTCGCGTGCGCTTCGATGCGGAGGACATCGTCCAGGAGACTTATGTCCGGCTGTATAATTATCAGACCACGCGGCAAGTCGCGAATGTGCCGGCATTCTGCTTCGCGACCGCCCGTAACCTGATCCGCGACCATTTTCAGCGCATCCGAAAGTCGAGCCTGGAAGAGACCTTGCCCGAGGCGCTTGCCTGTCCGATGCCGCTCATCGATGAGGTGCTGGACTATCGCGAACGAGTCGAAGTGCTCGTGCGTGCGCTGCGGTCGATGCCGCAACTCAGGCGCGAGATTTTCCTCCGCAATCGGCTGGATGGGCATCAGGTATCCGTGATCGCATCGGAGCTCGCCATGACTCGGTCGGCCGTGGACAAGCACGTCGGCAGGGCCCTTGCCGACCTTCGTCATGCCCTGGCAAAGCGAGGCCTATGGATTGGGGGCGCTGGACAATGATCAAGAGGACGGAAGAGGCCAAGAGCGGGAACCCTGCCGGCATGCCGGACGATCCGGCGCTGCGGGAGGCTCTCAATGCGGTTTCGGGCATGGGCCGCCTGTCCACTCAGGATATCCGCACCATGCGCGCGGCAAAGCAGCGGGCGTGCGCCGCGGCAGCGCTGCTGGTACTCAGCGTCGGTGGCTGGCATTATCTGCGACCCGTCTTTGCGCAGCCCGAGAGCATGGAATATGCGACGAAGCGCGGGGAGAGGCGGGAAGTCCGGCTCGAAGATGGATCGGTGCTGCAATTGAACGGGGGCAGCCAGATCGGCCCAGTCGGCCCGAAGCTGCGATTTTGGTCATCTTGGAGAACACGTCGGGAACGGGCTGGTTGTTGTTGACGATCGCCCATGCGAGGAACGACGTTCCGCTCCGATAAGGGAGCGGCGTTATGAGCCTTGGCGTTTCGAGTGGGGATCTGATCGGCTCCTGGAGCCTGAGTTTTTCGGACATCGCGTTCGTGACCGGCAAAGCGGAGACGGCACGACTGGGATTGGCGGTTCAGCTTAGATTTTTCGCCGGGCATGGCTTCTTTGTGCCGGATCATGCGTCGATACCCTCCGACGGTGTCTTGTATCTGGCGGAGCAACTTGGTCTCGATGCCAAATCCGTGAACCACTATGATTTTTCCGGGCGCACCGCCCGCCGGCATTGCGCGGAGATTTTGCGGCATCTCGGGTTCCGCCGTATGACGCAGACGGATCGCAGGGCGTTGTCGAGGTGGATTTCCGACGATCTTTGTGCGGGCGGGCAGCCGATCAATGCCATGCTCGAGCATGTTTTCCTGTGGTGCCGCGACCGCCGTATCTATGGGCCGTCGCGCAAGGAGCTGGAACGCCTCGTCCGTTCGCAACGACACCTCTATCTGGAGGCCCTGTTGGCCCGAGTCCGCGATCGGCTTGCGCCGGATGCGGTCGCCTTGCTGGAAGCCTCGCTCGCCGATCCCGATGGCCCGACCGGCTTCAACACGATGAAGGGGGATGCAGGTCAGGCGACGCTCGAAAACATTCTTGGCGTGACCGCCAAACTCGCCTTTATCCAACGGCTTGCTCTTCCCCGAGATTTCCTATCGGTCACGGGCAAGGCATGGGTCGATCAGATCGTTCGCCGGGTTGCCGGCGAGAAAGCCTCGGAGATGCGCCGGCATGTACCGGCGCGCCAGCTCGGGCTCTATGCCGTTTATCTGATGGCGCGGGAAGCTCAGCTTACGGATGCGATGGTCGACCTGCTGATCGAGACGGTCCATAAGATCGGATCGCGCTCGAAACGCAAGGTGGTGGGCGATATCGCGAAAGACATCGAGCGGGTCTATGGCAAGGAGCGACTCCTGGTCGAGATTGCCAGCGCTTCGATCGACGATCCATCCGGGCGCATCTGCGATGTCATTTTCCCAATCGCCGGCAAGGACAAACTGGCGGCGATCATCAAGGAAAGCCAGGCAAAGGGCGCCTTGGATCGGCGGATCTACAAGGTGATGCGGAGGTCATGGGCCAATCATTATCGCCGTATGCTGCCAAGCCTGCTTTCGGCACTGGAGTTCCGGTCGAACAACGCCGTGTGGCGTCCGGTGCTGGCGGCCCTGGACTGGATCAGAAGCAAAGTGGATGATGGATGCCGCTACGTGCCGCCGCACGCAGTGCCGGTCGACGAGGTCATTCCGGCGAGATGGCGCAGTTCCGTCATTGATGAAGAGGGGCGCGTAAACCGGATCAGTTATGAGCTTTGTGTCCTCGCGCAACTGCGCGATCGCATCCGTTCTAAGGAAATCTGGGTTGTCGGGGCGGACCGATACCGCAATCCCGATGACGATCTTCCCAAGGACTTCGATGCGCGGCGAGAAGCATATTACACAGGATTGAACCTGACGGCGGATGCGCGTGCATTTTCAAGCGCCATCCGGGAAGAGCTTGCTCAGGAACTGTTGCTCCTCAATGCCAATATTCCCCGGAACGACAAGGTTCGGCTGCTGTGGCGCGGCGAGAACCGTATATCTCTCACCCCGTTCAAACCCTTGCCCGAACCCAGGGGTCTCGCCTCGATCAAGACCGAGATCGGCCAACGCTGGCCGATGACCGGGCTGCTCGACGTACTGAAGGAGGCTGCCCTTGATACGGGACTTCTCGAAGCGTTCGAAACATCGGCCTCGCGTGTTGCACTGCCGAAAACCGCGCTGGATCAACGTCTCCTGCTATGCCTCTACGGCCTGGGAACGAATGCCGGGCTCAAGCGGATCGCCGGCGCCACCCCCGATGTCAGCTATGAAGAGCTGCTGCATGTCCATCGCCGCTTCGTTCATGCCGCGGCGCTCAAGGAGGCGTGTGCCAGGGTTGCGAATGCGACCCTGGCAATCCGCAATGCTGCAGTCTGGGGGGACGCCGGCACGGCCTGTGCGTCAGATTCCACAAAGTTCGGAGCCTGGGATCGCAACCTGATGACGGAATGGCATGCGCGTTATGGTGGACGGGGCGTCATGATCTACTGGCATGTCGAACGACGCGCGACATGCGTCTATTCCCAGCTCAAGCGCTGCTCTTCCTCCGAGGTCGCCTCCATGATCGAGGGCGTGCTGCGCCATTGCACCGACATGGAAATCCAGCGACAATATGTTGATAGTCATGGCCAAAGCGCGGTTGGCTTTGCATTTTGCCGGCTTCTCGGATTTGAGCTTGCACCCCGCCTGAAAGCGATCGCTCGCCAGAAGCTGGCTCTTCCCGATGTCGGCATGCGAACGCGGCTTCCCCACTTGCAGCCGATCCTCTCCAGTCCGATCAACTGGGATGAGATCGAGCAGCAATATGACGAGATGGTCAAATATGCAGCCGCGATGCAGACAAAAACCGCCGACCCGGAGGCGATCCTGCGCCGGTTTAGCCGCTCCGAGGTGATGCACCCGACCTACAAGGCGTTGAGTGAGCTGGGCCGCGCGGTCAAGACGATCTTCCTGTGCCGGTATCTGCGCGAGGAGTCCTTCCGCCGCGAAATTCATGAAGGCCTGAATGTCGTTGAAAACTGGAACAGTGCCAATGGGTTCGTTTTCTTCGGCAAGGGCGGCGAGATCGCCACTAACCGCATCGATGAGCAGCAGCTCTCGGTCCTGGCGCTACATTTGCTGCAAGCGTCGCTTGTCTATGTGAACACCCGAATGCTTCAGAGCGTGCTGGTGGAACCGAAATGGACGGGCCGGATGACGCCGGATGATTATCGCGGCCTCACACCGCTGATTTACAGCCACGTCAATCCTTATGGCCGCTTCGACCTCGATCTGAATAGCCGGATCGATTTTGGGCGGCTTGCTGCCTGACCGGGGCCTTTCCGCTCGCACCATTTGGGTGCACCCGAACGTGACGATCGGAAGTGACATATACGACATGTCACAAAAGGGTGGTTCCGTCACCAATGTTACTGTACGAGGGCAAAGCCACCCTAATGTGACGGATTTGCCCATGACCCGCGTCGGCTACGCCCGCGTCAGCACCATCGACCAGGATCTCGACATCCAGGTTGCCCGGTTGAAGGCAGCGGGCTGTGAAATCCTCCGCTCCGAAACAGGCTCGGGCGCATCGCGCACTGGACGCACGGAGCTTGAGACGATCATGCAGTTCCTGCGCGCCGATGACGAACTCGTCGTCCTGCGTCTCGATCGGCTCGGTCGCTCCACACGCGATGTTCTCAATCTGGTTCATGAACTCGACCAGAAGGGAGCCTCATTGCGGGTGCTTGAGCCGGAGGTGACGACGGCCGGAAGCATGGGGCGGATGGTGATCACCATTCTGGGCATGGTCGCGGACATGGAACTGACGTTCATCAAGGACCGGCAGCGCGCCGGGATCGAGGCGGCGCGCGCCGAAGGCGTCTACAAAGGCCGGAAGAAAAACATCGATGACGATGAAATCCGACGCCGGATCACCGCCGGCGCGAGCAAGGCCAGCGTCGCGCGCGACCTCAAGATCTCAAGAATGACCGTCTATCGGGCGCTTGACGTCATTCCTTCAAGGATCGGGCTGCCGGAAAAGCCGCCTTCTGTCACCATCGCCCTGCATCTGACCATCGAGAACTTCAACAAGCATGGTCGTGGCAGAAAGCCCGCTCGCGAGCGCATTGAGGCGATGCTGGAGCGGGATTACCAGATGCAAAAGACCGGGAACTGCGATTACACGCTGACCGTCGCCTATGATCAGGGTGCCGATGGCGTCAGCCTCGATGATGAGATCGCATCTCTCCAGACAGAGATGTTCAACATCGCAGAGAGCTACAGGTGCTCGATCGAGACCGATGTTTACGAGATTGGAGGACAAGAGCGAGCCTGGTAGATCGCCATGTTCAATCTTTGTTCTTCAACATGGCCAAAATCGCAGCTTCGGGCCGACTGGGCCAGATTGGAACAGGCAAGCAGCCAATCATTGATATCGCGATAAATTGGCCGTGTGGCTTGAGAGGCCATCTCTGATTTTTCAGGCTCACTCGACCTGCGATGATCACTGCACGACATCAATACCGGCATCACAAGCCAGAAAAGCAGACACGTTCTGGACAAGCGCCCAGCGTTGTAAGATCCGAACTGACCCGTTTTGTCTGGCATAATGCGCTTGAAGCCGTCCGCCATTTTACCGTTTCCACTCACCCTCGGTTATGCTCCAGGTTCAGGCAAACGCCTGTCAGAGCCACCGATCCCGTGCTGGCGTCGATAGCTTCTCATAGAGATGACCTCGCCAGGTTCTGTGCCGCGCAAAAAGATCGCCCTCCGGCCTGCAAACTCCACCCAGTCGCACGGGAGCGTCAAGCGACGACCATCGAGAATGCAGCCGTCCCGCCAGATGGATGGGCGACCGTTTTCCCTCTCCATCATGACCATGCCCTTCTTGGTCATTTCCCAGACCAGCACCGGCAGGAAGGATCCGTCCATGACCCCGATGCAAAACAGATGATCGTCGCGCCAAGCACCGCAGCCAAGGTACTTGCCATTATCGGCCATGAAGGCCGGCCAACCGCCGAGATAGCGCTCTCTGATGGCATCGATGCGCAGCACAAAGCTGAAGCAGCCTACTTCTATGGCCATTATCAATCTCCAATAATGCAGTTAGACACGCTGAGCCATTGCCCGCAGGGCGGACGAAACTCAGGCGCGGGTTGCGCAAGAACCTTGGGAGCCTTTGGAGCCCCGGCACCTCGCGATTGCCGTTGGGCCACGTGTGACGATTGCTATATCTTCGTCCTGCCGACGCCTCAGTGCTCCTGTCTGCCAAGTTCAATGCCCCGGCGGAGCGCTGCGAGCGTTATGCGCATGCTCATCTGGGTATCGCATTTTCCCAAACGCGCTGCTTTCGCTGCATTCGCCATGCCCATCGCTTCCTGGCAGCGGGCAATGACTTCGCGTGCTTCATCCAGCAGAGGATCGGGTGGCGGCGGCTCATGCTCCTCAATATAACGGGCAAAAGCGTTGATTATAGAAGATCCGCCAACCGTTTCTTGTGTCTGGCGCTCTTGGTGGCTCAGGCCACACATCTCAAACGCTCGCTTTATTGCCCACAAGGCGGGAGATTTCGATATAATCATGAAAAACCTTAATGTTATGCTATTCTATTTCTTTAACTAGAAGTTGTTGTGCCGTTCCTGGAGCAGCATTCCACCATCGGCGCTGGGGACGACCCGCTTTATCTGGCTGTTCTGGGATTGCTTGCGGAAGCCTTCCCCCGTCAGGCCAAGGAATTGGAGCAACGGATTGACTTCGGTGCACTTCTGCACTGGCGTCATACGCTTCCGCTTGCGTTCGAATTCTTCCCGCATGAACATCACCTGCCTGGTTCTGCCGCTTAATGAGCATGCCGTGCCGCGGGGCTCGTACGGCAGCGCTACTCGTCGCGCTGGGCAACCTAGACTCGTTTGCCGACAGATTCCGTCATAGGTCCAAGGACCTTGGTAACGCTGAAGCATGATGCCATCAGGTTTATTGCGGCGTGATTTTCACGCATTGTACGGAATACGCCCCAACGTCATTCAAGGGCTTGAACGCGCTGGCTTTTTATGGGTGTCAGCGCATCGGCAGGGTGCTAGAAGCGCCGCGCTGCTGCCTCGATCAACCCTGATTTTTACGTGAATGCTAGCGGCAGATTTATGCGCAAGCGGACATTCAAGAGCCAATCACAGCATGGCTTGATCTGATCGGACTCTGCCTTTTCGGTGCATTGTCGGACCCCGGCGAGCGAAGCTACCGTCAACCAAATTCTTGGGCGACTGAAGCTAAGCCTTGGGAAACCGTCGCCATGGAGATCCCGACCCCAGCGTCACGCGCATGCGACGGCCACTCGGCGAGTGCTGCGCGAACATCGTCGATTACGGCGGCCACGCGCTTGGCCGAAATGCCATGTGCCTTCGCAAGCTTTTCGACATGCTCGCCCGTGATGGTACGCCCTTCGCCCAGAACAGCCATGTAATGCTCGCCGCCGGGGCCATTCGAGAACGTGAGGTCGAAGGCCGGCGCAAGCCGCCAATCTCCCCGGGCATCCATCAGGTAGGCATGCTGGCGGACATGATCGTCGCGGTTTCGCGCGAGCACGTTGAAGACCATGCGGCGAAAGGCCTGATCGACGTTCGCCATGCTGTGGGTGATCGCCAATGTCGCCTTCAGAAAGCCGTCGTAGTCGACACTTGGCATATGTGGCGATGCTTCAAGCGCCCCGCCCAAGCTCACCATGTGAAGCCTCTGCCCCGGCGCTGGTCGATCGAAGCGCATGGTCGCGAAATGGCCCGGCCCCTTCGCAGAGGGAATCAATCGCGTTTCAGCCATTTCTATTCCCGCAGCGCGGGCCATCCGGGCGTAGGCCTCCTCCAGCGGCCCGATATCTGCGGGGTCATTGGTCGCTGCAAACTTGACGATCCATTCCTCACCGGCGCTCTTGGTTCCCGCTGCAGCCAACTCGTCTCCGGCGGACAGCTTGCCGCCGGCGTCGATCGCCACATGAACTTTCGGCCGCGCGCCGCCCGAACCGCCGCCGAGGCGTGCCAGCAGATCTTCCAGTTCTGTCTCCTCGCCCAGCAGAACGTGGCGTGATTCATCGGCCAGAGCATCGAGGTCGATAGTACTTGAAGCTTCACCATCAAGTGTTTCAGGCTGGAATACGAGGGCGCCCCGACCTTTCGTGCCAACCAGGGCGAGCCGGTCGACCGCATTGAGGTCTTCGAACGGGTGACCCGTTTTTTGAAGCCGCCGCTTCAACAAGAGCATGCCCCAAGCATCGGGCAGACAGTCCGACAGGAAGCCGTGGAGGCCATCGAAGGTCCGGCTGCGGGCGGGGTGCAGGCCCGGCTCAGCCGGATAGTGCAGCGGAGAGATTGGCATCCCTTCCGCGATGATCTCTGCAGACCATTCGAGCTGAGCAAGGCCCCTGGCCATCGCCAGCCTGCCGACCGAACGCGGCGGGGCGGTCTCGTCGGTCAGCAGTCCAACCGCCAAGGGCGTTCCCGGTGCCAGCTTCATAACCTTGTCCCGCTGGCACGCTTGCGCTGCGGCTTGGCAGCCTGGCGCTGCTGCGCCAGAAGCTCGTCCATGCTGCTTGCCGCAATCTCAGGGAACAGCGCGACAATGCCCTCGTCGCAGCGCAGGGCGATGGCAGCGCGCACCAGGTCTTCGATTGAGGCCCTGCCTTCGGCCTCCATCCGCCGCCACGTTCTGTGGGCCACGCCTGCTTTGGCGGCTGCCGCTTGCTGGGTGAGATCAAGGGCCAGGCGGCGGGCCTTGATCCGCTTGCCGAGGCTCGTTAGCTGATCCTGTAGCGTAAGAAACATAGGCCATTTATGGCCCATATACCGCCAAGAGTCAAATTAGAGGCCATATTTGGACAAAATTTGGCGATTAATTGCAGCGCCGGGATGGTAATCGCTTTTCCTGAGGGCATCATGGATCGGATCGCCATCTGCATCCGATTCTGCAACGATATCAACAGAGCTATCTTGGCGGATATGTGTAATGTGATCGCCGCGGCGTTGGAGAACTGCGATGGCAATTCAGGATTGCGCCGAAAATGGCCAGTTTGATCCGCGCAAGATTGTAGCATTGCTGCAAACGTCGAGCGGTGAGCTTGCTCGGACGCTTGGTCTCGCCAAAGATGCTCTTGGGCGCGAAGACCTGATGTCCTCTGATCACACCCAGCACTGCATTGCCCAGATGGCAGAGGTGCTCGGCAAGATCGAGGCACGGTTCGGCTCAACTCTCGTTGCCTATGCCTGGTATCGTTCCGAGCCAATTCCAGGCTTCTCAGGCCAATCCGCAATGGAACTGGTGCAATCCGGTCGAGCGCGGGATGTGCTGGCCTATATCGAGGCGGTCAGCGCCGGCATTCATGCTTGAGCTTGCCTCGTCCAGCAATTCGAGGGCCTGGCTCTCCTTTGAGCCTTCAAAGCGAGGGGCGAGATACCACGACGCTGCTTTGGCAGAATCGCCACGGTGCCGCGCTGGCTGTCGGCTTGGCAAATGGCCGGATTGCCACCTCTGATATGAAGTGCCCACAGAAACCCGGGTCACGGATAATGGAAGCCAAGTCCCTGATTGCGCACACCGAACACGGTTTTGCCGTAAGGCGTTTCGGGAGCTATCTCGTTTAACTACAGAATGTTAGGCGCAGAAGGACGGTCGAAGGGCTCGACGAACCATGTTTCGGCTGCCCACGGAGAAAGTCTAAAGTGTGTAAAATCAGAGGGATGGAGCCGCAACATAGTTCGGGTCGCCAAGCGCTTTTCATGGCGTTTCGGCTAGGCGGCGTGGCCAAATTTGAGCCAGTATCTGGCGGTGGCAAGAGGGCCGATGCCAAGGAAGCCATTGGTCAACTGGTTGTACCGGGTGGCGATGTCTTCAGGTGCAGCTCCAGGCGAAACTGAAGTGCAGTGTTCCGTCTGCGGTGCGACTGTAGAATATCTGCGCGTTGCCGCAATCGCCCCATATGAATGGCCCGTTGCTCTCCAGCGACAGCAGGCAAGGCGGCATCTCCTCAACATTGTACTGGATAGCGTTGAAGTTGCCGAAGTAGTGCGGTGCTGTTCGGGGAGCACGAAATCCGAGGCATTTCAGGAAATCTTCGACTGGTGGCTTATGCGCCTCGTCGATGTTATACAGAAGATCGCACAGCGCATCGTCCAGATAGCTCGGCCAGGTCAGTATCTTTTTCTTCGTTCCCGCGATCAGAGTAGTGTCGCCGCCATCCTCGTGGTTGAGCCAGGAATCCCAATCGGCGGCGAAGAAGGCGGTGCCTTCGAAATAGGACGGGCAAATTTCCGGCGGCAGCGGGGTGAGATTTGCTCTGGTTACCGCAGACTTGGGCACGATGCGGATGTGATAGTCGTCGAATTCCGGGCCAAGCCACAGCTGCAGCATTCCCGAACCGAGATCGACGCCCTGAAGTGCGCCCACCTCTTCCAGATCGAACTGGCACAGCGGTTCGCGGAATTTACCCTCATGCTGGGGCCAGGGATGGTCTGCCGAGGTGAACAGAGGCCCGATGAGCATGGGCCGGGTGCGATCGACCTTTGCCGTACGGGCGGTGCGGGTTTTGATGGGATAAGCCCAGCGGAGGCCGGCCAGCATAGCGATGATGGTGTCGAATGGTAAGTTGATGTCATAGTCATCGCGTTGTGCATAAAGCGGTGCGATTGTTTCGAGGAAGGCGCTTGTCTGCGCGGCATAGGCGACCAGGTTCGCGGCGAATGTTTCGTCGTGCAGCAACGATTTTGCCAGTTTGCCCGGTGGCGCGATGGTGGCGCGCGTGATGGGCCGGCCGTTCATCGTGCTGGCATCCGGTCGGGGATCGCAAGCTGGATCAGGCGGGCCAGGTCTTCCAAACTTGCCACCGGGCAAGGTGTTCCGGCGCGAAAGCGGGCGCGGGCCTCTTCAAGTTCGGCCGGGGCGAGCGGGCCCGCGACCGTCCGGCTCACGGCTTGCAGCATCGCCAGGCAATCGAGATAGCCATGTGGCACGTCCGGGTCTTCGTTCTGCCAGGCTTCCCGCCAGTTGGAGTGATCCGAAAGCTCGGTTTCGTCGAACTGGCCGGACGTAACGTTGATCCTGCCTTCTGCGCTTTCCACCCAGTATCCTTGAAATTTCATGTGAATTCGAAAGCCCCCGTCATGATCGAACAATAAGTGACAGCGATCTAGAACCAACCAGCACCTCATGTCCCGACTCATTTTCGCCGATCTCTGATTGTTCTGCCCCATCGAGCTTTGGCCGGCGAATGGTGCGACCACTCTTGTCATATCAATGGTCATAGGCCACTCAAATATGGTTTGGATTACAGCTGCAATAGATAAAGCTATACCGGACCTGAGCCATTACTGCGAAGCAGATTGGCGATGAGGCCGATGAACGCCAACGCCTGTTTCGCGTTGGATCAGGGGGTGCAGAAGTGACTTATACGCGGTTGCAGGCACACTATCATGGGCATTGCCTGTGGGCGGCCGACGTGGGGAAAAGGCGGTGACCCGTTCGCTCGCGTCGGCTCGCGTCGAAATGAACCCACATCAGGTGGAGGCGGCTTTGTTTGCGTTGGGCTCGCCCTTGTCCAAGAGCGTTCTGCTGACCGCCAAGCCGCGACGCTACGTCCTGCTGGGCAACGGGCCGGTGACGCAAAGCCTGATGCTGGCGGCATTGGCGCAGTGATCGCAGCGCACACGACCGGCATCTCTTAAAGGACACTATGACATGGCCAACCCGACCTCCACGACCGGACTTTCGCCGGAGGATCTCGAAGATATCCGCCGGGAAAAGGCGACCGAGGCATTTTCGAGCCTGCCAGAACCAAAGCCGCATTCCTGGGGCATCTGCCTTGGCGGCGATGCGCCTGCAGTCATAGGCGGCCAGTTCATGATGTTCCTGTGGTGGGATGCTCGCCACCAGATGATCGCAACCTTGCGCGAACATCTGGTACCCTGGTTTTTGCCCCTCTGCGGCTTCGACATGGAAGCCGCAGAGGCTGATACCGCGACTTTGCTCGATGCATTTGCCGAACATGGCGATGCGGAACGATTGAGGGCGGACTTGGGGTCCCGTCTGGTCGGGCATGTGCGGATTGACTGGATCGGCCCTCTCGCTGCATTGGCCACCGGTGATACAGCATTCGCTCGTGATATCCGCGCCGACTTCCGCGCTGAGGATGATGGTCTGACCGGGATCGCAGATGCCGATTTGCCCACGTTTGCGCGCTTCCTTGGCGAATGGACGCAAGGCGGCTGAGACGCATCGTATGATCGACTTCAACTAACTGGCTAAGCAGCAGTCACCCCTGCGGGAATGGCAGGCATGGCAGGAAAGACTTATGGCAACGCTCGAAGAAATCCCGCTTTCGGAAATCCAGCCTCTGCCTACGGCGACGCGCCGCAAGCTGGTGGAGGAGATGTCTGCTTTTTCGCCCCCTGCGAACTGGCGGGACGACGATACATTTTATACTTGGCTGCTAGGCCATTACGACGGCCACGGCACCGACCACGTCGACGAGGCGCTGACCGCGATGGGTGGCAAGGACGCGCGGCGGAGGCTGGTGCAAACCGGAGGCGCGTGGCTGAGCCGGCAAGAGACGCGATTTCGCAGTATTAAGGACGCCATCCTGGCCCGCGATATGGACGCACACATGGTTCCGGTCGTCGAGTGGTTCCGTGACGTCCTCGCAATCGACAGCGAGGAGTACGATACCCCCGATGAAGCAGCCGTCCCGGAGCACGAGGACGTGATCGATCATGACAGCACGCCCGCAGCCATCGAAGCAGCCCGCGAGGCGCTGACGCGGCTTGAAGCCAGGCCCGATCCTGAGCTTCTCGATCTGGTCGCCGAGTTCACGCAGACGCTGATCGCAACGCTCGATCAGCTGGATGGTGCTGCCGAGCGCGAGCGCGAAATGCTGCGCGAGATGGAGGTGGAAGCTGCGCGCGATGCGCTGGCTCGCGAACTCGAAAGCCTGCCACGCAACCAGTTCGACGAACTGCCCACGCAGGTGCGCTCACGCGATATCGCCTTGCTGGAAGATGCGGCCGGGGCGGTAGCTGCCCTGCGCGCTGCCATCGACGATCTGGGCGAGGCAATGGCATTGAATGCCCGTCAAGGTCGGACCATGGCTGAAATAGAGGCCGACTTCGACCGGTATACGGCGGCTTATGCCGCAATGAAGGCCGCGCATGCTGATGCGACAGGCGCGCTTGCGCTCGTGCAGGACGCAGAGGCGGAAATATATGAAGTTAAGGCGATCGAGGAGGCCAGCGTCATGCCGGAGCCGATCGCCGATTGCCTGATCGACGCGATCGAGCCCGTGACGGTCGGCGCAGAAGCTGCGCATGAAAACAACGGCGTGGAAGCCGACGGCGAGGTGGTTGAAGAGGCTCCGGAAACGGAACCGGTCGAACCTGCGGGCATCGCCATGGACGTCGAACCGGCCGCAGACCTGGGCGCTGCCGAAGTCGATGCCGAAGTCGAAGTCGATGCCGAGGATGATGGTCCGCCCGCGCGGCTGCAGCAACCGCTCGACGAGTGGGATCGCTGGACCGAGATGGCGCTGGAGAGCGGGCGCATCGGCTTGGCCGCACACCTTGCCCGAGCGCGAGAACAGGCGGGTGCCGATACACCCGACAGCTGGCGCGCGGCAGTGCTGACCGGCCTCGTGCGGGGCCGCAGCGTCAAGGCGGGCAATGACCTTTCCGCAAGCCGCTACGAAGAACTGTCACCCCAGTTGCTCGAAGCTGCGGGTGCCTTGTCACTCGATCACGCTGCTGGACTCGGGCAGGCGCTGACGGTGCTGGCGGGCGCGCTGCGTCCGTGCCTTGTCGCCAACTACGTCGGGGTTCAGGTCATCGACGCGCTGCCTACCGGGCGGCAGCTGACCGAGTTCCACGCGCTCGTCGAACTGCTGCGCGATGGCCCGCAACTGGGGCTCGACGCCGTCGACGACCTGCGCCCGCTGCCTGAGGACAGTGAACGCGAACGCCTCGGACATGACGCCGTCACCGATCTGAAGGCCTGGTTCTATACCGCGCGCACCCGCAAGATGGCAGGCTACGTGACGGCCACGGCCTTGTGGCAGAACGAGATGATCCGGCCTGACGGCGTGGTCGGCAGCGTGTTCACCGCCGCAATTGCAGGCACGAAGGACGCCGTCGAGCGCGCACAAGCGCTGGTCGAGGAATTGCGCGGTGACATCGATGATTTTCTCGATGGCCACTTCAAGACTTTCCAGCGTGGCAAGGGCCGCGAACTGGAAGGCATGGCGCGCGGGCGCTTCATCACGCTGCTGCAGGAAGCGCGCGACCACCTCGAAGCATGGTTGCGCGTGGCACGCCCGGTTGGAAATCGGACGGACCGCTTCGTGCGCCCGCGGGGCAATTTCAAGGTGGCCGTCGCGCAGGCCCGCCGTTGCGCACAGGAATTCGTCCGAGAGGGTGCTCTGCCGGTGAGGCTGGGCGCTGCGCTTCTGGAAAGCGTGCTCGACCAGTTCAACGATGTGCTCAACGGCACCGATAGCGTTCTGGCAGACTCTCAGCAGGTGCTGGACACGGAAATCGCGCTGCTACCCGATTTCCCGCTCAACGGCCGGGTCGGGCTGGAGATTGCAGGGAGCGACACGGTCGCCTTGCGCGACGCTGCTGAGCGCAACCTGGCCGATGGTATGCCCACCTGGTCGGCAGCATTCGATCGCGCGATCATGATCGGCGCGCCCGGCGTGGCACAGCGCCTGATGCCGATGCTACCCCCAGACCAGACCGAAGCGCGCTATCGCATCGACGGGGTGATCGAGGATCAGCGACGCAAGGTGAACGAACGGCGCGAACAGTTGCGCATCCTGCTCGACGATTTGCTGTCGGCGACCGTGGACGGATCGACCGCCTATGAAGCTCAATTGTTGGAGCTGGAGCAGTTCGACCTGACCAGCCTTCCCGTCGAAGGCCTCGACGACGCCGGAGCGATCGGCGATTTCCCCGTTCTGGTCGAACGTCTCGATGCCTTCGAACAGGACCTCTCCGCAGCTCGGGCCGAAGTGGCCGCAGAGCTTGAGGTGCGTATCAAGGCGTTGGCCGCAGAGGGTGCCGACCTATCGGACTGTTGCGCGATGCTGGATCGCGGCAGCCTTGGCACCCTGGCCGAAGAACTGGCGCAGATCGCCGACACCGGAACGGTCCAGCGGCCTGACAATCCCTCCGCGCTGTTGCAGCCGGTCGAACATTTCGCCCGCGCTATTCTAGCTCGGGGCCCCGAAGGGCCTGGCAGCATTCTCCTTCCCTTGGGCGAAGCGGCTACTAGTGGAGTGTGCTGGGGGGCCTTTGCCTTTGACGCGCTGCCCGCAAGCGAACGCATCGAAGCGCGCCAGTTGATCGACAGTTGGAGGAAACTGCAGCAGGTCACGCAAAGCCAGCCCAGCGCCCGGAGTGCCGCCCTGATCCATCTGCTGGAGGCGATCGGCTTCGGCAACGTTCGGGTGGCGAGCGAAGCCGCATGGCGGACAGGACGACGGTTTGAAGTGAAAGTCGATCCCTTGCGCTCGGCCGGCGACTGCATAATCCCTGCTTTCGGCAGCCAGGCCGAAGGTAGCTATACCGTGCTGGTCATGCCCAAGGGATCGCTGGAAAAGAGCGTACCGTCCGGCTTTGACGACCTGCCTGCACGCACGATCGTCCTCGCGATGGAATGGCTGACCCCGAAGGCTCGCACCCAATTCCTGCGCAAGGCGCGGGGGCGGTCGGACGCAGCCTTCGCGCTGCTCGATGACCCCGGTATCGGCGCACTGGCGGCCACTCCTGGACGGAACTTGCGCAGCTTCTTCACGCTGGCAGTCCCATTCGGCGCGGGTCGACCCTACTCCGATACCAGCGCGAAGACCTCAGTCGAGATGTTCTTCGGCCGCGTGAAGGAATATGACACGCTTTTTGCCCCCGAAGGCTCCTGCCTCGTTTATGGCGGGCGTCAGTTGGGCAAAACCGCGCTGCTCAAGCAGATCGAGCAGCGCAACCAAACCAACCGCGACACGGTTGTCGTCTACAGCGACATCAAGAATGTCGGTTCCGTGGACATGCCGACGGCGGTCTGGGCCAGGATCGGCGAGGCGTTGCACAAGAAGAACCCTGCGGTCTTCGCCGAGGGTCTGCACGGCGACAAGGTCGCAGATTCGATCGAGGCCTGGTTGCGCGGGCAGGGACAGCGACGCGTGCTGATCCTGCTCGACGAGGCGGACAACTTTCTCGAGTCCGAAATGGAAGCCGATTTCCCCAACATCATGAAAATGAAGGGGCTGATGGAAACGCATGGGCGGCGCGTGAAGTTCGTCTATGCGGGGCTTCACAACGTTCAGCGCTTTGTGCGCGCGCCCAACAGCCCGATGCTCCACTTGGGTGAGCCGGTGAAGATTGGCCCATTGATGGGCCATGACCGCCATGCCGCCCGGCAGATGGTGTTCGAACCGATGGCAGCAGCGGGTGTCGGTTTCACGCAGCCGACCGATGCGCACCATATGCTGTCGCTCGTCGGCTATTACCCCTCGCTGCTGCAGACCTTCGGCAAGTCGCTGCTGGCACGGATTGATGAAGGTCTGGCGCTGAAGGGGGAGCCGGAACAGATGCCCGCGCTGTTGGATCGTGCCGCGATTGAGCAGGGCTTCAAGGCCTCGGCATTCCGTGAAGATTTGCAGCGCAAGTTCCGCGCGACGCTCGAACTGGATCCGCGCTACGAACTAATCGCCTACGTCGTGTGCCAGATGACCGAGGACGAACGGGCGCGCGGACGCCTGGCTGCGCACGGCTTCCGTAACGACCAGATCCTCGAAGTTGCACGCGAATACTGGCCGCAGGGCTTCGAGGACATTCGTTCGTCCGACACGTTCAGCGCTCTGCTCGATGAAATGGTCGGTCTCGGCGTCTTCGCCCAACACGGTGAGCACTACGCCATTCGGTCCGCTCGCATCGCCACCATGCTGGGCAATCGTGACCAGATCGAGACCAAGCTGCTTGAGTTTGCGCCGCGAGGACGGCCCACCAAACCCGACCCGATGGCAAACCACCGCGAACTTCCGTCGGGCGCTTATTCGCCTTGGTCGTGGCGCGACGAGAATACGTTGGTCGACCAGCTGCGCTCGCCCAAGCATCCGGTCGCGCTGCTGTGCATCACAGGCAGCATGGCGCTGGCCGATATGACCACCATCGTCGCTACGCTCAAGGACATGGCGGAGTTGCAGCAGTGGCCATCGGCACGAGAACTGGAATATCGCACGATCGATGATCTCCTGAAGGTCATTCCGTCCGCCCGCAGCGAAGCCGCGACAAACCGGCCCAAGCTTATCATCTGTCACGGCCGCTGGCCCACGCAGGATGACATCGCCCGGCTCGACGGCTTGCGCGAACTTCGTGATGCGGCGGCCCCGGTGCGGGTGGTCTTTGTGGGTGACGCCCACGATCAGGTCTTCGGCCGGGTGAGCCTCGACGCTTGCCGCAACTTGAAAGCGCGTTGGGTTGATATCGTGCCCTGGCAGCGCGAAGCGATCGCGTTGTGGCTCCATCGGCACGCCCGACCGCTGGCGGACGATGCCGCGTTCGTCGAGCGCGTCCGCGCAGTAACCGGAGGCTTCAGTACCGTGTTTCATGCGATCGCACCGACCCGTGCGCCGATCACCGATGGTGACGACATGCTGGCAAGACTGAAGACTGCTGCGGCTAAGGCGCTGACGCCATCGACCATCGGGGTGGACAATGCCGGCATGCGCCGGTTGATCGAACGCCTGATCGATTTCGATGACCCCGAAGGTCTCGATGAGGAGTATCTGCAGGATCTGGCGGCCGAGTGCGAGGACGCAACGCATGCCTTGCCGGGCTTGCGGACAATGGGTCTGCTCGAAGAAGTGCAGGCGTCGGGACCACCCTGCTGGCGGCTGCTCGAAGCGGTGCGCACCATGGCGACCGGCGCGTGATGTAGATGTGGCAGGAGAGCGGCAACGCTTGGCGCACAGGGCGAGGGCAAGCGCTCGCCGTGGAGGCGCTCACCCATGCGGTCAATCGACGGCCCGTGCTTTTGCACGCACGGCACGCGGGTGCCGCCACGCTGCTGGCGGAAAGCGCGAACGAGTTGTCCTACCATGCTCACCACGTGACCCACACCGCAGGGAGAACGCCGCAAGCTTGCATAGAAGCCCTGGTTCCGCCCGATGTGCGCGCCGCCGCGCGTGGCGAATTGCTGCCGTTGATCGCCAGCGATGACTTGCGTGATGCCGTCATCATCGTCGAGGCGGCGCCCGAGGCTTTCAAGTCGTGGCTGGCCTTTGTCGGCCTGTTCGCATCCGTCCGGCGGCACTACGATGGACCTGCCGCCAGCCTTGTGGTGCTCACGCCAGAGCACTGCAGCGCGCCCAACCACTGCGTGGTGCTAAACGATGACGATATCGTCGATGTACTCGACGCGCTGCTCTTCGTGCGCGATCGTTCGAACTGGTCGCGCAGCCGTCTGGCGCAGACCGCTGCCGCTGTTGTAGTCGAGGTCTGCCGGGGCGACCTTGACCAGATCGATTGTCTGCTCGGCCCTTCTCCCGAGCACTTCCTCGATCCCACCGCAGCCTTGCGCAACCTTGAACCTTCAAACGATAAGCGGCTGCTGAAATGGCGCGATCAGGAGGAGCCGTGCCCGACCTGGCTTCTGGCGCACGATCCGGCCCGACTGTCCGACCGCATCCTGCGTGGGCAATTGAGCGTGCTGTTTCCCTGGCTCGAAGAAACACGCAGCCTGGTCACGCGGCGTGGAGCCAGGCAGTTGCCCGCTGGTGTGGAAAACAAGGTTACAGGCGATCGACTGTCCGTCCCGGACTACGAATTTGCACACATCGTTATTGCCTTGATCCAAAGCGGCGCGCCCAGAGTGCAGATCGACGCTGCCGTGACTCTGCGCGACAGTCGCAATGACCTGGCCCATGGGACGCCTTTGAGTTCCGCACGATTGGCCGCGGCACAATCGGCCGCTCGGACTCTGGTCGCTGCTCTTGGCAAGCAGAGCTAAGAATTCTGCCGTCCCCACCACCAGTGCAATTCAACTAGTGATAATGTAAGCTATCGCTAGTACGCTTGCAGGAAAGGGTGTTTTCGCGCACACAAGGTTCTATGGACCCCTTGTTCGAAAACCTGCCTTCGGGCCTTGACGGTACCGCCCCGCACGGAGGTGGGTTGCCCGCAGTAGATGAAGTGCTGCTCGATACGGCACGCCGGGCGATGAGCGCCAATTCGTGGCGGGCGCTGAAGGCCGATCTCAAGGTCTTTGCGCAATGGGCGGCCAGGGTCCGTGCGGCCACGCTGCCAGCCTCACCGGAATGCGTCACCGCATTCCTGCGCGCTCAGGCCGAGGCGGGCAAGAAGGCTGCGACGCTCGGGCGCTATGCCAGTTCGATTGCGCGTGCCCACGCGTTGGCGGGCCAGCCCGATCCCACCAAGGCGGAACTGGTCCGGCTCGAACTCAAGGCGCAGCGCCGGGAGCTCGGTGTGCGGCAGAAGCAGGCGCGTGGGCTTCGCTTTCGCGGGCAGGTCGCCGATCCGCTTGCCGCTGCCGGGCCGATGGGGGTGTGCGTGGAAGCGATGCTTGCTGCGGCGCCCGCCACCCTGCAGGGCCTGCGCGACCGCGCGCTGCTCAGCCTCGCGTTTGATACGGGCCTGCGTCGCAGCGAGATCGTCGCCACCCGCTGGGCGCACGTCGAGCAGGGAAGCGCGGGCAGCGGGCGGCTGTTCGTGCCCCGCAGCAAGGCGGATCAGGAAGGTGCAGGGGCCTACGCCTATCTTTCGGCGCGCACGATGCAGGCGCTCGCGGCATGGCGTGAAGCCTCTGCCAGCGCAGCAAGCGAAGGCCCCATCTTCCGCCGCCTCCACCGCGCGCGCGACAAGGCGGGCGCTGATATCTGGACCCCCGGCGCGGGCCTTTCCGCCCAATCGGTAACGCTGGTCTACCGCGCCCTGCTCGATCAGGCCCGCGCGGCAGACCTGCTGGGCGACATCGCCGACGCCGATTTCGACCACTGGCGGCGCAGCCTCACCGCCCACTCCACCCGCGTCGGCTTGACGCAGGACCTGTTCGCCAATGGCCAGGATCTCGCCGGCATCATGCATGCCCTGCGCTGGAAAAGCCCGCAGCAACCGGCGCGCTACGCTCAGGCGCTGAGCGTGGAGGCAAATGCCGCGGCGAAAGTGGTAGGGAAGCTCTAGAGCGAAATCCGTTCCGATTGCATCGGACGAATCGCTCTAGAGTCTTGTTCTACCGTGTTTTCCGAGGCTCCTGATGATTCCATCCCGTTGAAATCTCTGCTAGCGGTCATCAGGATGTGACGACCACATACCCCGCGCCCTTTGCGTTTATCAGCGCATTGAATTGCGCCAGTCTGGCCAACTGCTGCGGCGCAGGCGCGCCAAAGTCGAACCGGGCGATCTTCGGCGCACGCCAGGGGCCGAAACCCTGATCAAACACCACGCGGACGGCGCTGCCGCTGGCAAAGCGCAGCGTCATCGTGCGGCCATGGGTTGCATCATGGCTCTCAAGCGTGACGGCAAAGCCTGCCTCCTCCAGCAGGCCGGTCAGAACGTCATCGCGGTCTTCGCCGTATTGCCAATCATGATCGGGCGCAAAAGGCTGGCGTTCGTTTTCCCGCAGCGGGTTGGTCACGATCCGGATCGGAAGGTTCTCCGCGTTGCCCAGCGCTTCGCGCAGGCCCCTTGCCGCATCGGCGAGGAGGCGCACGGTTAGCGGCGTTTGCAGATACCGATCGTTGTAGGTGATGGAGGAGAGCGCGCCTGACCCGCCCGCCGCGCGAATGTGCGGCATCAGCAGTCTGGCAAACCGAGCCCCGAAGCCGATCAGATCACCATCCAGTTCGTTGGACAGTTCGAGATACCGTGTTCCCGAAGATGGCAGGAGCGTGTCGAGATCGACCTTTGGCATCAGCGGTATCGACGACGCGCTGATGCGGACAGCCGCGCCGCCCCATTCCTGTCCGGGGCAAGCCGCCGCAGATTCGCGCGAAACCCAGGCCTTTGCTCGGTCTCCATCGGTCTGGGCCAAGGTTCGCGCGCCGTTCGGGTGCGTTGGCGCCGTGCCTTTGCTCAGTGCCAGTCCCAGCGTCTTGGCCGCATCTCGCAGGGCGAGGCGCGCTGCGGGGTCGAGCCCTTCCAGCCAGTCCGCCTCCAGCGCCAAGTGCAGGCGTGTTCCGCGTGAGACAATCTGCCGCGCCGTGAACGCAAACAGGCCATCGGCGATGCCGGCGACGTCGGTTTCCGGCCCGGCCCAGAGAGTGATGACCCGTTTGCCATCTTCTGCCGCCTGAACCAGCGCATCGGCCAGCGATGCGCAGTATCGCGCATCAGGAGCGGCGCGATCCTCGTCGGCCACGGTGCCAAGCGCCGCGAGGGTCGCTTTGGCCCAGGCCAGCGCTGCCTTGCGATCGATCACGGCCTGCTGATCAAACAGGTCCGCAGTCAGCACGCAGGCCGAACAGCCACGCCGACAGCCCGGCGCGCTGCAATCAAGAATGTGCGCGGCATCGGCCAGAAGTTCTTCGAACAGTCGGGTGGCCTGCGGTGCAAATCCGGCCCCGCCCGTCGCGCGGTCATACAGATAGAGCGAGTGCGTCCGCTGCCCCAGCACAGTGCGCGCTGCACGAACTGCGATGCCGATTTCACCCGTTTCGATGCCGATCCGCCGAACCAGCGCCTCACGCAAGGCGGCTGCAACAGCCCACGCAGCACCTGCGTTTTCAAGGCTCTGGGGCTGGAGCTCGGCAACATCGGTCGCCGCTTCATAGCCAAGCGCGACAGGCGTTGTGACCTTGAAGGATTTCTCGTTTCCGGGGCAAAGCCCATCGGCGTTTCGGCGCGTGCCGCGCAAGGGCCGGTGATTTGCGAGCGGCTTTTGGCTGGTGCCAGCTTCAGAAGCGGATTCCGCGCGCCCACACTCAAGGCAGATATGATAGCCTTTGTGGCCCGGCCCGCGTGAGGAATAGAAGACAAGGCCATCCGCACTGGTACGCATCCGGCCAAGTTCAGGCGCGACCAGCGGTTGCCAGGGCGCATTGCGGGCCACGATCTGCTCGGCCTCGGGGGGGATATATCTCACATCATCGGTATCGGCGTGGGGCTTTTCTCCCATATCGACCACGAATCCGGCAGGTTCGAGAAAGCGTCTTGAGGCACCGAAAGGCAGTTCATCGCGGCAGGACGGGCAGCGATCTGGCGCCACTGCGGCGCAATCTGCCGCGCCGCAGTGGTGGCACGTCCAGAATACACGGAGCGATTGCACTTCCCGCGCCTGGCCGTCGTCTGCCGGTCGCTGCCAGTTCAGCGTAACCCCGGCCGAGCGATAGACCAGCCCGTTGACCACCACTTCCGATCCGGGCGCATAATCGCGAATGGCGATGTCCAGCGTTCGCGATGGATAGCTGCGCCGGCGCTGGTTGCCCTCGTCGCCCGCCTCCCCCTCGGCGCGCGGTTCATCACCGCTGCGCTTGTCCTCATGCACGAAGGGTACGACTGCCGTAGGCAACCCATGCCCGGGCAGAAATCCGCGCACCACAAGCTCCTTGAGCAGGTTTTCCCGCGCGAGCCTGCGCAACTGGTATTCAAGGCTGGCGCGGCCTTCCTCCTTCCCGGCGGTTGCGATCTGCGCCTGAAGCATGTCCCAGTCGGAAATGATTGCCGTCTCGGCCAGTTCGAGCGCACGCGCTGCTTCCGCAAACACGGTGCGGTCGCCATCCAGCGCGGTCCCTGCAACAAGCTGCTCCACTTCGCCATGCAGGTCTTGCCAGGCGGTGGGCGTAGCCATCCATGCAATGCATATGCGGCTTGGGCTATTAGCGATGCGTTCGGCCCCACCTTGTTCCGGGCAGCCGAAGAACGCCCCCGCCTGCGTCTTTTGCGCCTCTCCGCCAGCAGCGGCAAACCAGCGCGCCAGCAACAGGGCGTTCACATGGCGTTGCACAATGCGGCGGCTGTCGAGGCGCACCTTGGGCGCGCGGGTGTGCCGGCGGAGATAGGCGGCCGGATCCCGGAACGCTTCGCGGTCGAGCGGTGTATCGCGCGTGTAGGTCAGCGAGCTGGCAAATCCCTGCCGACGCCGACCGGCCCGGCCGACGCGCTGGCGGTAGTTGGCGAGCGATGGCGGCACATTGGTCATCATCACTGCGGAAACGGAACCGATGTCCACGCCCATTTCCATCGTGGTCGAACAGTTCAGGATGTTGATTTCGCCGCGCTTGAACTCCGCCTCGAACCGTCGCAGGCGTTCAGCCGGTTGCTGCGCCGAATGCTCCGCGGCGCGGGTGTAGGGCGACAACAGGGCGATGCGGTCGTGCTGGTTGATCCAGACGCCCTGGTCCCGCAAGGCCTGAAGCACCGGGTCCGCGGTCAGCCAATCGCGCAGGGCACTGACCTGCGAGCCTTTTGGAAAGGGCAACGGCAGCTTCGGAAACACGAGAGGCTGGGGTGCCAGATCTGCCGGGCGCACCCCTTCCCGATGCCCATAGAGCGTATATCCCAAAGCGGTCGCCGCAAGGACATTGCCAGTCACCGGGCATCGCCATGCATCGATGACCGGCGCAATCCGGGCTTTGCCGAAGTCGAGAGCGTAACCCGGTCGCTCGGGCGCATAGAGTGCTGGCTGCAACGCCGCCCAGGCGCATTCGAGCACCTCGTTCAGATCACGGCGATCTTCATCCGAGCTGCGGTCCAGCCCGAGCGCCTTTTCCAGTATCGCAACAAGGTTGGAGCGCGTGCCCGACTTGCCCGCAAAGGGCCAGGTCAGCTCGCGGCTCGCCTCTGATTTCTCACCAGGGGGGAGGAGCGTCGACTGTGGCTGGCGCGCATGGAGCCAATGCTGATCGGCCCGGTCAATCCTGATCGCGGTGCGCCCGCGCACGGACATGTCGATGATCGCGTAAAGCAAGCCTTGCCAGTCGGCGAGGCCCTTCCCTTTGGCCAAGAGCGGGGCGGGCACGGCTCTGGCGTTGTCGACCGCATCGAACCGCAATCTGGCGAGGCCCATCGTTTCGGCTGTATTGCCCCGCCGGGGACGGCGGTTGAATTCGCGCAGGAGCAGGAATTCGGCAAAGGCCAGAGGATCACTGCGATAGCGTTCTTCGCGCGAACCCCAGACTTTGGTCATCCAGGTGTGAACCTCGGGCTGCGCGGCCAGCCCCCTGCGCAGCTCGGACCAGGCAAGGCCGCTGAGGTTCGGCGCGGTCATTGCTGCGAGCTCCGCCCGCTTGCTGGCGATCAGGTCCGCCAAGGCCTCCGGTGCCACGCTCTCCAGCGTCGCGATTTCGCCGCGCAGCTTCACGACTTCGGGATCATCATCGCCCGCAGCAGCCATGCTGCCCTGCACGGCATGATACACGAACCCGCGCACGAAGGCCCGTTCCGACGTGGTCTGGAGGTTGGCGGCAAAGCGCGCGGAGCCTTGGCGGCTGTCTGTGAACGAGAGCAGCTGGCGCCCATCGGCAGGGGGTCGATAGGCACCCGGCGCGTCGAGCTTGCGCGGCTCCACCCCTTCCAGCATCACTGGCGCAGCGTTACCGATCAGATAAGGCGCACCATAGCGGAAGGGCCTCAGAATAGCGTTCACGCGCTTGGAAACCACCGCATCACACGCCCCGCAGGACTCCACCGAGTGGACCGGGTAAGGCCGCGTGCCATCTGCAGCCTGATCATGCCGGGTCCCTGTAGACGGCTCGACATGCGCTTCGCGGCACCCGCGCAGCGGCCGCACCGCGATGGACAGGCGCTGCGCTTCGTAAAGCCCATCGTCGTCCTTCTCCTCCGATGGATCGGTCGCATCCTCGTCCGTCAGCTCGCGTTCGCGCAGCGCGGCAAACTCGTCCTGAACCGGGGGTGTAAAGCGTGCCTGTCCATGATCTGGCGGACCAGATCGATGCTGGTCTGAAGATTGTTCAAATCGATGCCTTTGGTTTCCGCATCAGACTTGCGCACTTGCGCTTCGACCAGTTCGGCTTGCTTCAGCACCAGCAGGGTTTCCGCGGCCAGCTTGTCGTTTTCAAGTCCGCGCGTGCGCAATCGATCGCGCAAGTGCGCCAGCGCATCGGCGGTCATGGCTCCTGCTGTATCGCGCAAGCTGGCCCCGGTCTTTACGTCGATCACCGCATCAAGCAGCGCGGTCATCGCCTCACGCAGCTTGCGCGATAGCTTGAGGCTGTCTTCCGGATCGCCTGCTGTCAGGCGATCCGCATGGGGCACGCTAATCGCGGTTTGCCCCTGTGCGACCTGAAGCTGCACCGCGATGAAGGTTTCGAGAATCAGGTCGGTTGCATCGAGCGCTTCGGGCGAAGTGAGGACTGTGGCAAGCCGGGCGACGCCGAGTACGGTGTAGGCCATTGGTTGGCCGTGAAAACCTCCGCGCCCGGTGTTTGACATCACAGATTGTGATTTCAAAGCGTTTGCCTCCGCCTTGGTCAAACGAAAGCAATGCACTTCGCGGAACTTGCGCGGATTGCGCGCGACCGCCTGATTGACCACGCGCGTTTCAACTCCGAACCGCGCCGCCACCTCGGCATCCAGCATAACCGGCTGCCCCCGCAGCACCAGCACGGCAGGCGCTTTCGGGATCACGGACTGTGATTTCAAATCATCGCTCACGCCGCATCCCCCACCACAACCCCATCCAACCACGCTTCCACCTTGGCCGCAAACTCGGTCCGGATCGTCCACACATCGGTAAACTCGGCAAAGGCCCAGCGGCCCATCGTGCCCAGATTGTTGACGCCGGGCACCCACAGCGTGCGCATGGTTTCGGCCTTGGCCTTGTCATCCTCATCGCGCGCGCCCTTGATTTCGACGACGAGGTTCAGGTGGTCCGCCTCCCCTCGCCCGTCATCCAGCCTGAGGATGAAATCGGGGCGATAGCGGCGCGCTTCGCCGCCGGCGGTGTAGGGCACCTCGAAGCCCAGGTTGTGGTTCTTCACCCAGGCCAGCACGCGCGGGTGCTGATCGGCCACGCGGCAGAATTCCGCTTCCCAGTCGCTATCGAGCACCGCGAAGTTCACGTGGCAGCGGGGCGATGTCTCATAGCGGTCCTTGCTCGTCATGAAGCTGACGTTCCGGGTGGACCCTTCGCGGTTATAGGGATCGAGCAGCGCCAGCACGCGGCCGCCGCCTTCCTGCGCGCGGGTGATCGCGGCCACGATCTTTTCCGCCACCCGGTCAGCGATCGTGCCATAAAGCAGCTGGGCCGGTTCGGTGCCGCCGGTGGGTACGAAGTGATCGGCCATCCAGCGCCGAACGATCGTGCGCATCTGCATGATGAGGCCGACATTCACCGGCTGCCCCGCCTCGGTCAGCTTGCGCTTCACGATCCAGTCCGCAAGCCGCAGCTGGATGGTGGATTGGCGCGTGTCCTTCAGGTGATCGAGCGTGAGGTTCGCCTGTTCGCCGACGATGCCGGAATTGACCGTCTCGGTCGCGCCAACCAGTTCGGGGGTCAGCTCCAGCGTGGAATCGGGGGTGAACGCGGCGCGGATCACATCCTGCGGCAGTTCGGTGCGATAACCGTCCACGCGGGGAAAGCGGATTTCGCTGCTCTCGCGCTCGGGGCTGATGGCGTGGACGCGCACCATGTTGTCCGGCGGGTTTACTGTGGCAACCACCGGCGCGGCGGTGAAATCAAACGGGATGCCCAGCACATCGGCATATTCCACCTTGAACAGGCCATCCGCCTGCTGCTGGTAGGACTGGCGGCGCAGCGCGCGGCCGATCACCTGTTCGCACAGAAGCTGGGTGCCGAAGGCGCGCACGCCAAGGACGTGGGTGACGGTGTTGGCATCCCACCCTTCCGTGAGCATCGAGACCGAGACCACGCAGCGGATGCCGCCGCCGAGCGCGCCGGGGCGGCCCACGGTGTTCATCACTTCGCGCAGGATGGTGGCATCGTCGACCTTCTCGGCCGCCACGCGGTCGCCGCTGCGCTGGATCAGTTCCTGCTTGAACCGCTCGATCTCTCCGGCTGCGGCATCGCGGAATTCGGCCGAGATTGCTTCGCCCGATTCCAGCTGCATCGAATCGATCAGCAAAGTGCGCATCCGGGGCAGCGCGGTGCCATCGGGATCATAGTTGCGAAACAGCGCGCACTTGCCCGCAACCGGGATACTGCCGCCCTGCCCATCCGGGATTTCATAACCGGCGATGTAATCGTGGACGAGCTTGGACGTGGCCGTGTTGTTGCACACCACGATGAACACGGGATCGACCGGCAGCCCCTGCTCGCGCCACAGCGCCTGCGTCTTCTCGTAATGGCCATAGAGCGCATCGATGGCGGTGAGCAGTTCGCTCGGCAGCTTCTGCGGGTCCATCCCCGTGGCAGAGGCGCGGCCTTTCTTGGGCAGGTGCTTGCCGACATGATCCCACAAGTTGCGGAACATCGGGGTGTCGCCGCCGGGCACGTTGTCCATCACGGGCACGCGCGGCAATTTCACGATGCCGCATTCGATCGCGTCCATCAGGCTGAAATCGCTCATCACCCAGCCAAACAGCGACCCTTCGCGGTAGCCCGATCCGCGCAGGAAAAACGGCGTGGCGGAAAGATCATAGACCATCGCCAGCCCGAGGACGCGCTTGATCGCCTCCAGTCCGCTGATCCACAGCCGCGCGGCCTCGTTGGCTTCCTTCGCCTCGGCCAGTTCGTCGCCTTTCAGCGCCTTCTGTTCCTCCGGCGTAAGCGGGCGTTCGCGGTAGCAGTGGTGCGCTTCGTCGTTCAGCACGACGATGTTCTTGAGGCCCGACAAGTCATTGGCGACCCGGCGGATCATCGCCCCGTCGCTCTCCTGCCGGGGCGCGGTGCGCAGCGCGGCCTGCTGCACCTTGTTGAGCGGCACTTCGTCCTTCCGCTTGAACGCGTGGTAGTTGGTGATGACGATCTTGGCCTTGCCCAGATCGGGCAGCATGTCGTCCGGCACCAGTTCGCGGCTCTGGTAATAGCTTTCGGGGTCATTGGGCTGCAGCACCCGCAGGCGGTCCTTGATGGTGATGCCGGGCGCGACGATCAGGAAGCCCTTGGACGCCCACTTCTTGCCGTGGCGCACCGCGTTCACCGTGTGCCAGGCGATCAGCATGGCCATCACGGTCGTCTTGCCCGCACCCGTCGCCAGCTTGAGCGCAAGGCGCATCAGTTCCGGGTTCGAAGCGGCGTTGGCGGCTTCAAGATGCGCCCAGAAGCGGCGGCCCTGCGCAGACGATTTCGGCGCGACTTCGGTCAGCCAGATGACCGTTTCCACCGCCTCGATCTGGGAGAAGAACGGCCTCTGATTCGCGAACTCGTGGCTGCGCCAGTGCCGCAGCAGGCGTTTGGTGGATTCGGTGACCTGCCACTGGGTGTCCGGCAGGCGCCGCCAGCTTTCCACCGCGCTGCGGATGCCGTTGATGACTTCGGTGGGGTTGTATTCCAGCCCTTGGTCGTCGGACAGCAGGTCCCCCTGCAGGGCCTTGCCCTTCACCTTCTTCGCCTTGGGGATCGGCGAGACCAGCGCACTGGTCCGCCGACGCGGCACGATCACGCTGGTGGGCTGCCCCGCCTCGTCGAGCTCCCAATGGCGCGACGGCTCCGCATAGGGCGAATTGAGGATCGGGGATTCGAAGAATGTGTCGCTCATGTGGTGGTTCTGCCCCTCATCATCCGATCCCTGCAGGCGGGTTCAAGCCCGGCTCACTCCGTGTCGTGCCCGGCCTCGTCAGGCAAGCCTTTGGCGCGGCACGGCTGTCGATGCGTGCCAGGCTTCATGCCGCCTCTGCACGACAATTTCGGTCGCAGCTCTCATACCGTGCCGAGCGCCAGAAGCACGCGTTCGCGCATCACGCTGCGCAGTTCCTCGGGCGCTTCGATGCGCACGTCGCCGCCCCAGGTGAACAGATGCTCGGCGATCTCGCGCAGGCCCCCTGCCCTGAACCGCACGAGCAGTTCGTCGCCATCATCCTCCACCACTTGCGCCGGGTGAAAGCGCCAGGCGCGGGCGCGCGGGACGGCGCTGGGGAGCACGCACAAGACCACGTCGTAGTCGTCTTCGCGCCATATGCCGAAGCTCTGCGCGAGCCATTCGTCGAGATCCCAATCGTCGGGCGGGGCGCAAGGGGCATTGCCCAATCTCGGGTTTTCCATGCGGTCGAGGCGGTAGTGGACAGGATCGAGATCGCGGCCCGGCATCTTGCCGACAAGGTAGGTCACCGGGCCATGGAGCAGGCCATAAGGCACCACGCGCCGCCATTTGGGCGCGCTCGCGCCTTCGGCCAGATAGTCGAACTCGATCGCCGTGCCCGCGATGATGGCCTGCTGCACCGCGGCCAGCACGTGGGGCGCGGCGACGACCGCCGGCCCGGCCACCACGCGCGTCCGCTGGAGCCGGGCGAGCGCATCCAGATCTGGCTCGATGCGCGAGCGTTCGCGCAGATCGAACGCGCTGCGCACTTTGGTGAGCAGCGAATCGAGCAGATCGGCCTGCGGGGCCTGTTCGCGCCGCTGCGCCGCGACTTCGGCTTGCAGCGCGGCTATTTCAGCTGCGGATGGGCGGGTATAGACGCGGCGCAGCCCCTCACGGATGCGGAACCGCTTGGTACGCCCGTCGGCCACGTCCTCCAGATCGAAATGCAGCGCGATCACATTGCGCAGCCGCTCGGCAGTGCGGCGGTTCACATCCAGCTCGCGCGCCATCTCGTCGAGCGTCAGCCCTTCGGCGCTTTCGCACAGGAGGTGGATCAGCCTGATCGCCCGGTCGAGCTTTTCCATCCGTGCGCTCAAGATTGCCCCCTCCCCTTCGATCAGGTCGCGGTGAGCATACCCGCCAGTTCATCGTGCGCAAACTTGCCCAGCCACGGAACCACCTTGGCAGGATCGGCCAGATCGAGCGCGGCGATTGTCAGCCGTTCGCGGCCTCCGGCCATGCCGAACTGTTTGCGCACGGCGCTCCCCTGCCCCGGCGTGGCGGGATAGAGCAGCGTCAGCCGTTCGCATTCGTAAAGCCGGGCATAGACCATCAGCTGATAGACATCGGACTGGCTGACGCCCTGCTTGCGGTTGTTGCCAGTGTTCAGCGGATCAGTGCCCAGCTTCTTCCACTTCGTATCGATGATCGCCAGCACGCGGCCATTCCGGCGCAGGAGAATATCCGGCTTGGTCTGAAACACCCCGGCGCGGCAATCTTCGCCTTCACGCCATTCGCCGAGGCAATAGGCCAGGCCGCCTTGGGTCGCCACTTCGATCCCGCTCCCGACAAGCGCCTGCCGCAGGCGCGCGGCGACATAGGCTTCGAACAGCGTGTTCATCGGGAACAGCAGCGTGATGCCTTCAGGCGCGGATGCGGCGGCGTGGACCCCCTGCCAATCGCGCCGCAGAAACAGTTTGGCGAGGGCAAACAGGCTGCGCCAGCGCGCGCTGGTCCGGTCGATCCGCACATCGCCCCAAGGCAGCCGCGCGGGGGGCACATCGGGGATATCGGCCAGCGCGTGCCGCAGTTCGCCAAGGCGGCGCTGCGTTTCGAAATGGCGGGCATGGCGCGCCAGCGCGACAACGCAGGCCTTCATCACGCGCATCAGCGGGGTATCGGCCTCAAGGCTGTCAAACCGGCAAGCGAGCCGGTCTGGCCGCACCGCGTTGACGGTGAACTGCCGCACGACATCGAGGCTGCCGCGCAGCGTCGGCAGATCATCCTCGCGGGTGACATAGCGACGCGGCAGGCCCCGGCGTACTTCGGCGAGGAGGCGGTCCGCAAACAGGCGGATCAGCACATCGAGGAGGCTCTCGTTCTGCCGCGCCAGCGTGGCAGCGCCGCCTGCCGACAGACCCAGCCCGTGCGCCACATCGAGCATGTGGATGAGGCGGCTACGGACGGTGGCGGCCGTCTCAGCAGGGGCAGCGGGATCGACCTTGGGCAGGATTTCAAGGCTGACACCCGGTGCCGCCAGCACGCCGACCACCTGCTTTGCGGTGAGGTGGCGGTGGTGATCGGACAGGATGTCGCCGCCTTCCGATCCGCCGCAAGGGTGCGCGCGCGCGGCAGCCAGCAGCGCATCGACCTGCGCGCGGGTGAAGCCCCCCTCCCCCACCGGGACCCGTCCCCATTCGTGGCACGCAAGGTGCTTCATCCGGCTTCGGGCTCGTCGCCTTCATCCTCGGCGCTTTCCGGCACTTGCACCGGGGCCGCGGCCTTGCCGAGCAGCACGTCATAGGCATTCTCGGGAAACGTCTCGCGCACCGACCAGCTCGGCTTGGGATCGAGCCCTTCAAGCCCGGGCGGCGGCGGCAACGCGGTTTCCTGAATGAAGCCGCGCCCCACCACGGCGGCAATGCGGCTCCAGTCCTCGAAGAAATACTCCTGCAGAAGCGGGATGACCTTGTCGCGCATCACCGCATCGATCGCCGCGCGGCTGCCCGATCCCTCGCCCATGAAGAAGGCGTGGCCGATGCGGTGATCGCGGTCGAGCAGGTATTCGATGCGGCTGTTGATCACGGCCAGCACCCGACGCAGCGGCACGCCGTGGGCGTTTTCCGGCAGCAGATCAGGCTGCGGCGGCAACTCCCTGAACCGGAACCGCCGCCGCAGCGCCGTATCGAGCAAGGCGATGGACCGATCGGCGGTGTTCATCGTGCCGATGATGTGGAGATTGGCGGGCACCGAAAATGGCGTGCGGCTGTAGGGCAGGGTCAGCGACAGGCGCTCTTTCATGCCTTGCCGCTTGTCGGTTTCGATCAGCGTGATCAGTTCGCCGAACACCTTGGAAATGTTCGCGCGGTTGATTTCGTCGATCACCAGCACATGCTCTTCCGGGCTTTGGCGGGCGGCATCAGCCATATTGCGGAATACGCCAGGTTCCGGCTTCAGCGTGAAACCGCCACCGGGCAATGCGGAAGGCCGCATTCCTTCGACGAAGTCTTCATAGGAAAAGTTCTGGTGGAACGTGACAAACCCCACCTGCCCGCTTTCGCGCAAACCGTCGTAGACCGCGCGCAGTTCCTGACGGCGCGCTTGATCCACGAGCAAGGGATCGTCCTCGGCCAGACCGAGACACAGCCGGACAGCTGCGCCCATCGTGGCATAGGTCTTGCCGGTGCCGGGCGGGCCGTAGAGGATCAGGTTGGTCGGATCACGCTTGATCGGATCCGGCACAGGTTCCTCTTCCTCGGCAAGGTCCTTCCAATTGGTCAGATTGGCAAGAAACCAGTCCTGATCCTGCGGCTCTGCGTTAAACGCAAACTGGATGAGACGCCGCGCCATTTCAGTCGTTGGAGATACCTCCCAGATCGTAGGCTGGTAGGTATAGTGATACCATTCGCGCATCTCGAAGGGCGGATCCCACGCTACGGACACTTGCTCGCCATTGCCCGGGTTGGCCGTGATCGTGCCGGTAGCCTTGATCGCCATGCACGAAACGGCTCGCCCCTGATTGTTGAAAGGAAGCCCTTTCCTTCGCACATACGTGGATTTAACGGCGATTCGCTCACCCACTTCCATGCGCAAAACCTGCTCGCGGTTTCGGTCGCTAGGGTTGTCTATTTGCCAGATGTCCTCCGCCAGAAAGCGGTCAAGCTGCGCTTCAGTCCGACCATACATCGCCCCCACAAACCAGTATCGGCCAGGGCCGATTTCTGCGGTTGCATCTTCGTCCTCTGGAGCATTTCCGAAAATTCGGTCCCGCCAAACGGGATGGCTCAGAAACCAGGCAAAATCCTGTGGTTCGTTCTCCACGATGAAGCGGCGTAACCGATCTGCGAATTCACTTTTGCCCGGATTGTGCAGCCGCCAGACGGCATCGTTGTTGGTGTAGAAGTACCACGTTCGGGGTTCGATGGGCGGTGACCAATCAACCGACACGGAAAGGCCGTTGCCCGGGTTTTCCATCACGGTGCCGATGGCGCGGATGCGGTTTGCCGTGATCCGCTTGCCATTGTTGTCAAATGGCAGGTCCTGCGTCTGAGTGAAGAAATCCCGCAGAACGATCAAGTCACCGGGCTGCATCTCGCGGACCCTGCGATTGTTGTCGCTGGCGATGTCCGTCTGGAGGCTCCATTCGCCGCGCTCGATGAACCGGGCACAGCCATCAGCATCGCCCCATCGCGAGGTGACGAGCCAGATCGGGGTATCGTCTGCAGCACTCATCGCAAGGTTATGATGCAACTCATCAGGCCAATAGCCTTGCCGATCGCTGCCTGTGGGATGCCAATCCGCCACCACGGCCTTGTTGGCCAAGCCAGCCAAAAGCACTTTCACGTTTTGCGCATCTAGTGCGTACTTCTGCTCGAAAACCAAACCTAATGCGACGCCAGCGTTGACGTGAAACTGAGGACTTGCACCGGAGATTACGCCAAGAACCGCGGTCGCGGATCTGGCATTCACCGAATGGCGGCCAAACCGGAATTGATAGGGTGGCAGATTGACTGCCCACCAATCCAGTCCTGCCGCATGAACGGCTTCAACTACTTTGCGAAATGCAGCCTTCCGCGCATCAGGCCACTGCTCGAACAACCGCGCAAAATTGGGGAAGCAGGTGAAATGGGATAGCACCGGGTCTACCACCGGGATGCCTCCACCGAGAGCAAACCGAAAAGTCGTTGCCGAGCTTTGGTTGGCCCCAAATCGTTCGGGCGGTGCCAGTCCGGCCATTTCCAAGAACTTCGTGCCCACCAGTGCCTGACAAATATTGGGCCAAGCGTCCTTCAGTCCGAGGGCATCATTAATCGTCCGGACATGGACATCGATGTAATCACGCCCTTCTTCCCGCGCAGGTTCGATGTACGTCTCAAGCACATAACGCCGAATTACGTCGGCGTCCCGATTGGAATTGGCTTCGCCAGCAAGGAACCGCCCATATTGCGCCAGCCAGCTGCGCCAGTTCATCAAACGATTTTGCGGCTTCACGGATTGCGGCATCAGGATGCGGTAGTCTTGCCCGCCAGCCTGGGCGTCATCCAGCATCGCTGTCAGGCGCTGGCGTAGTGCGGCGAACTGGTCTTCGCTCCACGCTGCTTCCAGATCAGGCCATGCAAAACCTAGGGGAACAAGCTTTTGCTCGATCGTGCGCACAGCATAAGCCCGGGAGTTGCGTCCCTCCTGGGTCTGTGCGCCCCCCGTTTCCAGCCACTCCCGAAATTCCGCTTCCCGCATGTCTGCTCCGCCAGTCTGTTGGCTTGTCTGTCACCCGTGGACATGCCGCGCTGGTGCGACAGGTCCGGTCGCATGCAGAGCGCCCTGCCCCATTTGTCTAAGCGGCTATACCGACATGATTGAACATTCCCGGTCAAGCGCATGTCGCTTCTCACCCCGGCGATTGCGGGATTGAATGAATTATGGCAAAACTGAAGCGCAACTGCTTCAAAAGGCCGCGCGATGTCTGAATCGAATGCAATCGTCAGCCAGATCGGTGATCTTGCCTCGGCAGGGGAGAAGATGATCGAGCGGCTGCGGCGCAAGGCCTTTCTGCCTGAAAGCCGCAAGGGGCTCAATGTACGGTTCGGAATTGCCGAGGCCGCGCAGCTGCTGGGGTGTTCGACCAACCGCATCCGCATGGCCGAGGATGATGGCCGCCTGCCCCTTCCCCCTGCGGGCGAAAACGGGCGCAGGCTGGGCTATACGGTGCAGGAAATGCTCAACATGCGCGAGGTGCTTGGCGCCTCCCCTGCCCGCGCGCCGATGGATGTGCCCGCGATCATCGCGGTGCAAAACTTCAAGGGCGGCGTGGGCAAATCCACCGTCACCACCCATCTGGCGCATTACTTCGCGGTGCAGGGATACCGCGTGCTGGTGGTCGACTGCGACAGCCAGGCGACGACGACCACGCTGTTCGGCTTCAACCCGCATTTCAACATCGCGCGCGAGGAAAC
Organism: Erythrobacteraceae bacterium; assembly: GCA_027489095.1. Classification (GTDB taxonomy): domain Bacteria; phylum Pseudomonadota; class Alphaproteobacteria; order Sphingomonadales; family Sphingomonadaceae; genus Erythrobacter. The sequence goes on from JAIYAL010000197.1 coordinate 37,441, forward strand.
GCTCTACCCCTACCTCTCGATCGACCCGACCCAGACCGACCTGCTCTATGCGGTGAAGCCGACGCCCTGGCCGAATGTGGATCTGATCCCTTCGAATCTGGAACTGTTCGACGTGGAGTATGAACTGGCGGCCTCCGGCTCGGACGGGCAATCGGTGCTGGCGGCGCGGTTCCGCAAGCTCAAGCAGGGGCTCGCCGATCTGGCGCGCGATTATGATGTGGTGATCCTCGATCCGCCGCCAGCGCTCGGCACGATCAGCCTTGCGGTAATGCAGGCAGCCAATGCGCTGCTGGTGCCGCTGGCGGCGACCACGCCGGATTTCTGCTCCACCGTGCAGTTCCTCTCGATGATGGATCAGGTGATCGCGCAGCTGATCGCGGCCGGGATCGAGGTGGATTACTCGTTCGTGCGGCTGATCTGCTCCAAGTTCGATGGCAACGATCCCAGCCACGCGATGGTGCGCTCGATCATGGAGCAGACCTTCGGCCCGGCCCTGCTGCCGGTGCCGATCCTCGAAAGCGCGGAAATCAGCCATGCGGCCATGCGGATGATGACGGTGTACGAACTGGAGAAAGCCATCGGAACGCCAAAGACGCACAAGCGCTGCAAGGCCAACCTTGATGAGGCGCTGGGCCAGATCGAGCAACTGGTGCGCACCGGATGGGGCCGCATCGCCCCCGCGCGCGAAGAGGATGTGCTCCATGCCGCATGACGGGGCTTTCCTACAGGATGATGTTCTGCATATGTTCTCAACCTTCTTTCTGCCTAGCCCATTTTTTTCGCGGGATTGAACCATGGCACGCAAGCAATCCGATTATCTCGCCGCACTTTTGTCGGATGACGAGCCGGCCGAGACCAGATCAGCGGGTGCCGAACCGGTTTCGGCACCAGCAGCGGCGGCGGCTCCGGCGGAGCGCGTGCGCGGGGGCACGCTGCTGGGCCGCGAAAACGCGCTGGCCCGCGTGGCGAGCGGCGAAGTGCGGCAGGTGACGCAGTTGCTGCTCGATCCGGCGCGGGTGCGGCCGTGGGCGGGCAATGCCAGGTCCTATGCGCATCTGTCTCAGGAAAGCTGCGCCGAACTGATCGATTCGATCATTGCCGAAGGCGGCCAGAAAGTGCCCGCCATCGTGCGCCGGATCCAGGGTGATCCCGCGCATGATTACGAAGTGATCGCGGGCACGCGGCGGCACTGGGCGGTGAGCTGGCTGCGCGCGCATTCCTACCCGGACATGCAGTTCCTGGCGCAAGTGGCGCAGATCGATGACGAAGCCGCCTTCCGCCTCGCCGATATCGAGAACCGCGCGCGCAAGGATGTGTCCGACCTCGAACGCGCGCGCAATTATGCGCAGGCGCTGCACGATCACTACGGCGGACACCTGACCCGGATGGCCGAGCGGCTCAAGCTTTCAAAGGGCTGGCTGTCCAAGATGCTCAAGGTAGCGGCGCTGCCCGATGCGGTGATTGCCGCGTTTGCCAGCCCGGCGGATGTGGCGCTGAAACCCGCCTATGCGCTGGCACAGGCGCTCGACGACCGCACGAAGGCTGCCGTGATCCTGGGGGAAGCGCGCGCCATCGCACAGCATCAGAACGTCCGCCGCGCAGGCGGAGAGGCCCCCTTCCCCGCCGCCGATGTGCTGAGCCGCCTGCTCGCCGCGCCGCATGGCCAGTCTGGTCAGGGCAAGGCTGGGCAGAAGGAACCCGTGCGGACATATGCCGGAGCCATGAACCGCCCGGCGGTGACGGTGCGCACCGTGAACCGGCAGGGCGTGACGCTGCAACTGCACGCCGGGTCGGGCCTTGATGCGCAGGGCCTTGTCGAGCTGGTGGCCGCTGCGCTGAAGGACCTGGAGGATCAGGGGCAGGGAGTGCTGCGCTGATGCCCGGATGTTTCCCCGGGGAAACACGCCGCGCGCCGTCCCCAGCACGTCGCGGAAGCACGCGATGAACCGGGCGAAAAGCCGTGCTGGCAAAGCGGCGGTGGGCGATCAGTTCGATCTGTTCCTGCCCTATATCGCCGATCTGCCGATGCGCGATCAGCGCGAGATGATGGAGCGCCCGTTCTTCAGCCTGGCCAAATCGCGGCGGGTGAAGCCGATTGATTACACCAGCCCCGATGGCAAGCTGTGGGTCCACGTTTCGGCCAGCCCCGAATATGGCATGGCCACGATCTGGGATGCCGACATTCTGATCTATTGCGCCAGCGTGCTGGCCGACATGGTTCGACGCGGGGTCAACGATGTGCCGCGCAAGCTGCATCTGATGCCCTATGACCTCCTGCGCGCCATCGGCAGGCCGCCCACGGGCCGCGCCTACGAGCTGCTGGCCCAGTCGCTCGACCGGCTCGTGGCGACCACGATCAAGACCAACATCCGCGCTGAAAACAGGCGCGAGGCCACGTTTAGCTGGCTTGATGGATGGACCCAGCTGGTCGATGAACGGACCGAGCGGTCACGCGGCATGACCATCGAGCTTTCGAACTGGTTCTGGGAAGGCGTCATGATGCAGGGCGGGGTGCTCGCCATCGACCGGGCTTATTTCGACATCACCGGCGGACGCGAACGCTGGCTCTACAAAGTGGCGCGCAAGCACGCGGGCGGGGCAGGGGAGGGCGGCTTTGCCATCTCGGTGCCGGTCCTGTTCGAGAAATCGGGCGCAGAAGGGGACTACCGCCGCTTCAAGTTCGAGATCATCAAGCTGGCGGAAAAAGACGCGCTGCCGGGCTACGGCCTGAGCATCGAAGCGGCGAAGGGCGGCGGCGAACCTTTGCTGCGGATGCGGCGCTTCGACGGCAAGGACGGGGCGGGGAAGGGCCTGCCGGAATCCAGCGCGCCCGCACACGATGTTTCCCCGGGGAAACATGCCGCGGCCCCGGCTGCACCGCAGATCGAGGCGGCACCGGAACCGACGTTCGACGCCCGCGCGCTGATCCGCTCGACCGTGGCAGGCCTCAGTGACGCCGCCACGCGCGGCTTCATGACCGACGAGACCATCGACCACTTGCGCGAAACCTGCCCCGGTTGGGATCTCCACGCCCTCCACGCCGAGTTCGAACGCTGGGTTGCCAGTGATCCCGCGCGCACCCCCGCCAACTGGCAGCGCGCCTTTACCGGATGGGTCAAGCGCCACCACGAGAAGCACCGGCACAACTTGCGCGGGTGATGGCTGCGGGTGATCCTGTCCTGCGTTCCGGAAGTATCGTGCGTGCCGGGCTACACGTTCCCAGCCTGCGCACAGGGCTGCTCATTTGAACCTCTATCATCACTGCTGCGCATGAAGAGATTCAATTCAGCGCCCGGATTCCAGACCATCGACACATCGGGAACGCGCAGCGACGGTCCGTCGATACATCAGGAACCCGGCGACGATACTTCGGGAACAATCCTTCGAGACTTCGGGAACGCCGCCTCGACACATCGGGAACAGCCCGAACGCGCGAATCGGCGGGACCATGCGAGTCGTGGCTGCATTGGCGAGCTCTAACCTTGTCTAACTCGCTTTAAACCCATCTAACCCTTCAGGAAGCCTCTGGCTGGTTTGAAAGGGGGAAGGGCCCTGCGGCAATGTCAGCCCATGTTCGCCCAGACCCTGCCCTGACCCTGCGCAGGATTCCGGCCGGACACACGACCGCATTTGTCGTGGCAAGCTGTAGGCGTTGAGCCGCAATCACGGTACTGCCGCCGTCGATGCTGTTTTCTCGCAAGGCCATGCCATGACCAGACCGCGCCGCTTCGGCCTCTCCAAATCGCGCCTGACCATGTTCGAGCAGTGTCCGAAGCGATTGTGGCTGGCTGTCCATCGACCGGAGGAGGGCGACGCCGGAGAGGCGGCAGAGGCCCGGTTCGCGATCGGGCACGCAGTGGGGGCGGCGGCCTGCGCCCTGCATCCTGATGGCGTGATGATCGCGGCGGATCCCGATCTGGCCGCCGCACTTGCCGAAACCCGCCGCCTGATCGGCGAAGGCCACCCCGGCCCGCTGTTCGAGGCAACGTTCGAACATGACGGCGTGCTGGTCCGCGTCGATGTGATGCGCCGCGCCGATGATGCGCGCTGGCACGTGGCCGAGGTCAAAAGCTCGACCCGGGCGAGAGACTATCACCTCGGTGATCTGGCGACGCAGGTCTGGGTGATCGAGGAGGCAGGCATCACATTAGCCAGCGCCGCGATCCGGCATGTCGATACGCGCTTCGTGCTGCAACGCGAAGGTCATTATGCCGGGCTGTTTGCCGATGCAGACATGCTGGCACCGGCGCGGGAGGCAGCGCGCGGGCGGCCGGCGCTGGTCGCGGCGGCCAAAGCGGTGCTGGCGGGGGAGGAGCCGGATATCGCGATGGGCGATCAGTGTTCCGATCCGTTCGACTGCGAATTTGCCGGGTACTGCGCGCAGGCTCTCCCGTCGGGGCCAGAGTGGCCGGTGACCATATTGCCAAACGGCGGGGGCAAGAAGTGGGCGTCCAAAGGCGTGACCGATCTGCTCGACCTTGCCGAAAAAGACCTCTCGGCAAAGCATGCACGTGTGTTTGCCGCCACGCGCAGCGGCAAGCCTTACCATGACCGCGCAGGCGCAAAGGCGGCCATAGCGCAGTGGACGTTCCCGCGCGCCTGGCTCGATTTCGAGACGATTGCCCCGGCGCTGCCGCTCTGGGTCGGCACGCGGCCCTATCAACAGGTCCCGTTCCAGTTCTCGCTGCATCTGGAAGCGGCGGATGGCACCATCACGCACCATGCATTTCTGCAAACGGACGGCCAAGACCCACGCCGCCCCTGTGCCGAGGCGCTCGCCGCGATGATCCCGGTAGAGGCCACGGTGATCGCCTATAACGCCGGGTTCGAGCGCGGCGTGCTGCGCAATCTGGCGCGCGATGTGCCGGAACTGGCCGAGACCATGCTTTCGATCGAAGCGCGCATGGTGGACCTGCTGCCGATCACACGCGAGACTTGGTATCATCAGGACCAACGCGGCAGTTGGTCGATCAAGGCGGTGCTGCCGACGATTGCGGCAGGCCTCGATTATGATGGATTGGAAGTGAAGGACGGTGGCAATGCGCAGGCGGCTTTCCTGGAGGCCATCGATCCAGCAACGTCGCCCGAACGGCGCTGGGCGCTGAACGAAGCGCTGCTGGCCTATTGCGAGCGGGACACCTGGGCGATGGTGGCCGTTGCGCGCAAGCTGGCGGGGGAGGGGGGACTGATAGCAATGTTAGGATAGTTTACAAAGAAGCGATAAACTGCCATAAACTTGCTATGGATCGCCGCCGAAATCCCTTTGCGCCGGGCGCTGGAACGCCGCCGCCGGAACTTGCCGGCCGCGGTCCGCTCATCGAAGATGCCGCCGTGGCACTGGATCGGATCCGGGCGGGGCGCGCCGCGCGCAGCCTGATCTTCTATGGTCTGCGCGGCGTGGGCAAGACGGTGCTGCTCACCACAATCCGCAACCAGGCCGAGGCCGAGGGGCTGGTGGTGGTGGCGATGGAAGCGCCGGAGAACCGCTCCCTGCCCGCGATGCTGGTGCCTGCGCTGCGGGCGGCGCTGCTGAAGATGGACCGGATGAAGCAAGCCGGGCGCAAGATCCGCCGCGCGCTTTCCGCTCTTGCCGGTTTCGTCAAACCGCGCGTGTCCTATGAAGGGTTCGAGATCGCGCTGGAATTCGATGTCGAGCCGGGGCTGGCCGATAGCGGGGATCTGGAAGCGGACCTTGCCGATCTGATCCGAGCGGCAGGGGAGGCGGCGCAGGAATCCGGCACGGCCTTCGTGCTCGCCATCGATGAACTGCAGTATGTGCCCGAGGAAGAACTCGCCGCGCTGATAAGCGCGCTCCACCGCGCGGGCCAGTTGCAATTGCCGATCACGCTGGTGGGGGCAGGGCTGCCGCAGCTGCTAGGCCAGATGGGCCGGGCAAAGTCCTATGCCGAGCGTTTGTTCGCCTTCGTGCCGCTTGGCCCGCTCGACTATGCGGCGGCGGCCGATGCGATCCGCCTGCCGTTGGAGCACGAGGACGCCGCCATCACCGACGCGGCGCTGAACGCCATTTACGAGCAGACCCAAGGCTATCCCTATTTCCTACAGGAATGGGGCAAGCACAGCTGGGACCTTGCCGAAGCATCGCCGATTAACGAACGCGACGTGGCCGATGCTGGCGTGGCCGCGCTGGCCGAACTCGACGCCAGCTTCTTCCGTGTGCGCTTCGACCGGCTGAGCCCTGCCGAAAAGCGTTATATGCGCGGCATGGCCGAATTGGGGGAAGGCCCGCACCGCTCGGGCGATATTGCCGAAGCGCTGGGGATGAAAGTGAACGGTGTTGCGCCCACACGCAACAGCCTGATCCGCAAGGGAATGCTCTACAGCCCCGCCCATGGCGACACCGCCTTCACGGTGCCGCTGTTCGGGGCCTTCATGCGCCGTGCGATGCCAGCTGGGGCCGCTTAGAGCCGATATCCACAATCGGCTGAAACGCGATCGTGAAGGGCGGAATGCCAGTTTCGTCGTAGTCGCCTGGTTCCAGCGCGGACGGCACCAGAGTCACTGCGGAATGCGTGCGGAGGTGGCCGGCACATCGAGTTGCGGATGACCCAGCAGGCCGCCCTGAAACAGGTCGACTCCTTCCGACAGTAGCCAGTCAAATTCACCGCGGGTTTCGACATGCTTGGCAATCAGATCGATCCCGAGATCATCGCAAGTCTGGATCAGACCACGCACGATGGCCTGCTTGGCTCCGTTGGTATCAGCATCCCGCACAAGCTTTGCGTTGAGAGCAATCGCATTGGGCTGGCTCATTTCCATCTGGTTTAGCCCCGACCGGCCAGCACCAAAGTGATCGAGGCAGATCCTCAGCCCGTTTTCCTTGCAATCCTGAACGATCGTGATGATGGAACTGAGATCGCCGTTCAGATAGTCCTGATTGAGTTCGAGGGTAATGATGCGGCTGTCAATGTTCTGCGCATTGGCCAGATCAATGATCGATTGCATGGTGGCAATCGCATCGTCGGTGCTGGCAGGTCGGACATTGATATTGATGCCCTAGGCTGTGCCCGGCCGCGCGGAAATCAGCATGGCACGTTGCCGGGCGACAGCCTCGACGTTGGCCAATACGTCTGCGGCAAAATCCGCTGCCGTCATTTCCCGCTGCATGCGGATATCCCAAGCAATGGCTTCATGTGACCAGATCGTGCCCTGAGACGCCGATATGATCGGTTGAAAAGCGATCCCGGTTTCTGCCGAGGGCGCGTGCGCCGACGGGGCGGCGACCGTCGGTGCCGACCCTGGCGCAGGTCGCGAGGCCTAGCTGCGCCACCGCCCGTCCTTGAATGCGTTCAGCAATTTTTGCGCGCGACCCGGCACCAGCGATTGTGCAGTGACGGTGCCTGTCAGAAAATCATTCACGCCGTCGAGGTCATCGAGTTCGGCCGCTGTGATATCGGCGAAACCCATCGACCAGTCGCCAAACGCACGGCGCGGAATCGATTCGCGGATGATCGTAGTGATGTTGCCATGTCGCGGATCGGCGGAAATAACTGCGAACAGGGCATCGATATCGCTATCCTGCCCTTCGATGACTTGCAGAAAACTGCCCTCGATGTGCAGCAGGCGTCACCTCAAGGTTTGTGCGCCAGACAACGATTTGCCGGACATTGTGGGAACATAGGCGTCAGGCGGCGACGCGGAGATACTGGTATAGGGTTTCACGGCTGATCCCCAGGTCGCGGGCGATTGTGGCCTTACGCTCGCCGGCGGCAATGCGGCGGAGCAGCTCGGCGACCTTATCGTCAGAGAGGGACCGTTTCCGTCCGCGATAAGCGCCGCGTTGCCTGGCAAGCGCAATTCCTTCGCGCTGCCGTTCCCGGATCAAGGCACGCTCAAATTCGGCGAACGCGCCCATGACCGAAAGCATCAGATTGGCCATGGGGGAATCCTCGCCGGAAAAGGCAAGGCTCTCCTTCATGAACTCGATGCGGATGTCTCTCTTCGTGAGAGACTGGACCAGCTTGCGCAGATCGTCGAGATTGCGCGCCAGTCGATCCATGCTGTGCACCACGACGGTATCGCCCTCGCGGGCGAAGGCGAGCATGGCGTCGAGCTGGGGCCGATTGACGTCCTTGCCCGATGCTTTGTCGGTAAAGATCCGGTCGAGCGACTGACCTTCCAACTGGCGATCGACATTCTGATCGAATGTGCTCACCCGGACGTAACCGATCCTCTGGCCTTTCATCGCCGCCTCCGGTCAATTTGTCAGGTTGAAATCTATGACACCGCGCAACAGACGTCAACAAATGCGTTCACCAACTCTAATCTGACAGAATTGGAAGCACCGCCCTGACGTCCGGTTAGGCTATACTCCAGATTGACGCTAGCCTGCTGCTCAGGAGTCGGATGGAGGCAGCATGGCGCGGCGGCGATTATTGACCGGGGAAGAACGGCGGCGCCTGTTCGATGCTCCCCATGACGAAACCGCGATCGTCAGCCACTATACTCTTGCCGTCAGGGATCTTGACCTGATCGGTCGCCGCTATCGACCCGCCAATCGCCTCGGCCTGGCTGCGCAGATCGCATTGATGCGGCACCCTGGCTTCGGTTTGCAGCCCGACATCGGCGTGCCAAATGCGATCCTCCACTACCTTGCTGCCCAGATATTCGTCGATGCGGAGGCTTTCGGCGACTATGGCCAGCGCGCCCAAACGCGCAACGATCACGCTGACATTGCCGCACAGCACCTCGGGTTACGCCCCTTCCGGCGAGGGGATATCCCACTCGCGCTCGACCTGGCCGCGCGAGCCGCCGAACAGACCGACCGGGGCGAGCCCATTGTTCGCGCGTTGATGGAGGGATTGAAGCAGGAGCACTTCATTCTTCCATCGGCCGACACGATCGAACGGGCCGGTCTCGCCGGCAGGGCGCGCGCCCGCAAAGCCGCGGCAGCAACCATCATCGAAAGCCTGGGTCATGCCGAACTGACCCGGATCGACGATTTGATCGTCAACAGCAGCGACTTCGGCATGACGCCGCTGGCTTGGCTGCGCAATTTCGAGGAGGCGCCGACGACGGCAAATATCAACGGCCTGCTGGAACGGCTGCGCTATGCGCGCGGGGTCGGCATCGATCCGGCGATCGGCGCCAAAATTCCCGATTTCCGGTTCGCGCAATTCATGCGTGAAGGTAGCGCGGCACCGGCGTTTCTGCTTTCCGACTATAGCCTCAACAGGCGGCGCGCGACCCTGGTCGCGGCGGTGATCGACCTCGAGGCCCGGCTCGCCGATGCGGCGATCCAGATGTTCGACAGGCTTGTCGGCGGCCTGTTCACACGCGCGCGGCGCAGCCGTGAAAGACGCTATCAGGACAGCATCCGCTCGGTCGGCGAACTCATGCGGTTGTTCGGCGCCACGATCGCGGCGCTGGGAGAGGCGGTCGAGCATGGCGGCAATCCGATGGAACTGATCGACGAGGCTGTGGGCTGGCACAGGCTGGTCGCGGTGAAGGCGCAGGTCGATGCGCTGGCTGATCTGGCGGGGGAAGATGCCCTTGTCGCGGCAACAGGGCGTTATGCGACCTTGCGCCGGTTCAGCCCAGCTTTCCTCGATGCATTCACGTTCAAGGCGACGGGAAGCGGGGTGCAACTGGTCAAGGCGATTGATGTCATCCGCGACGCCAATGCGCGCAAAACGCGCAACCTGCCCGATGGCGTTCCCCTGCCATTCGCCAACCGGCAGTGGAAGCGCCTCATCACCGAAGGCGGCCAGATTGACCGTCGGCGCTATGAAACAGCCGTCATGGCCACCCTGCGCGATCGGTTGCGCGCCGGCGACATATGGGTGGAGGGAACCCGGAACTATCGCCGCTTCGACACCTATCTGTTGAGCCGGCGCGATGCCGGGAAGGTGGCCGAAAACCTTGCATTCCCAAACGATGCTGCGGCCTATCTGGCCGATCGCGCGAGAATGCTCGATTGGCGGCTGCGCCGTTTCGCCAAGGAACTCAAGGCGAACCGGCTTGCAGGCGTGGCGCTCGAGCGCAATCGGCTCAAGCTGCAACCGATGCTGGCAATCACGCCGCCCGAGGCAGAGGCTCTCGATCGCAGGCTCGACGCGCTGTTACCGCGCGTGCGGATCACCGAACTCCTGGTCGAGGTAGCCGAGCGCACCGGCTTCCTGAGCGCGTTCCGCGATCTTCGGTCCGGCAAAGAGCATGACAACCCGCATGCGATCCTTGCGGCCATTCTGGCCGATGGATCGAATCTGGGTCTGGAACGGATGGCCAATGCCAGCGACGGGGTAAGCTACGCCCAGCTTGCCTGGACGCACAATTGGTATCTGTCGCCCGAAAACTACCAGGCTGCGCTGGCCATGATCGTTGCCGCGCACCATGATTTGCCGTTCACGCATCATTGGGGCGCCGGAACCAGTTCATCCTCCGATGGGCAGTTCTTCCGCTCAGGCCGCAGCCGATCCGCAGCTGCCGACATCAACGCCAAATATGGCGGCGAGCCCGGCCTGAAGATCTACTCCCACTTGTCCGATCATTTTGCCTCCTTCGGGTCGCGGATCATGTCGGCCACCGCCGGAGAGGCGCCTTATGTGCTCGACGGCCTCATGTTGGGCGCCGGCGCGCTGCCGCTGCATGAACATTACACCGATACCGGCGGCGCGACTGACCATGTCTTTGCTCTCTGCCATCTTCTCGGCTTCCGCTTCGTACCCCGGTTGCGCGACATCGCCGACCGGAAACTCGGCTCGATCGCTCCACCCTCGACCTACAAGGGCCTCGAAAGCCTCATGGGGCGAACGGTCAAGACCGCCGCGATCGAAGCCGACTGGGAGGACATCGTCAGGATTGTCGCCACCATCAAGGAGGGAGCCGTCGCGCCGTCTGCGATCCTGCGCAAGCTCGCCGCCTACAAGCGCCAGAACAGGCTGGATTTCGCCCTGGCGGAACTTGGTCGCATCGAACGGACGCTGTTCACGCTCGACTGGCTTGAACAGCCCGACTTGCGGCGGGCCTGCCAGGCCGGCCTCAACAAGGGCGAGGCACGTCATACCCTCGCCGCCGCCATCTACACCAACCGGCAGGGCCGGTTCACGGATCGTTCGATCGAGAATCAGGAATATCGGGCATCGGGCCTGAACCTGCTGATCGCGGCGATAGCCTATTGGAACACCATCTATATGGACAGGGCCGCCCAGCACATCAAAGCATCCGGCGTCAGCTTCGACGACGCGCTCCTCGCTCACCTTTCCCCCATGGGCTGGGCGCATATCAGCTTGACGGGAGATTATCTCTGGCACCGGGCAAAACCGCTCTCCCCCGGCGAATTCCGCGCTCTCAACGATCCCATGGCTCGCCTCAAACTCGTGGCATAGCCAATGTTCTCATGATGTCCGCCAAATCGTTGTCTGGCGCACAAACCTTGAGGTGACGCCCAGCAGCATGCCGGTGATCTCGCGCGCGACATTGTTGCGGCGCGAAACGCCCAGCAGGTCGATCAGCCGTTCGGCATCAAACACGACTTTGGCGGTGCTGCTATAGATCAGGTGTATCAGGCGGGACATCGCAGGTCGGACTTTCTCATTTACTATCTTCGGCCCAACTCTACATTCTTATAAGCTAGAAATCGGAAATTACCGGACATTTCAGGACAGCTCTGCAGCGTAGGCGATAACCAAACCAGGTACGAGGACCTACCATCGTGAAGCATCGGGAGCAACTTGCGGGCTAGAGCCTGCGCCCCGTTTGATGCCCATGCGTGGGCGTGATCGCAACAACCGGGTCGGGGATTAACCCCCACCCGGTTTGCCGACTGAACTGACGTCCGCAGACGAGCGCGCTCGACACGAAGTCAGGGCTCCAGCGCTGGTTCGGCCCCTGAGCGATCGCAATGGGCGCCCGCGTGCCCAAGGCCCGCTTGCGACCGCTGCCCGGCTCGCATTGCGGTTGTTGTCCGGTCGGTGACGAGCTGATATTACGCCGAAACGGATATAAAGTGGACAGGCGGTTCATCAAAGGCCCTGGAATCCATACACGCGAAACTATCTTCTCGGCACCTATGCTCATTTCCGCGAACGGTACTGCCGCCAGGGCGACGCGGGCACGTTCACCAAGGAGCGCCTCATCGGATGGGATGATCCGGCGACCTTTGCAGGCCATGCACATATGGCCCCATATGATCTTCGCCGCCTGATCCTTCAGTTCACCCATGCATTTCCCGAAGCACATCACCGTTCGCCAGGTTGGAACAACATGGACACTGCGGTTGCCGCCGCACTTGGCTTGGCCAGACGGCCTATCTTCCGGCCGATCATCGCAATTGGCCACTTGCTTGACGTCGATGGCGACATAATCGACCAGAACCGCTTCGGGCTTTGCGAATTGGCTAATCGAACTGGAATCTACCTCTGGGTAAACCGGCATTTCATCAATACCGCCATTGGCCTTCCTGCAGCCGGATGGCTGCTGTGGCGCCAAGACAACATCGCCCCGCATGGCAGCGACCGCTTCTGCTATCCCAATCCTCTCCATCCTGATGGAGCGGCCGATCCTGTCCTGACCGAGATACTGGAGAAGCTGGGCAGCGCCCCCGGCGGCCTGATCAAGCCTGAGAGTGAGACGGATCATTCGGTCGCCCCTGAAGAGGGCGCCATAGATATCTGGTATCCGGAAAGGGCAAGAGGCCCGGTGTAATACAGGCTCTGTGCCATTACGTTCCGACAATCTCCACGCGGCTTGTGCCACGGCCCGTGGGCGTGACTTCGATCTTTGCGGGGATGCGCTCTTTCAGTTCCTCGACATGGCTGATCACCCCCACGCGGCGACCGGTGGCGTGGAGGTGTTCGAGTAGGGCGAGGGCTTGACCGAGGCTGGCCGGATCAAGGGCGCCGAAGCCTTCGTCGATGAACAGGCTTTCAATCTTGACCCCGCCCGCTGTCGACATTTCGGCCAGGCCCAAAGCCAGCGCGAGGCTGACAAGGAAGCGTTCCCCACCCGAGAGGTTATGCAAGCCGCGCGCTTCGCCCCCCATGTCGTTATCCACCACCTGAATCAGCATATCGCCGCCAGGGACACGATCTAGCATGTAGCGCGGCTTGAGTTCGGCAAGGCGCGTGTTGGCGTGTTCCAGCAGGCGGTCGAGCGTCAGGCTTTGGGCGAAGCGGCGGAAGGTTGCGCCGGTGCGATCGCCGATCAGGGCTGCCAGACGCAGCCAGACGTCGGCGTCGGCAGTTTTGCTTTCGAGCTGGGCGCGCAGTTGCGCCGTCTGGTTGCGCACCAGATCGTCGTGGTGCAAGCGGACTTCCACTTCGGTTCGCGCACGCGTGGCTTGGGCGCACGCGGCGGTCGCCTCTTCGAGGTTGGCGGTGAGCGCGTCGCCGGTGAGGGCCGGCGGATCTGCGGCGGCGTGGGCGGCCATGTCGCGTTCGCGTTCGGCCAGCACGGCGCGGGCCATGGCCGTTGCATGGTCGATGGCATCAAGGGCCTGCGCCTCCCGATCCAGCACTTCGGCCCCGGTGGAGGCGGCCTCGATGACGGTTTCAGCGGTAAGATCAGCTTCCTTGAGGGCGGTGGCAAAGGCAGCAGCGCGGCGCGCGGCATCGTTCTCGGCCTCGACCAGCGCCTTGACCGCGCCCACCTCGCTCGCCGCGGCGGCGGCATGCGCTTTGGCTGCAGCTTCACGCAAGGTGGCCGCGTGCGCCCGCGCCTGTTCGGCGGCGGAGCGGCGAGCGGCGAGCCGATGTTCCACGGCGGCAACGGCGTCACCGTCCAGCAGGGCTGCGCGGGCTGCGGTCAAGGCGCGGTGGTCGGCGGTGGCGGTGGACAGTGCGGCGGCACGGCCTTGCGCCTGTGTCGTGCAATGACGGAGCGCCTCGCTGGCGGTGGCGCAGGCCTGCTGCAAGGGGGGCAGATCTTGGGCAAGACGCGCGGCGTCGGCTTCGTGCAGGCGCCATTGCGCGGCTTGGGCTGTCAGCCATGCACCGGGGTCGGACAACGTCCGCCAATCACCCGCAGGGGCCAGCCAGCGGTCCAGCACGGCGAATGTGCTCTCCAGTTCAGCCCGATAATCGGCGATCGCCTTGTCGAGGTCTTCCAGAGCGCGGCGACCCGTTTCCAGCGCCTCGCGCGCAGAGGCCTGCGCTTCGCGCGCGGTGTCGAGCCTGGCGCGGGCCTTGAGTTCGTGCTGGCGCGCCGCTTCGGCGGCTTTTTGCGCGACGCCATGGGCGAGAAGGTCGGCCTCTGCGGTCCTGCGGGCGTCGCGCAGGGCATCGGGCAAGACGGCGAAATCCTGCGGCAGGCCGGAATCCGCCATGGCTGCCAGCAAGATCGCCTGTGCTTCGTCGCGGCGGCGCAAGGCCGTGTCGAAATGGCGGACTTGCTCGATCTGCTCCCGGCCAAGGTGGGCGGTGCGCTCGTCCAATGCGGCCAGCTTTGCGGCGATGTCGACCGCTTCATGGTCCAGTGCGGCATGGTTGGTTTCTAACGCCTTCAGGGCGATTTGGTGCTGGCGCAAGTGCTCGCCCAGCTTGCCTTCGAACAGGCCCAGTCGGTGTGCGTCCGAGCCGCAGACGGGGCAGGGCTCGCCATCGGTCAGTGTGGCGCGCATGGCTTCGGCAGCGTCGGACGCGGCGTTGCGCAGCAGGTCGAGTTGGCGGCGCGCGTCGGAAACGCGGGTGGCGAGGGCCGGGATGGCCGGGGTGAGCGCCGCATGGCGGGCGGCGAGGGGCGTGCGGGTTGCCGCCGCATCGCGCAAGGCCTGCCGGGTGCGGGTGAGGGCGGCTTCGGCCAGCGCCAGTGCGTCTTGCGCACCGGTTGCACCGGCCAGCAGCGTTTCGATCCGCGTTAGGCGGGTGTGGCGCTCGGTCAGCGCGTTAAGGGCATCGGGCGGAGGCAGGGCCTTCTGCGTATCGGCCAGCGCCTGTGCGGCTGCAGCATGGTGCTGCGTGGCGGCACAAAACGCAGCATCGGCCTGCGCATGGGCGTTCATCGCTTCGAGGAGCGCCTGTTCGCGTTCGGGACGGGTGGTTTCGGCTTGCACGAGCGCCTGCGTGGCGGTGGCGTGGTCGCGCAGTTCGGCAGACAGCTCTTCTTCGCGGTCGGCAAGGGCCGCCAGAGGCTGGTGGTCGGCAATCCATTGGCGCGCGGTGGCGAGCGCCGCCTCGGCGTGCGTTAGGGCCGCGGTGGCGGCGGCGTCGGCGGTGGCGGCCCGGGTGCGGACCTCCTCGGCCAGGGTGGAATCAAGCGCGGCTTTGGCAAGGGTGGCTTCCGCGCCGCGCAGTTGCACATCCAGCGCGCGGGCCTGATCCAGCGCGGGGGCGAGGGCTGTGGCTTCGGCCTTGGCAGCGTTGCGCGCAGCGATGGCCTCGGTTTCTGCCCGGGCGGCTTTCTCCTCGTCCTCGCGCGCGGTGGCGAGGGTCTTGATGATGCGGGTGCGGTCTGCCGAGCAGGTGTCGCGCCGTTGCTGCGCGACGGACAGCTCGGCCCAAACGGGCGCGAGCGCCAGGGCGCGGCGGGAGCGGGTCAACGCATCGCGGCGCGGCGCGGCGGCGGCCTGGGCGGCTTCGGCAGCGGTCAGCGTATCGCGCGCGGCGCTTGCCTGGAGCGCGAGCTGGGCGGCGTGCTCTTCGCGCTGGCGGAGCACTTTGAGCGCGTCGAGTTTGGCGGTGGTTTCGCGTTCGGCCTGCAGGGCGGCTTCCAGCGCGGCTTCGGCGTCTTTGCGGCCGGTTTCGTCCAGCCCGTTCTGTCCGGCGATGGCGGCGCGCAGCTGGTCGAGCTCGTCCTGAAGCCCCTTCGATTTGTCGAAGGCGCGCTGGCCCAGCGTGGTGTAAATCTCCGAGCCTGTCAGCCGTTCGAGCAGCACCGCGCGATCGTTGGCGTCGGCGCGGATGAAGGCCTCGAAATCGCCTTGCGCCAGCAGCACGGCACGGCCGAACTGTTCGGCAGAAAGGCCGATGACGGCGCGGATTTCCGCCAGCGTTTCCTTGCGTGTGCCGCCGAGACGCTGGGGCTGGTCGAGCCGGTCGAAGCTGTGTTCATAGTTCTGCAGGCGGCCATCAGCGCGGCCCCGCGCGCGCTTGACCGACCAGCGCGCGCGATATTGCGCGCCGTTGGGCATCACGAAATCGACTTCGGCAAACCCTTCGCCAGCGCCGTGGCGCAAAATGGCGCGCGTATCGCGCAGCGAGATGGCATTATCCTCGTCCTCGCCGCCGATCCTGCCGCTTGCGGGGGCGGCCTTCAGGCGCGGAATCTCGTTGAACAGGGCCAGGCACACCGCATCGAGCAGGGTTGATTTGCCCGCGCCTGTCGGCCCGGTGATGGCGAAGATTCCTGATCCGGCCAGCGGTTCGGCGGTGAAGTCGATGGCGAAGGCATCGGCAAGGCTGGCGAGGTTTTGCCCCCTGATGGCAAGAATGCGCATGTCAGGCGTCTCCGGCGAGGGGCGCGGTGTTCACGTCCACCAGTAGGCTGGCGAAGGCTTTTGCGAGATCATCGGCAGGCGGGTGGCCCCCGTGGCGTGCCGCATGGAGGGCCGCGAAGACGGCGGCGGGCTCCAACGCGCCGAGGACAGCCCCGGCCAGCTGCGCGCGCGCGCCGGGCAGGGCGGTTTGCTGGCGCACGATGCGGGTGAGGCGCACCGGCTTGTCTTCAAGCGCGGCGAGTACGCGGGTCTGGAGATGGGGCTCGGGACCCGTGACCGAGACTGTCACTTCAAGGAACGGTTGCCGCTCACGCGGGAGGGAGTCGTCGAATGCCAGTGCCTCCAGCTCGGCGACCACGACATCGAGCGGGGCAGCCCCGCGCGCGGGTACGGCGAGGAAAGGGACGGGGCGGGGAATTGGCACTTCGACCAAATCGATACCTGCGCCTGCAAGGCGGACCACGGTGATGGCGTGGGCATAGTCGCGCTCGGTGGCCGACAGGGGGAATGGCGAGCCGGCATAGTGGATGGGGCAGGGGCCGGCGATCGTCTGGGCCCGGTGCAGGTGGCCGAGCGCGACATAGGCCGCGCGGCTGTCGAACAGCGAGGCGGCCTGTGCTTCTTCTCCGCCCACGACGATGCGGCGTTCGGACATTTCGGACACGGCGCCTCCCGCAACATGGAGATGGCCTGTCAACACCAGCGGCAACCCGCCCGCGCGCGCGGCGCCGGCCTCCGCAACCGCAGCGTAGAGCGTTTCGAGCGTTTCAGTGCCGAGATCGCCGGGGCGGCAGAACGGCACGGCAGCCAGCCATGCCGCAGTCGTTCCGTTGCGGTCTGGCAGCGGCACGAGCAGCGTATCGAGATCGGGTACGGAGCCGCCTTCGGCCAGCGGCTTGCGCGGCAGGTTGCCGAAGAAGCGCACCCGCGCCTCATCCAGCAACGGGGCGGGCAGGTTGATCCGCGCGGCGCTATCGTGGTTGCCGCCAAGGATCACCGTAAGCAGTGAGGGCCGCCGACGCGATGCCTCTGCCAGAAAGGCATATAGTCGGCGAGTCGCGGAAACTGGCGGGTTGGCGACATCATAAACATCGCCGGTGACCAGCAGGACGTCAGCCTCTTGCACATCGAGCTGATCGAGCAGCCAAGCGAGGAAGGCGGCATGCTCTGCGTCTCGCTCATGGTTGGCGAGGATGTGGCCGAGGTGCCAGTCCGAGGTGTGGATCAAGGTGAGCGGTGGGCGGGTCATCGATTGCATCATTGTTGCTCATCTTGGCGGGGACAAGCGACAGAAGCGGTCGCCCCATGGCTGGGGTTAGCGCGCGGACTGCAAGTCAATCGGTTTGATGCTCGCGCCAAGCCTGGAAGCGCTTGGCGATGCTATAGAGACGTTTGGGCCGTCCCCGGCCTTGACCGACGCGACCCCGGAAGCTTTCCAGCACATCCTTGCATCGTTCTTGCAGCAAGTTGATCAGCACTACGTCCGATGTGGCCGCATCCATCCGTCGGTCTTCCTCGCGTTCGGCAAGGTAGGCGTTAAAATCGCCGATCGTCTTGATCGCGAGGGCCTGCTTTGCGGGATCGCCGATCAGCTCGCGGACGGCGTCGGGTGTGTTCAGTTCCAGCGTGGTCAGCACTTCGTGAAGCTGACCGGCGTTCTGGCTGAAATCGACGCCTTTGATGCTGCCGCCCATGCGGCCGATGAATTCCTGCACGTCGCGGAACGGGCCTTGCTGGGCCTGGAGACGCTTGTTAACTTGGTCGAGGAGAGCCGAGATTGCTTCATCACCCAAGCGGACCTTCTGTCCAAGGTCGCGCAGCAGGAACTTTTCGAAATCGCCGGGTTCGCCGTCAGGCTTGTAACCGATGTCGTGTTCGATCTCATTCCATACGTGGGCCATCATGGTGCAGATCTGGATTTCGCAGCCCACGTCCGCGAGATTTTCATAGGTGCCGACGCGCTCATCCTCCGGGAGGTAGGCCTGAACATGCGTGGCTCGGTAGAAGTTGCTCGGATCGTCCTGCTGCTTGTCCTTCGTGTCGAACTCTACGTCTCCGCCGTCACGTCCGCAGAACGCCTTGGCAATGGCGGCCTGAACAACGGCGCGATCCTCTTCGCGATACGTGGCGATGCGCACACCCGCGAGATCGCCGACCCCGTCGAAGATTTCATCGACGTCTGCGTAGTTTTTGCCAGGGTGGGCGCTAAACCGGCGCAGCTTGCCTTCGAAGGACTTGGCGCTTTTGACCCGAAATGTGACTTGCGCGCGGATCGCGCTGGCCTCGCAGATATCACTGGTGCAAATTTCAGCGACGCGGTCGGCGAGCTTCACATAGCGGTCGCGTTCCCGATGATAACGCCGGACAGCAGGTTCAATGAGATCGGTGTTGAACGGCACGCAGTAGTCTCTCTTCTGGCAGACTTGGTGGACATAGGTGTGCTGGATCAGTCTTCCGTATCGCTGTCGCAATCCTCAGCGCCCATGTCGATGCCGATGTACTGGCATTCGCCATGCATCCGATCGAGCGTGATCTCGAACACCAGCACGTTGCCGGGCCAGTCGTCGAAATGGCCGTCGAGGAGGTCGTAGAGACTGGCATCGCGGTCGTCCCTGGGCAGGGACTTGCGCAGGGCCTTGATGGCCTGTCTCAAGTCCTTGCGGAGGTAATCCAGATCCTCGTCACCACCGATCATGGGGGAAACAAGGTTGAACAGGACGGGCTTTATCCGGCCATAGGCGATCGGCTTGCCCTCGCCTGCGGGGTCGATGCGGAAGATGACCTTGCCGCTGATCGGGCAGCGGAGCGCGGGCGCGGCATCGACTTCATAGCCGAGCCGCACCTGATTCCGGTTCAGAATTCCCATCTAGCATCCCCTCTCTCTTTATATCTCTATCTCTTGCGCTTACGCATGCTCGGGCGGATTCTTTGGCAAACCCTCTTCTGCCAAAGATCGAGGCAAACAGTCGGCTCGTGCGCAGCGCCAGCGCCGCCGGCAATCCGTTGTCTGTGGATATCACGAGAAGCCCTTGAAAGCGCCGATCGTATGTAGACCAACTGAACGAAGGTATATTCCAGCGCACAGGCATTGACCAGTTCCTGCGTCGGGGTGTCATCGGCGTGGGGGGCAACGATCCGGGAGGATGCGTGAGGGGTTGCAGCCGGGGGTGGGGCTGTTAGCCTGCGCAGCATGACCCATGGCGTTGCCCCTCCCGATCCGCTGAATCCTCTGGCGCTGAAGGAGAAGCAGCGGCGGTTGCGTGACGGTTTTCCGACGCCGTTGTCGCTGCGGGTCCATCGTGCGCTGTCCTGGCTGATCCGCGCCGATGTGGAGGCCGATGATCAGGATGTGCGCTTCCTGCTCTCGTGGATCGGGTTCAATGCGGCCTATGCGTCGGACGTTTCGCTGGCGCTGGGGGCCGAAAGCCAGCGCCAGCGTGACTTGTTCATGCGGTTTTTCACGACGCTGGTGGGGTTCGACAATCGGCACCGGATCTATGGCCTGGTGTGGCAGCGGTTTGCGCAGGAAATCCGCGTGCTGCTGGACAATCGCCACGTCTTCGCGCCGTTCTGGCTGCACCACAATGGCAGCGCGGGCTTTGCCGACTGGCGCGACCGTATGGAGCGCGAGCGGGTGGCCATCAACAGCGCGCTGGCGCGGCATGACACCGCCACCTTGCTCTCGATCGTGTTCGGGCGGCTCTATGTGCTGCGCAACCAGATCGTGCACGGTGGGGCCACGTGGAACAGCAGCGTCAACCGCGCGCAAGTGCGCGACGGCGCAGCCATCCTGGGCTGCCTGCTGCCATTGTTCATCGACCTGATGATGGACAATCCGGACCATGAATGGCCCATGCCGCAATATCCCGTTGTGGAAGACTGATGGCCGGGGAGGATTGGACCACACCCGAGATCGAACAGATCGTGGTGGATTACTTTGCCATGCTGGACGATGACATTGCCGAGCGGCCATACAACAAGGCGGAGCACAACCGGGCGTTGCAGGCGCGGATCGGGCGCAGCAAGGGGTCCATCGAATTCAAGCACCAGAACATCAGTGCCGTCCTGCTCGGCTTCGGGCAGCCGTGGATTCCCGGATACAAGCCGGCGATGAACTTTCAGGCAGCGCTCGTGGACGGGGTGCGTCGCTGGCTGGATGCCAATCCGCAATGGCTTGCGCCGCGCGACTGGTGGACCGCTTCAGCGGTGGCAGAGGCGGGCGGGGCCGAAGCGAACGGGGCAGGGGGCGGCCATGCTCTGCGCCGCGATATGCCGACGCTGTGGATCGGCCCGCCGCCGACGCATCGCAATGAACCGCCGCCGGTCGATCCGCAGGTGCTGGCCGCGTTCGGGCGGAAGTGGGACGTGGCCGCGCGCGATGCTCGCAACCGCGCACTGGGGAAGGCGGGCGAGGCGCTGGTGCTGCACCATGAACGCGCAGGGTTGGTGGCTGCCGGGTGCGGCGCGCTCGCGGATAAGGTGCGCTGGACATCCGAGCAGGATGGCGACGGCTACGGCTATGACATCCTGAGCTTCGAGGCCGATGGGCGCGAGCGGCTGATCGAAGTGAAGACAACCAACGGGTGGGAGCGCACACCGTTTCACATCACCGCCAACGAGGTGGCCGTGGCCGACGCGC
This sequence comes from Erythrobacteraceae bacterium, assembly GCA_027489095.1. Classification (GTDB taxonomy): domain Bacteria; phylum Pseudomonadota; class Alphaproteobacteria; order Sphingomonadales; family Sphingomonadaceae; genus Erythrobacter. Next base: position 58,470 of record JAIYAL010000197.1, read on the forward strand.
GGCGGGATTCGTGGCATCTGGTGCGCTTGTGGAACTTTGCGCGCGCACCGCGGGCCTTTGCGCTGCGTCCACCATTGGCCGACCACGCCGAGCTGACACCAACCAGCTTTCTCGCCGCGCTGCGCTAGGCGCCGGAGCGGGGCTAGTCTAGCGGGACGGCTCCGGCGTCGATGATCGCAGCGAAGCCTTCGCTGACGCTGGCGCGGTCAACCAGATCGACTTTCCACGGCAGGGGGGACTCGTCGAAGGCTTCGGCCATTTCTGCCAGCAGCGAAAGGGGGAGGGGGGCCGGGCTTGCGAGCGCGAGATCGAGGTCTGACCAAGGCTTTGCTGTGCCCCGTGCCCTGCTGCCGAACACCGATACGCGCACGCCGGGGGGGAGGTAGCGCGCGAGGATTGCGCGGACTTGCGCCAGTTCGTCCGATGTAAGGGCGAGTGTGGCGGTCATCCGCGCGCTTGCAGGCGGGCGTGCAGGGCTTCCGCTTCGGCAAGGAAGGCGGGGATGGCTGAGACGACTTGTACGGCCTTGGCCTCGTCATAGGTGTGCGAGGTGATGTTGCGCATCTCGCGGAAGGTGCGCCAATCGGCCCACTCACCCGCTACAACGCCTTGCTCCACGCCCGTCCGGATCAGCGCCGGGAACGTCAGGCGGTCGATCTCTTCCGGATTGGCGGCTGCCTCTTCCAGCGCGCGGCGCAGCATCTTGTGCGCCAGATCGTAGGTAAATTCGAACCGCTGGATCAGCCCGTCGCGGATCTGCGTGTCGGCAGTATCGGCCGCGAAACGGGCCAGCCCTTCGCGCAGGCGGGCGATGGCATTGGCGAAGGGCGTGAAATCAAGCGACATGGTGGGCGTGATGCCACCAATGCGCGGCGCGGTAAACTAGGGCAGAACGCCCGCGAGATGGCGGGATGCACAGATGTCCTGCATTGCTGCGGAGGCGTGTTGTCGCTGTCAGTCAGGTGCGGCGAGGAACTTGCGGAGGCTGTCGGCGGTCCATGCCTTGCCGGTGAGGCTTGGTATGCCCTCGGCGTTCAGTGCCTCGGCGATGGCGGGGTTTTTCAGGCCCTGTTCGCGCAATGCGGCGGCCCTGGCGCGCGCGGCGGTCGCGCGGGCTGGCTTGGCTTTGATCCATTCATGTTGGCGTTCGCGCCACTGCGCGAAGTGAGCAGAGGGATCAAAGTCTGGCGCGCCCGCGATTGGCAAGGAATTGGGCCAGATGGGTTCGAGCTGCAGGCCGAGCCGCTCGGAATGATGATGCAGCGGGGCATGGCTGCGCCAACCCTGTACTTCGCTGAAATCGACGTAGAGCACGACCGCATCATGAAGGCGGCAAATCGCGGCAACCCGTTCCAGCGGACCCTCGACGAGATCGCTCCCGCGGTCCGGCGCGATTTCGAGGAATGTTTCCTCGTGCACCAGATCGTAGCCGTTGTCCTTGGCGTGGCGGCGGATGGCGTCGCGCTGATAGCGGATGGTGCGGCTTGCCTCGGCGGCCTGGTCGATATTGCGCGGCAGGGTGGTGAAGCCCAGCCACGGCACTGACAATGTCCAGTAAAAGCCCACCGCCTTGCGCTTCATAGCCGCTCCTTCCTGCACAAACCCGGAAAATCCCGAGGGATCCGCACCACCTCGTGCGGGGTGGTAAAGCCTTGTCATTGCCCCACTCTCATGCGGCGATCCAACAGTAACAGGAGAACGATCCATGCGCACCAGCCACAGCCACCCCTTGCAGATTGCCGCCATCCTCGCCGGGCCCGGAATGGGGCGCGTCGGCCTCACGTTCTGCCCCGGCAAGAAGCAGGCCTCGGCCAAGAGCGGGGCGTGGGACCGCGACCTTGATTGCGATCTGGATGCGATTGCCGATTGGGGTGCGGCGGTGGTTGTCTCGCTGATCGAGAGCCATGAGATGGAGGCGCTGGCAGTGACGGCGTTGGGCGAGAAGGTGGCGGCGCGACATATTCGCTGGCTTCACCTGCCGATTACCGACGTTTCAACGCCGGGAGCGCACTTCGAAAGGCGCTGGGTGGAAGACGGCGCGCTCTTGCGCGATCTCTTGCGCGCGGGGTTCGACGTGCTGGTGCACTGCAAGGGTGGGCTTGGCCGGGCGGGCACGATTGCGGCGCGGCTGCTGGTGGAATTGGGGTGGACGTCCGATGCGGCCATTGCCGCTGTGCGGGCCGTGCGACCGGGGGCCATCGAAACGCATGTCCAGCTGGCGCATGTGCAAGGCATTCGCGTGGCGCATGAGCCTATGCCCGATACGGCGCTCGCCGCGATGCTCGACCGTGCGGAAGGCGCGATGCTTGGGCTTGCCGTTGGCGACGCGGTGGGTACGACGCTGGAGTTCACCCGGCGCGACAGCATGCCCGCGCTGACCGACATGGTGGGCGGCGGCTCGTTCCGCCTGCAGCCTGGCGAATGGACCGACGATACCGCGATGGCGCTGGCGCTTGGGGCTAGTCTGGAAGATTGTGGCGGGCTGGACGAGGCGGATCTCATGCGCAAGTTCGTGCGCTGGCATGAACAGGGCGACTATTCGTGCACCGGCACTTGCTTCGACATCGGCATCACCACCCGTCAGGCACTCGCGCGGTGGAAGCGTGCCGGGAACCCGGTCGCGGGATCGACCGACCCGATGAGCGCAGGCAACGGCAGCCTGATGCGTCTGGCGCCGGTTGTCGTGCGCCATTTCCGCGACCGGGTGACCATGCGCGATGTCGCCGCCCGGCAAAGCCGTACCACCCACGCCGCGCCCGAGGCGGTCGATGCCTGCATCGCCTTTGCCGACGTGCTGGCCGATGCCATCGACGGGCACCCGCGCAGCCACGTTCTGCGCCCGCGTGACGAGCCTTACGCGGGCAGGATCGCGCCGATCATGGCCGGCGCATGGCGGGGCAGGCGGCGGCATGAAATCGCCTCGTCGGGCTATGTCGCGCACAGCCTTGAGGCAGCACTCTGGTGCGTGGGGCGCACCGGATCGTTCGCGGATGCGGTGCTGCTGGCCGCCAACCTTGGCGATGATGCCGACACGACGGCAGCGATTGCTGGGCAGCTCGCGGGGGCGCTCTATGGGATCGCGGGCATTCCGGAGGCATGGCGCGAAAAGGTGGCGCTTGGCCCCCGGATCACCGCGATGGCTGGGCGTTTGTTCGATGCGGGGCTTGGGCTGAACGCCGAGGATTGAGGCGCAGGTCTTACCCCGAGGGCCAACGGGCGAAACAGTCGTGTTTGTGGGCCATCCCACCGACCATGCCGGCAAACCCGACCGGGGCCACGAACCTTCAGTCCCGAGGCTCCGCGAACGCGAGGTCAAGGAGCGCAACCCGTCCGCGCCAGAGTTCATGGTCGGTCGCGTCCGCAGGCTCGGGTGCCTGGTGCCAAGGTGCTTTATGGATCGGCTCGATTACCTGATCCCAGTAGGTTTGGACCGTCATGTCCGCGACTTTCATGCCGAGCATTTCAGCCAGGCCTCGCTCATTGCCGCTGGTCACGCACACGAAAACGTCGGGGCGTTTCATCGCAAGGAGGCGGCTCGATGTGGCGAGCGGGTTTTCGAAATCGAGAGTTCTGGTAAACTCTTCGATGAACTTGCCATAGTGCTTGGCCGTGACCGCTCCGGTCAGCGGGACGGCATCGACCGCGCGGCTGAGCGCAAGCGCACCTTTCTTATCCGTCACGTGGCGTCTGAACACGCCCGACGCGCTCATTGAGCCAAAGATCCCAAAGTCGACAGTGGTACGATGTTGCCGCAGGAGGCTTTTACTGTCTGCTTCGGAGCGGATTGTTCCGGCAATGGCCTTCCGTTCAAGCGGGTTGATGTGGACAAACGAGGCTGCATTCTCGAACCAGGTCCTGCAGTGGCGCAGCACTTCAAGGCGCTGTTCGAGGCGTGCGGTTTGGCGGCGGTCGGCGTCGGCGTCCATGGCGGGGTCGGTCATTTTCGCCCGATACTCGTCCCAGTTCAGATTCAACATGATCGAATTGCTCCTGCGATGGGCATCCCAGTATGTCGGCACCGGAACTATAAAAAAATGATTTGAAACAGAAATTTTTTGGATTCTTGCAGCTGTCCATACGACTACTTTAACGCCGGTCAATGTCAGTCGCTATCACTTGATATGCGTATCAGGTGGAGATTCTCATCACAGGAGTGTGATTGGCATGATCGAAGTTATCGAAGGCGACATTGTCACGCAGATGGTTGATGCGATCATCAATGCAGCGGGCCCCGGGCTGCGGGGCGGCGGGGGTGTGGACGGTGCGATCCACCGTGCCGCGGGTCCCGCCTTGCGCCGCGCAAGCATGAAGCTGGCGCCGTGCCCCCCGGGGGAGGCACGGATCACCGGGGCCGGGCGTTTGCATGCCAAGCATATAATCCATGCGGTGGGGCCACGCTGGCGCGACCCCGATGCAGAAGCAATCCTCGCCAGATGCTATGCCGCCGCATTCCAACTGGCGGAGAGCCATGCGTGCCAGACCGTAGCCTCTCCGTTCATCAGCTGCGGTGTGTTCGGCTTCCCGGCGGAAATCGGCCGCCGTATCGCGCTCGATTGCGGCGAGCGCTTCCTTGCCTCGAGCCAGCATGTTCGCCGCATCACGTTCGTGAGCTTCGGGCGGGCACAGCTTTGAACTGGTATTCCGCTGCCGCCGCAGTGCCGCGCCCGTCAGCGCTTCAATCCGCTTCGGGATAGAGCTTCGCGATGCCTCTCGCCCAGGCCAGAATCCCCTGCTCGCCCTCCAGCACTTCTTGCGGGCCGACGACCTTCACATGGGGGCCGAAACTGAACAGGAACGAGGTGAGGGTGTACCAATGCTTGGTCGTGACCGTGAGGCTGAACCAGCTGTCAGGCTCATGCGGCCCCGTGATGATCTGATCTGCGCCCAGAGGGCGTTCCTCGAAGTGGCGGATCGAGATCGGCGAGACGCGCAGTTCCAGCTGGATGGTCTCGTCCGGCCCGCCCATCGGGTGATACAATCCGCCCGTTCTTTCCAGCCATTCATCAAGATCGAAGCGGGCATGATGGAACGCCTGCTGCGTTAACGCAGCGGCCCGCATCCGGTGCAGGGCTAGAGGCGCACCCGGTTCGTGTTCGAGGCCTTGCAGGCCGACGAGATAGAGGGTCCCGTCCTTCCCCACGATGGCGAGCGCGCCCATTGTCTTGCGCGAAGTTCGACCAGAAAAAGACGTGTACTCGAATTCAATCTTCCGCTTCCTGACCAGGGCTTCGAGCAGGACACGCATCACGTCCGGATCAATCTTCGCAGGAAGCCGGGGAAATCCATCCGGCACGATGCGGAGCTTGTCGGCAAGCCTTCCCGCATTGCTGCGCGCGCCCTTCAGGCGGGCCAGTGCCAGTTCTTCCAGAGTTTCGGCATCCGCTGAGGTCGCCGAGGTCAGCAGCGGATTGATGGCCCCGCGCCCCAACAGCAATTGCAGCGCGATCGCATCGCTCATGAAGAAGTCGCTGATATCTGCGAGGCTCAGATAAAACTTGGCGGCATCGTCGCGACTGGCAAATTCGGGCCGCGGGATCTTGTGGATGAAATGGCCGATCGCGGAATCTTCGGACAACTCCTTGATATGATTGTAAAGCTGCCGCTTCTTCGCCTCGGGAGTCGTTCCGAAGGGCCAGTCTTCAGCGAGCTGTTCAACCGTCTTGGCGTTGGCGGCCGATTGCGGGAAGCTCGCGAGGATTTCAGCAAAAGTTTCGAGTTTCACGGTCGTATTCTGCCCATTCGGTCTGCGGTCTACGCCTGATATCACACCTGCGACAGTTTTTGACAATGCCCTGTGGCAAAGCGGTGCAGCTCGCCGAGCAGGAGATACTCATGACCCTTGTCGCTGCCCTTGGCCGTGCCGCTCTCAGGCTCGTAACCAGCGATCCGCGCTATGCGCACCATACCTCGATGGATCTGCATCGCTATGTCCTGGGGACAGGCTATGCAGACAGCGCGCGTCCTTATGCCGACACACGAGACCTCCTTTACACCTATGCCGCGAACCTGCGCAACGCCGGTGGGGCTGGGGTCAACCTTCACCGCTTCGGTGACATGGTCACAGGCGCACTCGCGTTTGCAATTTCCGGCAATCGGGTGGCGCCGCTCCACTTGCCGGACCTTGCACGGCGCTGCCTTGATTGGCTCGATAGTCCGCATGGGCGCCCGCTGGTGCGCGGCGATGATGGGCGATATCGCGAGCAGCTTCTGGCGCTCAGCCAAGGTGCATGGCCGCAATATCCTCTGCAGCGACTGCTCGGCAGCGTCGTGGGCTTCATCGATCTGCTGGATGGCGCTTATGGCGGCAGCGCCGAAGTGTACCACCAGAGCTTCTCGACGCCCGAAGCCCGGTGCGAGCCCGGACTGGCGGTGGTGAGGCGGGTGACTGAACTGATGCACCTTTCCGGGATCGGGGTGGCGACGGGTATGAACTTCATCAAGGATTCGCAGATGCCGCGATTTGCCACTGCGGCGCTTGCGGATGTGGCATCGGAACCGCTGACCTGGTTCGTCAAGCCGGATATGCATGTTTTGCGGATGGTTCTCTTCATCTCCGGCCGCTTCGGGCAGACCGGGCTAGCCGCCCACCAGTTGGCGCATCTGCCGTTCGAGGATGCGAAGACCCACTACGCCGGGCTTGCGCCTGCGCGTGACTGGTTTCCCGCTCTGACCGGGCGCCCCCTGCATTGGGGGCGTCCACGCGGGGAAACCGGCCTGTGGTCCTGCGTCGCGGATGTCCATGCCTGGGCCGTGGCCGAGGAAGTGCCTCCGATCCTTATCGATCGCCTCTGCTATCTGATCGGCAGCGGGCGCTATACGGAAGGTGCCCGGTTGAGCGTTAGCCAGGCCAGACGCTACGCGATCCTGATCGAGAAAGTCGAGGCGGAGCTTGGCGCGCGGGCTTGAGGGCAGGGCCCTGCCGGCGATGCGGCATTCCCGGCCCGTATCGTGGTTGTTGTCCGCTCGGTGACGGGGTGATAACCCGCCGAAACGGATGTGAAATGGATAGGTGGTTCAAAAATGCCCTGGAATCCACATGCGCGATACCATCTCCTCGGCACCTACGCTCACTTCCGCGAACGGTATTGTCGCAAGGGTGCACTGGGTACGTTCAGCAAGGAGCGCCTCATAGGATGGGATGATCCGGTGACCTTTGCGGGCCATGCACATATGGACCCAGACGATCTTCGCTGCCTGATCCTTCAGTTCACCCATGCATTTCCAGAAGCACATCACCGTTCGCCAGCTTGGAGCAGTATGACCGCTGCGGTCGCCGCCGCACTTGGCTTGGCCAGACGACCAATCTTCAGGCCGATCATCGCAATGGGCCACTTGATTAACGTCGATGGCGACATAGTTGACGATAACCGGTTCGGGCTTTGCGAATTCCCTGGTCGAACTGGAATTTACCTCTGGGTAAACCGGCATTTCATCAATACCGCCATTGGTCTCCCTGCAGTCGCATGGTTGCTGTGGTACCAAGACAGCATCGACCCGGATGGCAGCGACCGCTTGTGCTATCCCACTCCCCTCCATCCTGATGGAGCGGCCGACCCGGTCCTGACCGAGATACTGGAGAAGCTTGGCAGTGCCCCCGGCGGCCTGATCAAGCCTGAGAGTGAGACGGATCACCCGGTCGACCCTGAAGAGGGCGCAATAGATATCTGGTATCCCGCCAGCCCATGAGGCCGGGTGAGTGTTGAGCAGGCTCCGGTTGGCCAGTCCTTCGGGTGCCTCAACACACGACGCCATTTGACGCTTTGCCTGCCTAAAGAGTGAAGTGCACCTGCGGGGAGCCAACGTCGCTGCGATGCGGGCCGGCGGCAGGCCCGGCGCGGGTCGTGATCGAACAACAGCCATGCGGAACCCGCCCACGTGATCGGCTGATCGCGCGCGGGTGCTCCGCCTTGACGGGAGTGGCATGTGCCTCAGGTAGCGGTAGAAGCGGCGGAAATGACGCGGGACGCCCGGTTGACCGAGTGGATGGCACGCCGCGAAGTGAATCCCTTGCTGTGCCAACTGTGCACGGGGGACGCAGATCAGCGCATCCTGCCGCCCCATTCGATTGCGCGGCAGGTATTCCTCAGCAGCGATGGCGCACGCCTGCTGCAGGCCCTGATCAAGGCGAGCAAGCCACGGGTCGCGGCTGTGCTGGCCTGGCTGGAAGTTGCCGCCCAGCACCTGTCGACCGAGGAGGCCATCGCATATGCGCTGACCGCTGCGGATGTCACTCTGCTGCACGAAGTGCTGATCGCGATCGATGGCCCTGATGTCATCATCCAGCCTGCGCTGCGGCGCGCGCTCAATACCGGCCGGCTGCGCCAGGCGGTCGGGATCAGCGTCGTCAATCGCCTCCTCCATCTTGGCGTGAGCACCGAGATCGTCAATCTGGTGCTCCATCGACGGGAGCCGCAAGCGGTGCGGGCGAACCTTGCATTCGCCGAAACTTACGCCGTAACCGAACTGGCAAAGTCCGCTGCGCACTTGTGTGACAGTACGCTTGAGGTGGTCGCGCTGGACCAGCTGGCGCATGATATCATGGCCAAGGCACCCAACCTGCTGCCGGACCGCGGCCGGCTGCTGCAGATGAAAAGCAGGTCGCAACTTGTGCGGGCCTTGCGCCACCGCCTCATGCGCCATCGGGAACAGGTGGTCGTGCCGCCCATTGATCATGAGCGGTTGACCTTTATCGGGAGCGTTTCGGCGCTCAGGGCCGCCGGTGGAGACAATGCGAATTTCGGATTCGCAAACTGTCTTCGCAATGCTCCTGCTGCTGCGCTCAATCTGGTCACGGGCGAGGCGAGCTATGCGATCTATGAAAGTGCGAGTTCGCTGTGCGGCCCCATGATCATGCGGATCACGCTTAAGGACCATGGCTCTCTGGCTTCGATAGAGGAAATCAAGGCAAGGGGGAATGAAGACGTGGACGGTCAGGCACTGGCGGAAATGCTGCGCGATCTGAACGCAAACACGCCGGTCACGTGGAAGCTGGGTCTCACATGCACCCAGGACGAATTGGGGTTCGCGGGCTACCTCTGGGATTGATCGATCAATCCTCCTGCAGGAACTCTGAGGGCGGCTATGTCTCGCGCTGCGCAGATCAAAAGTGCCTGGCCTGTTTGCCCCGCTGAATCTGCAAAGAGAATGTCTCTCTCCTGCCAGGGCTCAACATCATGTCGCGGCACAAATTTCCAATCATCAGACGAGCGCATCTGCCTGCCGTGGCGATATCCATGACGCTGCTGATGGCAGGATTGGCCTATCTTGCAAATCCTGCGTGGCGCGGAATGAAGGCGCCGATCATTGCGCATGGCTCGGCTGCCGAGACATCCAAGCCGTTCCTTGTTGAGATCGATGGATTCACTCTGGCATGTTCGACTACCCGTCTGTGCACGGCACGGTCCGTGGATGAGGATCTGGGGCATGGCGGCTTTATGGACGTCGTCCGCGAAGCCGGCCCGGTCGGCACCGTCACGGTGTCCATCGGACAATGGCGGACAAACGAGCGAGCTGATCTCACCAATCCGAGGCTCGACGGGAAGCCGCTGGCGATCCGCCCTGCTTGGCGGCGTTTGACTTACGATTACGGGTTCTCGCTGGAAGGGCAGCAGGCAATCGCGTTTGTCCGAGCCATTTCCGGTGGACAGCTTGTGACCTTCGGCCGCCCCTCGAGCGAGTTCTCGACCTCGCTGAAAGGACTCCGCAAGGCCCTTGCCCGGATGGATGAGGTCCAAGGGCGCGAAGGCACGATGACGGCGCTTGTCTTGGTCGGGCAAGAGCCGGCATCGTCTGTCCCTGCCGCGCCGGAATCGCCGGTTCTGCATGCCTTCCCGATGCAGCCGCCGCTCCCGAATGGCCCCCGCTTTGCAGCGGCGGTGCGGCAGAGCGCCGCGCAAGATCTGCTGAAAGCCCGCCAGTGCGACACAGACCTCGACCATGCTCGCATTGACGCGGCCTATGCTCTGGATGGCACCACCAATCTCGTGGTGCTTGGCTGCGCTCTCGGTTCGTACCAGATGTCTTCCCTCGTGTTTGCCGCCCCGAAAGATCATCCCGGGAAGGCCTCGCTGCTTGCGCTTCCGCAGTCGGCCGTGCGGCGTCCGGACGAGGCCTATCTAGTGGGCGAGCTCGTCAGTGCCGGGTGGGATCCTGAAACGTCCACGCTTAACTCTGATGCAAGGGGAAGAGGATTGGGAGACTGCGGCGAGTTGCTTGCCTGGACCTATCTTGGCAATCGCCAATGGGCTCTTACGGAGCATCGCCTGATGGAAAGATGCGGAGGCGGACATATGCCTTGGCCGCAGATCTACAAGGCTGCAGTGATCGCAGGCAAAGCCCAGAATATCGGGCCATGACGCAGGGTCGGCGCTAACGGGGCAATTCCCAAAAGGCAGCTGGTCCGCACGCTTTCGATCCGACCTGCGTCACGATCTGACATTCGAATGCGCGATATGTGCCGGTAGTTTGAGGAGCCGGACATGAATTCTGCAGTGATTGATCGATCGGCGAACGACGTTGATCCCGAAATGAGCGATACCCCCGGCGCTAGTCCCCACACCGTGCTTCTGCTGCGCTGCGCTGGCAACATCCTGCGAAAGGCGCGTCAATATCCGGCCCTGGCCGCGCTGGCTATCGACGCGATTGTTGATTGCCACTGAGAAGTGACCCGGGATTTCCATCGAGATTTGACCCGGGTGGATATGTGTCCCCGGTGCGGGGGGTGGGTCAAGCGGGTGATTTGGCCTTTCGTGTTTTGGGTGCAGCGGCACTGCTGGCCCTGAAGCGGAAGCTGTCGTTTCCGGTTTCCAGGATGTGGCAGTGGTGGGTGAGGCGATCGAGCAGCGCGGTGGTCATCTTGGCATCGCCGAACACGCCGGCCCACTCGGAGAAGCTCAGGTTGGTGGTGATGATGACGCTGGTGCGCTCGTAGAGCTTGCTGAGCAGGTGGAAGAGCAGGGCACCGCCCGATGAGCTGAACGGCAGGTAGCCCAGCTCGTCGAGGATCACGAGGTCAAGGCGGAGTAGACGGTCGGCCAACTGCCCGGCCCGGTTCAGAACCTTCTCCTGCTCGAGCGCATTGACCAGATCGACGGTGGCGAAGAAGCGCACCTTCTTGCGATGATGTTCGACGGCCTGGATGCCGAGGGCCGTGGCGATGTGGGTTTTGCCAGTGCCGGGCCCGCCGATCAGCACCACGTTGTTGGCACCGTCGATGAAGTCGCCGCGGTGTAGTTGGCGGACCATGGCCTCGTTCACCTCGCTGGAGGCAAAATCGAAGCCAGTCAGGTCCTTGTAGGCCGGGAAGCGGGCCGCCTTGGTCTGGTAGTTGATCGAGCGAACCTCGCGCTCGGCCATCTCGGCCTTGAGCAGCTGGGACAGGATCGGCACGGCAGCATCGAAGGCCGGAGCGCCCTGTTCGATGAGGTCGGTCACGGCCTGGGCCATGCCATACATCTTGAGGCCGCGCAGCATGACCACGACGGCGGCGCTGGCGGGATCATGACGCACGGGCGGTCTCCCTGTCGCGCAGCGCGTCATAACGCTCAACGTTGGCCTTGGGCTCCCGCCGCAAGGTCAAGGCCTGCGGAGCGTCGATCTTCGGTGGTGTGCCGGCCTTGCCGTCGGTCAGCCGGTGCAGAATGTTGAGAATGTGGGTCTTGGTCGGTACGCCAGCTTCAAGCGCCAGCTCGACGGCGCACAGGACAGCTTGCTCATCGTGTTGAAGGACAAGGGCGAGGATCTCGGCCATCTCCCGGTCACCACCGGGGCGTTTGAGCAGATGACCCTGCAACTGCCGGAAGGCATCGGGCATCTCCAGGAAGGGTGCCCCGTTGCGCAAAGCCCCTGGCTTGCGCTGGATCACCGCCAGATAATGACGCCAGTCATAGACCGTCCGTCCGGGTAGATGATGGGACCGCTCGATGATCCGGTCATGCTCGCACAGGATCCGACCCTCGGCCGCCACGACGATCCGGTCCGGATAGACGCGCAGGCTGACCGGACGGTTGGCGAAGGAAGCCGGCACGCTGTAACGATTGCGCTCGAAGTGCACGAGGCAGGTCGGCGAGACCCGCTTGGCATGCTCGACGAAGCCATCGAAGGTGCGCCCCAGCGGCATCAGGCTTGCGACCTCGTCGGCCCAGACATCAGCGATCGTGCCGGGCATGACGCCATGCTGGATCTGGCCCCACTGCTCGATGCAACGCTGCTCGAGCCAGGCATTGAGCGCAGCCAGATCGGGGAAGCACGGCAGTGGTTGCCACAGCCGGCGCCGGGCATCCTGGACGTTCTTCTCAACCTGACCCTTCTCCCATCCGGCAGCGGGGTTACAGAACTCCGGCTCGAACAGGTAATGGCTGGCCATCGCCGAGAACCGGGCATTGACCTGGCGCGTCTTGCCAGCGCCGATCCGGTCGACCGCGGTCTTCATGTTATCGAAGATCCCGCGGCGCGGCACCCCGCCCAGCACCCGGAACGCCTGGGTCAGCGCATCGAACAGCATCTCGTGGGTCTGGAGCAGGTAGGCCCTGACGATGAACACCCGGCTGTGTGACAGCTTGCTATGCGCAACCTGCAGCTTGGTCCTCTCCCCGGCGATGATCGCCCAGTCCTCGCTCCAGTCGAACTGGAAGGCCTCTCCCGGCATGAACACCAGCGGCACGAACGTCCCCCGGCCACTGGTCTGCGCATCGCGCTGGCGGTCGGCCTTCCACTCCCGGGCGAAGGCTGCGACCCGGTTGTACGAGCCGTCATAACCGAGCTTCACCAGATCGGCGTGCATCTGCTTGACCGTGCGCCGCTGCTTGCGCGAGCGGCCAGCCTCGACCCGCAGCCAGCCTGACAGCTTCTCGGCAAACAGGTCCAGCTTGCTGGGGCGCTCGGGAACCTTGAACTGCGGCTCGACCGTGCCGGCCCGCAGGTACTTGCGGATCGTGTTCCGGGATAAGCCCGTGCGCCGTTCAATCTCCCGGATCGGCATCCCTTCCCGGAAATGCCAGCGGCGGATCACACTCAATAACGCCATGTCGATCACTCCATGATCCCCCGACTGCCAGCCAAGGGAACGATCAGAACATGGGTCAAATCTCAGTGGAAATTACGGCCTCTCCCGGGTCACTTCTCAGTGGCAATCAACA
>JAIYAL010000150.1 GCA_027489095.1 Erythrobacteraceae bacterium
AAGGTGCTGACCGGCGGTGTCGACGCGAACGCGCTTCAGCGCCCCAAACGCTTCTTCGGCGCGGCGCGCAATATCGAGGAAGGCGGTTCGCTCTCGATCATTGCCACCGCCCTGATCGACACCGGCAGCCGCATGGATGAAGTGATCTTCGAAGAGTTCAAGGGCACCGGCAATTCGGAAATCGTGCTTGATCGCAAGGTTTCCGACAAGCGCATCTTCCCTGCGCTGGACGTCGGCAAATCGGGCACCCGCAAGGAAGAGCTGCTGGTCCAGAAGGACAATCTCTCCAAGATGTGGGTCCTGCGCCGCATCCTGATGCAGATGGGCACCGTAGACGCGATGGAGTTCCTGCTCGACAAGATGAAGGACTCCAAGACCAACGAAGACTTCTTCGCTACGATGAATCAATAGTTTACTTGCTGCGCGGGTCACTGGGTCGGTCCGCTGCGACAGGCGTGAAGGGACGGGACTCGTGCTCAGCCAGTACCTATACATCAGCACCGCGCCGACCCTGCCGTGCGAGGAGGTCGAAGCTATCCTCGCCGCCAGCGCGCGCAACAATACGGCGCGCGGCATCACCGGTTTGCTTTTGTTCAACGGTCGCAACTTCCTCCAGCTGTTGGAGGGGGAGGCCGACGAGGTTGCAGGGCTGATGGAGACGATCACCGCTGATCCGCGCCACGCCGGGGTTTCGGTGCTCGACCGGCGCATGATCGAGGTGCGCACTTGCCCGGATTGGGCGATGAAGCGGGTGATGATCGCCGAGAGCATCGCCAACCGCCGCGACATGCTTGAGCGCGACCTGCCGGAAGGACTTGACCGCGAAGTGCGCAAGATGATCGTCAATTTCGCGGTGCTGAACTAGGCCCTCCGCGCAATCCCCTAGGGGTCGGCTATGCGCTGGTAGCCTGCCTGCAGGCTAACGCGAGGCTCCGTCTTGAGGGAGACTTGCGATGCGCCGAATCATCTACCAGAGCCGTGCGGGGTCCGAACTCGATCGGGCGGAGCTGTTTCGGCTCCTATACCAGGCCCGCGTCGCCAACGAGGAGCGGGGGCTGACCGGGGTGCTGCTTCATTCGCAGGGGCGGTTCCTGCAGGTGCTCGAGGGCCGCACCTGGAAGTTGTTTGCCGCCTTCGAAAAGATCCGCCAGGATCCTCGCCACCATGAAGTCGAGGTGCTCTTCGAACGCTCGATACCGGAGGCGACCTTTCCGGCCTGGCCGATGCGCTATTTTGACGATCACGATGTCGGTAAAATGTTGAATTGCATGACATCTGCGGCCGGTGGCGCATTGCCACGGGCAATCGAGGAAGCCTTGTGCGAGTTCCTGGCGCAGGGTTCAACGGCCCCCCAGCCGTTCAGCCCTTTGCCGCTTGTAGCTGCGCCGCCATCATCTCCCAGACCTTGTTGACCGCCTTCAGGGGACGAACCATCACCTTGAAATCGCTAATCTTCCCGTTTTCATTGAAGCGGATGATATCGACCCCGTTGATGCTGATCCCGTCCAATTCAGTGACGAATTCCAACATCATCTCGTCGCCATCGACCAATTCGCGGACATAGCGGAAGCTGTCGTTCCCCAAGACGTGCGAGGCGGCGACGAGGTAGGCCATCACCACGGGCTTTCCAACCTGCGGGGTGTGTACCACGGGCGAGTGAAACACCGCATCCTCGGCCAGGAGTTCCGCGAGCATGGCAGGATCGCTCCCACCCATCATGTAGCCATGCCACTTGGCGAGGCCAGTGTGTGCGTGTGTCATCTTTTCTCCCTCCTTCATTTCGCGCCTGGCCATCCGAGGAGATCGCCCCCGCTCGGCGCGTCTTCGAGCCGTAGGGGCCTGCTCGGCTTCTTCCGGCGTTTCTCGCCCACCTTGGCGTAGGCCCTATCACCCGGCCCGCTGCTGAGCTTCAGGGTGCGGGTGATGAGATCGCCGGTGAGCAGGTTCCAACTCCCCTCCTTGCCATCATGCGCGAAGGTGCGGCTGTAGAGCGTCGCGTCCAATCCGATCAGACGCATCGCGGCGAGCTTCGCGTCCCAGCGGAAGCGATGGGTACTGAACACCGCGGTGGTGCCCCCGGTCAGCTCCTCCAGCAGAAGCACATTGCGCTGCATCTTGAGCACCCCGTCGCCAAGCGGGTAGGGATCGAGCACAAGGACTTGCGGCAGGTTCTCGCCGATCTCGACATCGCCGATGTAACTCGTGACCACCCGCAGTTCGCGGCTGTCTTCGCGCGCCGCGATATAGGCGAGGTCCGCAAGGCCGTCGGCGTTCAAATCCGCGCGCAGTTCGACCTCGGCTGCCTCGCCCTCGGCCAGCACGGGCTGCGGCCCCTCCTGCGCTGCGGCGGGGAGGGCGAGCAGGCCGAGGGCGAGGGCGAGAGTGGCCTTCATCCGAGATGCGCGGCAAAGAAGGCGGCCGTCCGCCCATCGGCGAGCTTCGCGGCCTCCTCGTGGCGGCGCAGGCCCGTCTCGGTGGCAAAGCCGTGGTCGAGGCCTTCGTAGTCGTGGAGCGTCACCTTAGGGTGATCGTCGAGCCCCGCATGCATCGCTGCCTGTGTTTCACGTGGAACAAAGCCGTCGTTCGTCGGGATGTGGAGCATCAGCGGGTGAGCGATGGCGTGCTTCTCTCCCAGCAGACCATCAATGCCCACACCGTAGTAGCCGACCGAAGCGTCAATATCGGTGCGCGCCGCGCTCATGAACGCGAGCCGACCGCCGAGGCAGTAGCCGACGCAGCCGACCTTCGCCACGCCGAGGGTGCGGCGGATGTGGTGAATGGTCGCTTCGATATCGCGGATCCCGGCGTCCTGATCGAACTGTCCGAATAGTCCCAGCGCACGCTGGAATTCCGGCTCCACGTCGGGATCGAGCACGATGCCCGGCTCGATCCGCCAGAACAGATCGGGCGCAACCGTGAGATAGCCTTCGGCTGCCAGCTTGTCGCATTTCTGGCGGATGCCGGGGTTCACCCCGAAAATCTCCTGGATGACGATGATCGCGGCCTTTGGCGTGCCTTCGGGGTGCGCGACATAGGCGCCAAATTCTGCGTCACCTTCGAGAGTGGGGATGGTTTCGTTGAGGATCATGGGGGTCTCTCCTTCGGAGGCGAACCCTATCTCTTGCCTTGCCCGCGTGCCAAGCCCAAATGAAGGAGAGGGAGGAGAACCGCTTATGAAGATCACCATCGAAGTCGATTGCACCCCGGAGGAGGCCCGTAGCTTCCTTGGCTTGCCGGATGTCTCCGGGGCCAATTCGGTGTATGTCGAGAACATCACCAAGGCGATGAAGGGCGTTTCCAACCCGGCGCAGATGGCCGAGTATGCCAGCGCGCTCGCGCCGATGGGGCAGGTGGGGCTGAAGCTGTTCCAGAGCTTTGTCGAAAGCGGGATGAAGGCCGCCTCAGGATCAAAGCCCTCCGAATAGGATATCATGAGCAACCCGCCCACGATCTTCGCGCTCTCCAGCGGCGCGCCGCCGGCAGGTGTGGGGGTGATCAGGGTATCTGGCCCTGCGGCGCGGGCGGCCTTGCTGGCGCTGACGGGGCGGCTCCCGGCACCGCGGCGTGCTTCGCTGGCGCAGCTACGCGATAGCGGGGGCGCGGTGCTCGATGAAGGCCTGGTGCTGTGGTTCCCGGGCCCGAACACCGCCACGGGGGAGGATCTTGCGGAGTTCCACTGTCACGCCGGCCGCGCGGTGATTACCGCAATCGAGACGGCGCTGGCCGTACTTCCGGGTCTGCGCCGTGCCGAACCGGGCGAGTTCACCCGCCGCGCCTTCGCCAATGGCCGGATCGACCTGGCTGAGGCCGAGGGGCTGGGCGATCTCCTCGCCGCCGAGACCGAGCTGCAACGCGCCGCCGCGCTTGCCAATGCCGGGGGCGCGCTGTCGCGGCAGGTGGAGGGATGGCGAGAGCGGGTGCTGGCGTTATCGGCTGAGGTCGAGGCTGTGCTCGACTTTTCCGACGAGGAGGACGCTGCCGATCTTCCGGAATGTTTCACGTGGAACATTTCTGCGCTCACCAAGGATCTCGCCGAGTGGCTGGCCCGTCCGCGGTCCGAGCGGTTGGGGGAGGGCTTCCACGTCGTCCTCGCCGGGCCGCCCAATGCGGGCAAATCGACCCTGTTCAATGCGCTGGTTGAGAGTGAGGCAGCGATCACCTCGCCAATCGCCGGAACCACGCGGGATCTGATCGAGCGCGCGGTGGCGATCGATGGTGTGCCGTTTACCTTCGTGGATACGGCAGGATTGCGCGATGAGAGCACTGACGCGATTGAAGCGATCGGGATCGACCGGGCGCGCGGGGCTCTGGCGCGTGCCGATCTGGTGCTATGGTTGGGGTGCGAGGGCGAGGGGCCGGGCGGGGCATGGGAGATTGCGGCGCAGGCAGATCGTGAAGGCTTCGTCCCGAAGCAGCGCGCGCAGTTTACCGTCTCGGCTGCGACGGGTGAGGGCGTGGCCCTGCTCAAGCAGGCATTGGTCGAGACCGCACGCAACGCTCTGCCCAAGCCGGGCGAGGCCGCACTCAACGCTCGTCAGCATGATCGACTTGGTGAGGCCTCCGAGGCGCTGGCGGCCGCGGCCTCGCTTTCGGACCCGTTGCTCGTAGCCGAGGAACTGCGCCGCGCGCGCCTCGCTCTGGACCGGCTGGTCGGACGGACGACAACCGAGGACATGCTTGACGCACTCTTCGGACGGTTCTGTATCGGGAAGTGAGAGCCGCTCTGCGGCAAAATGTTTCACGTGAAACATTTGCCTCACGTGCTCCAGAATGTTTCACGTGAAACATTCGCGGCGGACCTCCAAGCAATGTTTCACGTGAAACATCTTTGACGATTCCGTCCCCGCGCCCTATCTGCGCGCCCATGCATCAATACGACGTCCTGGTCATCGGCGGCGGTCACGCCGGGGTGGAAGCCGCCTGCGGGGCGGCCCGGATGGGTGCGCGCACCGCGCTCGTCAGCTTCAACCTCGATGCCATCGGCGCGATGAGCTGCAATCCGGCGATCGGCGGGTTGGGCAAGGGTCATCTGGTCCGCGAGGTCGACGCGCTCGATGGGGTGATCGGCCGTGCGGCGGACGCTGGGGCGATCCACTACCGGATGCTCAACCGTTCCAAGGGCAGCGCCGTGTGGGGCCCGCGCGTGCAGGCTGACCGGGTGCGTTTCAAGGCTGCGGTGCAGGCGATCGTCCGTGCGCAGTCCAATCTCACGCTGGTGCAGGGTGAGGCTGCCGCATTGGTGCTCGAAGGCGGGCGCGTCGCGGGGTTGGAGCTTGCCGACGGCACAATGTTTCACGTGAAACATTTGGTGCTGTGCACCGGCACATTCCTTGGCGGCGTTTTGTTCCGGGGGGAGGAGCGGTTCGAAGGGGGCAGGATCGGCGAGAACGCCGCCAAGCGCCTCGCCGCACAGCTGCGCAGCGCCGAGCTTCCGATGGCGCGGCTCAAGACCGGGACGCCTCCGCGGCTTGACGGGCGGACGATCGACTGGGCGGTGCTTGAAGAACAGCCTTCCGATGGCGAGGCCTGGACGATGTCTCCGCTCACCCCTGCACGAGTCAATCCACAGGTGTTCTGTGCCATCACTCGGACGACCCAAGCAGGGCATGACGCGATTCGCGCGAACCTCCATCGCTCGCCGCTCTTCTCCGGCGCGATTGAAGCGGCGGGGCCGCGTTATTGCCCCTCGATCGAGGACAAGATCCACCGTTTCGGCGACCGCGAGGGGCATCAGGTGTTCCTCGAGCCTGAGGGGCTGGACACACACATGGTGTACCCCAACGGTATCAGCACGTCGCTTCCGGTGGACGTGCAGGAGACGGTCGTGCGCACCATGCCCGGGTGTGCGCGCGTAGAGATCGTGCAGCCGGGCTATGCGGTCGAATACGACCACATCGATCCGCGTGCGCTCACCCCGGATTTGCAGGTGAGGGCGATACCCGGCCTCTATTGCGCGGGCCAGATCAACGGCACCACGGGCTACGAGGAAGCTGCGGCGCAAGGACTGGTGGCGGGGCTTGAGGCGGCGGCGGCGGCGCTTGGCAGGCGGGGCCCAGCGCTCGACCGTGCGAACAGCTATATGGCGGTGATGGTCGACGATCTGACCTTGCAGGGGGTGTCGGAGCCATACCGGATGCTCACCGCCCGCGCCGAATACCGCCTTCGCCTGCGCGCGAACAATGCCGCGACCCGTCTCACCGGGCTTGGCATTGAGGCCGGTTGCATCGGCGAGGAGCGTCGCCGCTGGTGGGAGCGCCGCGAGGGCTCTCGCGAAATGTTTCACGTGAAACATTCGGAGCTGATCCACGCCCGCGCGCTTGCCGACGTGGGCCTCCCGGTGCGGCGTGATCATGGCGAAAAGACGATCGCCGAATGGCTCCGTTTTGATGGCGTCACGCCAGAGGCGCTCGCGCCATGGCTGGGCGACGTGACCGCGCTCGACCCGCAGCTGGCCGAAGAGATGGCCGAGGATGCCGCCTATGCGCCTTACCTTGCCCGGCAGGACGCTGAACTGCGCGACCTGCGTGCCAGCGAGGCGCTGCCGCTGGCGGCGGACTTCCCTTATGGGGAGGTGCCGGGCCTATCCAACGAGATGGTCGAGCGGTTGACCACGGCAATGCCGGGAACGCTGGCCGCCGCCGGACGCGTGCCGGGGGTGACCCCGGCCGCACTCTCCGCGCTGCTGGTCCACGCCCGCCGCCGTCTCTCCGAAGGGAAGTGCGCCGCGTGATCGAGACCGAAGACGAAGCCCGCACCTATGTCGCCGGGCTGACTGATGCCGCAGGGATGGCGCGGCTTGAGGCTTTCGCTGCGCTGGTGCTTGAGGAGAACCGTCACCAGAACCTCATCGCCAAGGCGACTGAGCCGAACCTCTGGCAGCGCCATATTGCCGATTCGGCGCAGCTCCTCGAAAATGTTTCACGTGAAACATTGGGGCCGAATGCCGGTGGCCCCTGGCTGGATCTGGGAAGCGGCCCGGGCTTTCCCGGCTTGGTGATCGCCGCGCTCTGTCCGAATATGCCGGTGGTGCTGGTCGAATCCCGGGCTCGGCGCGTCGAGTTCCTGAACCGTGCCATCGCTGCCCTCGATTTGCCCAAGTGCCGGGTCGAAGGGCAGCGTCTTGAGCGCGTCACGCCGTTCGAAGCCCGCGCCATTTCGGCACGCGCCTTCGCGCCGCTCCCCAGACTTCTGATCTTGTCCGCACCCTTCTCCACAAGGGCCACGCGCTATGTGTTGCCCAAGGGGCGT
Source organism: Erythrobacteraceae bacterium (assembly GCA_027489095.1). Taxonomy (GTDB): domain Bacteria; phylum Pseudomonadota; class Alphaproteobacteria; order Sphingomonadales; family Sphingomonadaceae; genus Erythrobacter. Next base: position 7,249 of record JAIYAL010000150.1, read on the forward strand.
TCGGCAGCGCAAGAGTTGGAGAGCTTGAAGCCTTCGATTCGGGCAATGTTTCACGTGAAACATTCCTTGACCGATCCCGAGGCCGGGATCATCGTGAAGGCCTGACACGCGAAAGTCGCGCGGATTCAGCCGAATTTGCGCAAGGTAGGACGGGTAAACCATGCAGGCCCCATCATGTTCATAATCGCGATTGCCAACCAGAAGGGCGGAGTGGGGAAGACCACCACTGCGATCAACATTGCTACCGCGATGGCTGCCACGGGGTGGCGGACGCTGCTGATCGACCTTGATCCACAGGGCAACGCTTCAACCGGGTTGGGCGTCCACGCGGCATCGCGGGAAGTTTCAAGTTATGATTTGCTGGTCGACGAGGTTCCCCTCGACAGTGCGATCGTTCCTTCGTCCATCCCCAAGCTCGACATCATCCCGGCGACCGTCGATCTGTCCGGGGCCGAGATCGAGCTGGTGGCCGTCGAAGGGCGCACACACCGCCTCGATCGCGCGCTGGCGGGCTACACGGGGCACGACATCTGCTTCATCGATTGCCCGCCTTCGCTGGGCCTGCTGACGCTGAATGCGCTGTGCGCCGCCGATACCCTGCTGGTGCCGTTGCAATGCGAGTTCTTCGCGCTGGAGGGTTTGAGCCAGCTGCTCCAGACCGTCGATCAGGTGCAGCAGCGCTTTAACCCCGAACTCGGGATCATCGGCGTCGCGTTGACCATGTATGATCGGCGCAACCGCCTCACCGATCAGGTCTCCGACGACGTGCGCGACTGCCTTGGAAAGCTGGTGTTCGACACGGTCATCCCGCGCAATGTGCGCCTATCCGAGGCGCCGAGCCACGGGCTCCCGGCGCTGATCTACGACCAGCACTGCACGGGCAGCCGCGCCTATATGGCGCTCGCCCGTGAGCTGATCGGGCGATTCCCCGCAGAAAGACAGGCAGCATGAGCGATGACACTGTGCAACCTATTGATATAAGTGAACTTTCTCGTGCTGTAGCGGAAAAGCCGCGGCGGCTCGGCAAGGGGCTTGGCGCGCTGATGGGGGAGGCCCGGCGCGAAGAGCCGCTGGTGCGCCGCGACGATCCCGCCGAGGCACCCGCCGACGGAAGTTCACCGCTGCGGATGCTGGGAATTGCGGCGATCAAACCGCTCCCTGGCAATCCGCGCAAGTATTTCGACGAGGCCGCGCTGGCTGAGCTGGCTACATCGATCGCGACGCGCGGCGTGATCCAGCCGATCATCGTCCGCCCGCATCCCAATGGCGAGGGTTATCAGCTGGTTGCCGGCGAGCGCCGCTGGCGGGCGGCGCAGAAGGCGCGGCTCCACGAGATCCCCGCACTGGTCCGCAACCTCTCCGATCGCGAGGTCATGGCTCTGGCGCTGATCGAGAATCTCCAGCGCGAGGATTTGAGCCCGGTCGAGGAAGCGCGCGCCTATCACCGTCTCTCCGAGGAGGAGGGCATGATCCAGGTCGACATCGCCAAGATGGTCGACAAGTCGCGAAGTCACGTCGCCAACATGATGCGGCTGATGACGTTGCCCGATTCGGTGCTCGACCTGATTGAGCAGGGCAGTCTGTCGATGGGCCATGCCCGGGCGCTGATCGGGCGCGAGGACGCGCAGCATCTCGCTGCGATCGCGGTGGCCGAAGGGCTTTCGGTGCGCGATATTGAGACGCTCACCCGCAAGCCGCCCAAGCGTGCCGAGGGCCCCGCTGAACCGCCCTATCTGACCCCTGAAAACGCCGATATTCTGGCGGTCCAGCAGCATATCGAGGAGTTCCTTGGTCTCAGCGTCAGGATCAAGCCTGAGGTGGATCCGCGCAAGGGCACGATCACGATCCGATACACCACGCTCGATCAGCTCGACCTAGTCTGCCAGCGCCTCACCGGCGGCGAGATTTGAGCCTCTGGCTGCACCCTGAAGGATAGCAGGAAGCCCCGTGCGGTCGCCTGACGGCACGGGGCTTCCTGTCTGACCCCCCTCTGGAGGGGGTCAAGCCGGCGATCAGCGGTTTTTGATCATCTTGGGCGATGGGCGCGGGGCCGGGGCGGGGATGATCCGCTCTGCACCGGGCACGGTGTAGCTCTCGTAACGTTCGGTCTCGCGCACAACCACCTGCTGCTGCACCTCGGTGCGCACCGGCACCATCACCATCTGCGGCGGCGGGGCGTAGGTGTAGCCGTAACCGTAGGCCCCCTGGTCGACATAGCCCGCATAGGCGCCAGGGTAGGCGATCTCGCGGCTCGCAATGCGGGCCCCTGGGGCGCCGTAGTTCGACAGGTAGCTGTCGAGCGCAGCCTCACAGTTGTAGAGGTTCTTTTTCCGGCCGCCGTCGAACAGGCTGCCGATCAAGCCGCCGATCAGCCCGCCGCCGCCGACCCCGAGGACGGTGCCGAGCACCCGGTCACCCGCACCGGCGATCTCGTAGCCCGCAAAGCCGCCCGCGATCGCACCGAGCAAGCCGCCGATGATCAATCCGGTGTCGTTCTTGCCGCGGCCTCTGGTGCGGCGCTGGCATTCGTCGATCCACTGCTGACGCTCGAACACCGCCGGGGCGGCGTTGTAGAACCCGGTGGCCGCGACCGGCGCGGCGTAGCCCGAGGCATATCCCTGCGTATAGGATTGGGCGTAACCCTGCGCCGCCACAGGCGGGCGGGGCGCGTCTATGCGGCGGGTGCGGGTAATGGTCTCAACCCCGTTCACCACCGTCCGCGTCTCATCGCTGCGCGCCATCGCAGGGGCGCTGCGCATGTCGGAGGGGAGCGCGCGCTGCTCGGCCGGGCCCATCGCGGTGAGCGGCGGCAGGTCGGAATAGTTCTGCGCCTGGGCCAACGCCGGGACAGTGAGTGCGAGCGCGGCGAGCGGCAGGGTCGAGAAACGCATGGACATCGGAAAGAATCCCCTTCGAGTCAGCCGGGTGAGCTGATGGTTAGCAAAAGCTTACCACCGACTCGGGCGCGCGCCCAAGCGATGCTCGCGGGGCTGTCCCGTTTCGGGAAGGTCAGATCCGGTCGGCGAGAAGGTGTGCGAGCGACTCGATCCCCTTGGCATCGGCTTCGGTGAAGCGGGCCGGCGAGGGGCTGTCGAGATCAATCACCGCGATCACCGCCCCATCATCGCCCAGCACCGGCACGACCAGCTCGGACTGGCTCGCCGCATCGCAGGCGATGTGGCCGGGGAAGGCGTGGACGTCCACGACAAGTTGCGTGGCGCGACTTTCCGCCGCCACGCCGCACACGCCCTTGCCAAACGGGATGCGGATGCAGGCCGGGCGGCCGACGAAGGGCCCGAGCACGAGTTCCTCAGCGCCCCCTGCCTTGGCAGGTGCGACCCGGTAGAAGCCCGCCCAGTTGAGGTCGGGCAGGAATTCCCACAGCAGCGCCGCGACATTGGCCATGTTGGCTACCCCGTCGGGTTCCCCCGCAGTCAGCGCATCGGCGGCGGCGATCAGCTCGCGGTAGAGTTCCTCGCGATCGAGCGCCGCGTCGGGCTTGAAATCGTACACGGCGGGTCAACCTTTCATTGCTTGACGGCAGAGGTTCATGGTTGCCGCCAACGCGGCCCGGCTCTATCCCGCCCCACATGGCCATTTTCCGCAAAATCGCAATCGTCCTCGCCGTTGTCATCATCATCGCCGGGGGCGCGTTCTGGTATCTGAGCCGCGGCGATACCGCCGATCTCTCGGTCGACGAGGTGGCCGGCACTGATCCGGTGCTCCAGCAGGGCGACGCGCAGTCCTTCCCGACGGTGCAGGTCGCCGAGCCGGTGGGTTGGCAGGCGGGCGAGGCTCCGACCCCGGCGGCGGGGCTGGAAGTTGCGCGCTTTGCCGAGGGGTTGGAGCACCCGCGCGTGCTCTACACTCTGCCCAATGGCGACGTGCTGGTAACGCTCACCCGCGCGCCCAAGCAGGAAGGTGACGGCGGCGGGATCATGGGCGCGATCACTGCATGGGTCGCCGAACGCCTGCTGAGCAAGGCGGGGGCGGGCGGCGATTCCCCCAATCAGGTTGTCCTGCTGCGCGATGCCGATGGCAACGGCACAGCCGAGACCAAGCAGGTGATCCTCACCGCCGGGCTCGATTCGCCCTCCGGCATGGCGTGGAAGGATGGCACGCTCTACGTTGCCAATCACAATGCCCTGCTCGCCTTCCCCTATGCGCTGGGCAGCGACAAGGTGACGGGCGCCCCGCGCAAGCTGATGGATCTTGCTCCGGGCGGCGGCCACTGGATGCGCAACATCGCGCTCTCGCCCGACGGCGCCAAGCTCTACGTCGCGGTCGGCTCGGTCAGCAATATTGGCGAACAGGGGATGAAGCTCGAGGAAGGCCGGGCGATGATCTGGGAGTATGATCTCGCCGCCAAGCGCCAGCGCCCGTTCGGCGTCGGACTGCGCAATCCCAACGGGCTCGATTTCAGCCCCTGGTCGGGCGAGCTGTGGACCACCGTGAATGAGCGCGACATGCTCGGTTCGGATCTCGTGCCCGATTATCTCACCAACGTGCCGGTCGGCGCGCAATATGGCTGGCCCTGGGTCTATTACCGCAGCAATATCGACCGCCGGGTCGAAGCGCCGATGCCGCGCTTCCTGACGGAATATGTCCGCAAGCCCGAATATGCGCTTGGCCCCCATGTGGCAGCGCTGGGGATGGTGTTTTCGAAGGCGGGTGACCGGATGGGCACGGGCTTTGCGAGCGGGGCCTTCATCGCGCGCCACGGCTCGTGGAACCGCAAGCCGCCCTCGGGCTATGACGTGGTGTTCGTCGACTTCGATGATCGCGGGAACCCCGTCGGCAAGCCCAAGCCGGTGCTGACCGACTTCCTCAAACCCAACGGAACGACCCGTGGCCGGCCGACCTGGGTCTCGTGGGCGGGTGACGGCGCGTTGCTGGTGTCGGACGATACCGCAGGGATCATCTGGCGGGTACGCTCACCTGCCGCGTCGCCCGCACCTGCGATCGCGCGGCTCGAGGGGGCAAGGCTCCCCCCGCGCCAGCTGAAGGACCCGCGCGCCGAGTTCGAAGCCGATTACCTGCGTGAGCAGGCGGGGCAGAAGATCAACTAAAGGCGCGGGTTTGCGCGCAGACCCCTAAATTCTGAGCCCCGCGCGCCCCGCAAGCTCGGTTGCGAATTGCAGCGCGGTCCGGCCTGAGCGGTTGCCGCGCTGAATCGCGAAGGCCATCGCCTCCTCCGGATCGAAACTCAGTCCCAGCGGGGCGGTGTAGCCGGTAAGGATCGCGAGGTAGGTATCCTTGTCCGCCGGGTGGAAGCCCAGTGTCAGCCCGAATCGATCGGCGAGCGCCAGCGCATCGTCGCGCTCGTCCCTTTCGTGGATCGCGGCGGAGGTGTCCTCACGTTCGACGATGGAGCGACGGTTGGCGGTGACGACGAGGCGGATATGCTCGGGGCGCGGGGCGACCCCCCCGTCGAGCAGGCTCCTCAGCGCCAGCATCTCGGTGCGGCCATCGTCACCGAAGCCGAGATCGTCGATGAACAGCAGGAAGGCGCGGTTCTGGCTTGCCAGTTCGGCGATCAGCGCGGGAAAGCTGGGGAGGCTTCCCGGGACGAGCTGCACCAGCGCCAGATCGCTGCCTACCGCCTGCACATCAGCCACCGCAGCGCGCACAAGCGCAGACTTGCCCATCCCCCGCGCGCCCCACAGCAGCATGTCGTGGGCCGCGGCTCCTGAAGCGAGCCGGGCGCAATTCTCCCGCAGCGCGGCCTTCTGGGCATTGATCCCATGGAGCGCATCGAGTGGTAAGGCATCGAGCACCGGCACGGCGCGGGCGCGCTCACCCTCCCAGACATAAGCGGGGGCGCCCAGCCAATTGGTCGGAGGCGCGGGCGGCGGCGCAATCCGCTCGAGCGCGGCCGCAATCCGCTCCAGCTCGCCCCCTTGCGCCATGTCAGCCCACCAAGACTTCGGCGGGGAGGGCGTAGAGCAGCTCCGCCCCCGCTACTGCCCCGGCTTTCAGCCCTGCGGCCTCGGGTACGATCCGATCGAGGAAAAAGCGCACCGTGACCGGCTTGGTCGCCGCGAGTTCCGGCGAAGCGCCCGCCGCCACCGCTTCCGCCTGCTTCATCAGCTGCCACCCGGCAACCGTCACCGCGGCCATGGTGCAGAACGGCACGCTCCCGGCGAGGCGATCGTCGAGGCTCGCCTCATCGCGCATCCACAGCGCGACGTTGGCGCAGTCACGGGCGAGGGCGGAAAGGGCGAATTCGTCGGCGGTCTCGATGGCTATGGTTTCGAACAGCGCCACCATCGCCTCGCCGCCATCAAGCCCGAGCTTGCGGGTGACGAGATCGGCGGCCTGGATGCCGTTGGTGCCTTCGTAGATCGGCGCGATCCGCGAATCCCGCCAGTGCTGGGCGGCGCCGGTTTCCTCGACGAAGCCCATCCCGCCGTGGATCTGGATGCCGAGGCCGGAGACCTCGACGCCGACATCGGTGCCCCACGCCTTGATCAACGGAACGACGATCTCCGCGCGGGCCTTGGCCGCCTCGTCACCGAGATTGCCGCGGTCAACCTGTCCGGCGCAGTAGTAGAGCAGCGCGCGCACGCCCTCGGTCAGCGCCTTCATGCGCAGGATCATGCGGCGCACGTCGGGGTGCTCGATAATGGCCACCGGGGTCTTGTCGGGCGAACCCGCGCGGGCCGACTGCACCCGGTCGCGGGCATAGGCGAGCGCCTGCTGCGTTGCCCGCTCGGCGATCTGCGCGCCCTGGTTGCCGACATTGATGCGCGCGTTGTTCATCATCGTGAACATCGCAGCGAGGCCCTTGTTGGGATGGCCGACCAGCTCGCCGATGCATTCACCATTGTCGCCATAGCTCATCACGCAGGTCGGCGAGGCGTTGATGCCGAGCTTGTGTTCGAGACTGACGCAGCGAAGGTCATTGTGCGGGCCGAGGCTGCCGTCCGCGTTCACGTGATACTTGGGCACCACGAACAGCGAGATCCCGCGCGAGCCCTCCGGCGCCCCGGGGAGCCGCGCCAGTACGAGGTGGACGATGTTCTCGGCGAGGTCATGCTCGCCCCAGGTGATGTAGATCTTCTGGCCCACGATCCGGTACTTGCCCGCGTGCGGGCCGGTCTCGATGGGTTCTGCGGTCGAGCGCAGCGCGCCGACATCGCTTCCGGCGGCGGGTTCGGTGAGGTTCATCGTCCCCGACCAGGCGCCGCTGACGAGCTTGGGCAGATACATCGCCTGCTGGTCTTTGCTTCCGTGATGTTCGAGCGCCTCGATTGCGCCCACCGACAGCATCGGCAGCAGGGTGAACGCCATGTTCGCCGCGCCGAGGTTTTCGAGCACGTTGCAGGCGAGCGTGAAGGGCAGGCCCTGCCCGCCATGCGCCGTCGGGGAGGCAATCGCGTTCCAGCCCTGCTCGACATAGGCACGGTAGGCCGCGTCGAACCCGTCAGGCAGGCGGACACGGCCGTTTTCCAGCTTCGCCCCTTCAAGATCGCCCTTGCGATTGAGCGGCGCGAATTCGCCCGCCGCGAACTGGCCGACGCCTTCGACGATGGCTTCGACCAGATCAGCTTCGGCATGGGCGAAACGCTGGGTCTGCGCGAGTTCCTCGATGCCCGCGTTGACGCGGATGGCGAGGAGCTGGTCGGCGGTCGGCGGGGTAAAGGGGGTCACGGTGAACGGGTCCTCGAAAAAGCGGGAAAGGCCCCGCGCACTTGGCAGGGCGGGCAAACGAATATAGCGCCGGGGCATGAGCGGCAAGAACGTTACGGACATGGTGCTGGCGGACGCCGCGGGGATCGCGAAGGCGGCGCGAATCCTCGAATCGGGCGGGCTGGTGGCGGTTCCGACCGAGACGGTCTACGGCCTCGCCGCGCGGGCGGACAGCGCCGAGGCAGTGGCGAAGATCTATGCGGCGAAGGGCCGGCCGGATTTCAACCCGCTGATCGTGCATGTGCGTGACCGCGATCATGCGCTCGATTTTGCGCAGTGGAGCGAGGCAGCTGACTGGGCCGCCTGCACCTATTGGCCTGGACCGCTTACGCTGGTGGTGCCGCGAAAACCCGGTGCGAAGCTGGCGAGCGCGGTGACGGCCGGTCTTGAAACCGTGGCCGTGCGCGCGCCCAGCCACCCGGTGATGCGCGCGCTGCTCGCACAGGTCGATTTTCCCCTTGCCGCACCCTCGGCCAACCGCAGTGGCTTCATCAGCCCAACCTCTGCCGAACATGTCCTCGCCTCGCTCGATGGCCGGATTGATCTCGTCCTCGACGGCGCAACCAGCCGACACGGGGTGGAATCCAGCATTTATGCTGTTCGCGCCGACGGGACTTACGAAGAATTGCGCCCCGGCCTGATCGATCTCCGCGACGATGATCCTCGCGAGATTAAGTCCGATACGCCAAGGGGGATTGAAGCACCGGGCCAGCTTGCGAGCCACTACGCGCCGGGCAAGCCTGTGCGGCTGAACGCGCTGGCGGCGGAGGCTGATGAATTCCTGATCGGCTTCGGCGCGGTGGCGGGGGATGTGACGCTATCGGCAGGCGGTGACGTCGCCGAAGCCGCCGCGCGGCTCTATGCGGCCTTGCACGAAGCCGCGTTCGCCCCGCAGCCGCGCATCGCGGTCGCCCCGGTGCCTGACATCGGCGTGGGCCGCGCGATCAATGATCGGTTGAGAAGGGCGGCGGCCTAGTCGCCTTCGGGCCCGCCCTCCAGCAGCGCCTTCATTTCGGCGCGGAGCGCCTGCGCTTTCTCGCAAGCCTCGTCATCGCCATCGGCACACCGTTCCATCTGCCTGTCGTAATCGCGATCAAGCTTGCCGATCCGTTCCTCGCGCTTGCGAAAATCGCGGCCGCGCTTTTCGTCGGCTTCGGACTGGCTGGTGGTGGCGGCATCGACCCCGGCGCTCACCGCTTTCACCGGCAGGGTCACAACCCCCACAGCCGCCTTGGCGAGGCAGCCCTGCAGGGCGAGGGCGGCGAGGGCGAGGATGAGGAGGCGGGGGGCGTTCATGGCCCCCACAATGTCGCGCAGCCCTTGCCGAATGGCAAATCCTATTCTGCGGGCTTGCCCTCGGGCGCGGGGATCGCCGCGCTCGCGCCGCTGCTGGCGGGCTTGCAGGTCAGCTTGCCCGCGCCGAAGCCGTTGAGGGTGCAGGTCGCCGTGCCCGCCACAATCACGTCCCCTGCGCCGCCGATAGTCGCTTCGACCGTCCCGTCCGAGGCGAAGGCGACATCGCCGCTGCCGCCGATCGTGATGTCGGCCTGGTCGGCCTTCAGGCCGGGCATTTCGACCTCGCCCGCGCCGCCGATCAGCACCGTGAACTCCTTGGTCGTCCCCGCGCCGCGCACTGTGCCGCTGCCGCCGATATTGATCCCGAGCCGTTGGCTGGCGATCTGACCGAACTCGACGAGGCCGCTGCCGCCGATATTGATGTCGGCTTCCTTGGCGAGGCCCTGCGCCTTGACCGTGCCGGCCCCGCCGATGATCACTTCCTTGGGCGCGGGCATGGTGATGCGGATGGTGGCATTGGCATTGCCGTTCCAGCCGTCCTTGCGGGTGATGCCGATCACCTCGCTGTCGCGCACGAAGCGAAGGCTTTCGGTGTCGGTCCCTTCGACCTTGATCGCGAAGGTGCCGCCCTCGGTCAGGATCACGGTGTCGCCCGAGGCGAGGAAGACCTTGGCGGGCGGCGCGCCGGCGATCTCGATTTCGGAGAGGGGCACACCCTTCTGACCGTTGATCTCGACATCGGCCCCGTCGCAGCCGGTGAGCATGACGCCCAGCGCGATCAGTGTGGTCGGAGCGAGGCGATGGTAACGCGGGTGTGTCATGCGGAGCTTCTCCCTTGGCGTATTGCTGATGTAATACACCAGAGCCGTGAGCGCAAGCATCGCGGCGCAAACAAAAAGGGCCACCCCACCGGGCAGCCCTTGATGTTCGCGCGGATCGCGGGTGGCGAGCCGATCAGGCCTCTTCGGCGGTGTCGTAATACTGCGGCGCGTGTTCACGCAGTACGTCGAGGATCTTGCCGAGCGCGGTCGGCTCGTCGGTTTCCTCCATCGCCGCGAGTTCGCGGGCGAGGCGGCTCGAGGCGGCTTCGAAGATCTGGCGTTCCGAATAGGATTGCTCGGGCTGGTCTTCTGGACGGAACAGGTCGCGAGTCACTTCGGCGATCGACACGAGGTCGCCCGAATTGATCTTCGCTTCGTATTCCTGCGCGCGGCGCGACCACATGGTGCGCTTCACCTTGGGCTTGCCCTTGAGGGTTTCCATGGCCTGCTTGAGCGTCTTGTCGGACGACAGCTTGCGCATCCCGATGGCTTCGACCTTGCCCACCGGCACGCGCAGCGTCATGCGCTCTTTCTCGAAACGCAGGACGTAGAGTTCGAGCTGCATGCCGGCGATTTCCTCGCTCTGAAGCTCGATCACCCGGCCCACGCCATGCTTCGGGTAGACAACATAATCGCCGACAGTGAATGCGTTCGCGGTGCTCGCCATGCACGTTCCTTTCAATCGGCCGACCTGGCAACAGGAGAGAGAACGACTTTCCCGGCGGCGCGACCCTCCCCTCACGGGGCGAGCGCCGGGTGCGGATCGTCCGTTGGGGGGTTGCTGGTGTCGGGCCTTCCTGGTTTCTGGGCGCCTGCGCGGACACGGGGTCCGTCGCGGTCAGGCATTATATAGCACGCCTGCAACAAAATTGCGAGTCGGCGTTTGTATGAACCCGCCAACCGTCCCGCATCGCAACGCGCGGGAGGCCGGGAGAAGCCGAATTCAGTCGCCGTCGCCGGGCGCGTCGGTGAAGTACTTCTCGAACTTGCCCTTTTCGCCCTTGAACGCGTCGGCATCCTCGGGCGGGGACTTCTGGCTGGTGATGTTGGGCCACACGGCCGAGAACTTGGTGTTCAGTTCCAGCCACTTCTCGAGACCGTCTTCGGTATCGGGGAGAATCGCCTCGGCCGGGCATTCC
>JAIYAL010000010.1 GCA_027489095.1 Erythrobacteraceae bacterium
ACCCAAAACACGAAAGGCCAAATCACCCGCTTGACCCACCCCCCGCACCGGGGACACATATCCACCCGGGTCAAATCTCGATGGAAATCCCGGGTCACTTCTCAGTGGCAATCAACACACCGGGAACAGCGCGTAGAACAGGACGGTCAGCACGATGTTGAGCAGCGGCACCCACTTCATCGCATTGCCCGCGATCGAACCATAGGTGCGCTCGGTCTGGATGTCGGCACGGGTCGAGGCGTAGACATCGACATTGGCGGTCCCGCTGCTCCCGGCAAAGCCGTGCATCGCCTGCGACATCGCGTTGATCGTCAGCGTCTGCTTGAAGATCTGGGCCGCATTGGAGGAGACGCCGGTGAGGTACTGGTAGGCGACAGGCAGGTCCGCGAGGAGTTTGGCCTTGGCGAGCGCCGCGGTCTGGTTCGGATAGAGCTGGCGGCCGAACGCTGTCGTCATGGTGGTGATGAGACTAGTCCATTGACCGTTCAGTGCGGTGTAGGCCTCGCGGCAGGTGACGATCGAGGTGGTGACCTTGCCGCTGGCTGCATCGCGGGTCAGGAACCGCTGCGCGCGGGCCTGGCTCCCCGGCGCAATGGTGGCCCAAATGTCCGGGGTTGTGGCGAGCGTCTGCATCGATACCCGGCCAAGCAGGACATCGTAGAACACGCATTGCCGGAAATGTTCGTCGAGATTGGCGGCAAACTCCGGATCAGAGATCCTGGGGCCGCGCGTCGCGTCGAACAGCCGCGCGCCATAGACCATGCCGTTCTTTGAATAGCCAAGCTGCGGCGGCAGCGCGAAAACCGCTTCGGCCGACCCTGTCAGATAGTCGCCGATCTGGCTGGTGAAGCTCGCCATGAGCGCAAGGCCCAGCGGCACATTGCTCACGTTGGCGGGCGCGAGGCTCGGATTGATGCGGTCAGTGACATGCACGTCGAGCCGGGGCACCATCAGGCAGGTGTACATGAGCGTGGCGCCAAGGAACCAGTTGATCCAGGCGCGCCAGTCCTGCCCTAAGGCGAGCGTGAGCGCCGAGAGCCCGAGACCCATGACCATCACGACCTGCAGCAAGCCCTTATAGCCGCCGTTGCCAGTCCAGGCGGCGACCGCCCGGAACACTGCGACAAGGTAGTCACCGCCGCCGATCGTGAAGACTTCTACCATGGAATGGGGTCCCTGAAACAAGTGTGACGCCCTCGGGCGTCCGCTCTGGTGACGTGTCAGTGGGTAAGCGCGCGGGTCTCGACGGCGCGCGACCAGTCGAGCGCGGCGGCCATGCCGGGCGACATCTGGTTCGCGAGCAGGTTCTCGATGAAGGCCGTCTTCTCGATGATCTGCATGATCGCCCCGACCTTGGCCTGGGTGTTGGCCTGCCGGTCAGCGAGGGCCTGACGAACGACGTTCACCTGGCCCTGCCACAGCGCGATCTTGGCCTCGTCGGCACCGATGAAACTCGCCATCGAGCGGCTGGATTCGCTGACGATGTGGTCGAGCACGGCAAAGAGCAGGTCGACGCTGGCAATCTCGGCGAGGGTCTGCCGGTCATCGGTCGGCATACCGCGCCCATAGGCGGCCTGCACGGTCAGGATCTTGTAGAGCGGGATCGAGGAGACCTGCAGCAGCTCCTTCTGCGCTGCCGTGATCGGGGTGTCGTCGCGGATCGCCTGGACCATGCCATCGATCAGCGCGGCAATGCGCGGGCGCAAGGCCTTCGAGGTGGGCACCGACAGCGATGCGAGGCCGGGATTGAGGCACTGGTCGGGCTCGTCGCAGTGGAAGATCTTGACCGCGCCGCCAGAGCTGCCGTCGAGCAGTGCCGAGACCAGGGTCGAGGAAGCATCGCCTGCCACGGGAATGAACTTGCCCGCGCTTTCATCCTTGGGCGGCTGGTAGATCACAGTGCCGACCAAAGTCATCGCATATTCAGCGAGTTCCTGATCGAACTTGCCGCCGGGCGAGAAGAAGGCGGACTTCTTGAGCACGGTCCAGGTGTAATTGCGCGCGACGCCGGGATTGACGTCGGCAAAGCTCGCATCAGCCTTGCCAGTCGTGCTCGCGCGCTCGCCGCGCGTGCCGCAGCCGTGCTTGGCGGCGGCATAGTCGGTGAAGATCCCCTGGCTGTTGCCGATGGCCTCGCAGACCGCCTTGTCGGCGAGATCACCCTTGGGCCAGACGCCCCCGACGAGACCCTGCGCCATCTCGCAGGAGTTGATGCTCAGATTGTTCATGAGCTGCGCCTTCTGCGCGAACTCCTGCATGATCTTCGAACATTCCGGGCAGACGGTGTCGATGGCTAGGCTGAAAGCAAAGCCCACCGCATTGTTGGCGACGGCCTTCAGCATCGCGACGATTTCGCTCGCGTTGATGAAACTGAAGGAGCCGGCAAACAGGTCGATCCCGCCGCACCCGGCGCGGGCCTTGGGCAGTTGCAGGTTGGCGATCGAGGTCGTCTTTTGCGGAAAGCGCATCCAGACGTTGCCGAGGCTGTAGTACCCCGCTGACTGACCCTGGAACGCGGTCGGACCGCTCACGTTGGACGCGCCGCCAACATCGTTCAGGAACGAGTCCATCGAGCTGCCGACATTGGCGGAAGCCGGCACCGGTATCGTAGCGAGCGGGAGGGCTAGCGCCATGATCGCGGCGATCAGGCGCTGGGATCTAGTAGTCATGGCCGGCTTCCTTGGAGGTGAGGAGGTAGATGCGGTCCTGGAGCTCGTCGGCCGACATCACGCCGTAGCCGATCG
>JAIYAL010000034.1 GCA_027489095.1 Erythrobacteraceae bacterium
CCGCGCTCGAGCAGGCCGAAGGGCCGATTCTCGCCTATTGCCGATCGGGCACGCGTTCGACTCTGCTGTGGGCGCTTGCCGCTGCCAAGCAGGGCGAGGCGCCCGAGGCGATCGCGCGTGCAGCGGCGCAGGCGGGTTATGATGTGAGTCCGATTCGCACCATGATCGACATGCTCGCTGCGCGCTGAGGCGCCCCTCGCGTGAACCTCTCGCCGCTGCTGCTCCAGACTGCCGGCTCGCTGGTCGCGATCCTCGCGCTGGCGGGGCTCGCATGGTGGCTGAAGCTCGGCGGCTTGCCCCGGCTCGATAGCGAGGATGCCGTGCGCCGGGCGGCGGGCGAGGTTGAGGATGGCTTCGCCCCCATCGCCATCGCCTGCGATGCCGAGGGCGCGGGCGCGCTCGCCCGCGATGCGGCGGGGCGAATCATGGTCATCCGCGGCCACGGCAACCGCTTCGTCGGCCGGGTGCTCGGCCCGCACGCCGCCGCGCGCCTCGAACACAATCCCGGCGAATTCAACCTCGTTGTCGATCCGGGCGAGCCGCGCTTCGGCAAGGTCTTCCTCACCGTGCCTGATCCCGAGGCTTGGGCTGCAGCTATCGATCGGCTAAGCGGGCAGCAGGATGCCTGATTTCAACCCCACCCAATATGCCGTGCCGCTGTTCGTGGTCGCGGTGCTGGCCGAGATGATCTGGGCGAAATTTCGCGCGCCCGAGGCCTACGAGCCCAAGGACACGCTGGTCAGCCTGTCGTTCGGGCTCGGTTCGACCATTGCAGGCGCCCTGCTCGGCGGCTTTGCGCTGTGGCTGATGTTCCTCGCCTATGATTATCGCGTGGTCGATTTCGGGCCGGAATGGTGGGCGGTGTGGTGGGCGTGGCCGCTGTGCTTCGTGCTCGATGACCTCAAATATTACTGGGTCCACCGCGCCGGACACCGCATCCGCTGGATGTGGGCCGCGCATGTGAACCACCATTCGAGCCAGCACTACAACCTCTCAACTGCATTGCGGCAGACCTGGACCGGCAATTTCACGATCGGAATCCTGTTCACCCTGCCGGTGGTGCTGCTCGGCTTCCACCCGGTGATGATCGCGATCTGCGGCGGGTTCAATCTGATCTACCAGTTCTGGATCCACACCGAAGCGATCAAGCGGATGCCCACGTGGTTCGAGGCGGTGATGAACACCCCCAGCCACCACCGCGTCCATCACGCCACCAATCCGCGCTATCTCGACCGCAATTATGCCGGCGTGTTCATCATCTGGGACCGGATGTTTGGCACCTTCGAGCCGGAGACGGACGAAGAGCCGATCCGCTATGGCATCGTCAAGCAACTCGGCAGCTTCAACCTCTTGTGGTCGGTGTTCCACGAATGGGTGGGCATGCTCACCGACATCTGGCGCGCGCCCTGGCGGCACAAGCTCAGCTACCTGCTGCGCGAGCCGGGGTGGAGCCACGACGGCAGCCGCGAAACCTCGGACATGATCCGTAACCGCTGGCGCAGCCGTGCCGACGGGGAGACGCTATCGACATCAATGTCAGTAGCGGATCGAAACCCGATTGCGGGCGCGCAAGAAGCTGCCTAATCTCCCCCGCCAAAGGGAGAGATCATGGAAAGGTTCGACTACATCGTCATCGGCGGTGGCAGCGCCGGCAGCGCAGTTGCAGGGCGGCTTGCGGTGGACGGCACGCGGCGCGTGTGCCTGATCGAGGCGGGCGGGCGGAACAACAACGTCTTCATCAAGACGCCGGGCTTCATGCCCTTCATCCCGCAGGCGGCGAACTACCGTTACGAGACCGTACCGCAGAAGGGCCTGAACGGCCGCACTGGCTACCAGCCGCGCGGGCGCGGGCTCGGCGGTTCGTCGGCGATCAACGCGATGGTCTATATTCGCGGCAACCGCTGGGATTACGATAACTGGGCGGCTGAGGGCTGCACCGGCTGGGCCTTTGACGACGTGCTCCCCTACTTCAAGCGCGCCGAGGCGAACGAGCGCGGCAGCAACGATTACCATGGCGACGGCGGCCCGCTGTTCGTCGAAGACCAGAAGCACGCCAACCCTGCGAGCCACGCCTTCGTCGATGCCGCGGCCGCGCTCCAGCTGCGCACCAATCCCGATTTCAACGGCGAGCGGCAGGACGGCTTCGGTCTCTATCAGGTGACCCAGCACAAGGGCGAACGCTGGTCGGCAGCGCGCGCTTACGTCGAGCCGATCCGCGAACAGGGCAATTTCGCGGTGCGCACGGATACGCTGGTCGAGAAGCTGGTGATCGAGGACGGCCGGGTGACCGGCGTGCAGATCAAGCGCGGGGGCAAGCGCGAGACGCTGATGGCACGGCGCGGGGTGGTGCTCTCCGCCGGCGCGTTCAACTCCCCGCAGATCCTGATGCTTTCGGGCATAGGCCCCGCCGCGCATTTGAAGGCGCACGGCATCGACGTGGTGCTCGATCGCGCAGGCGTTGGCGGCAATTTGCAGGACCACATCGACTACGTTTCCGGCTGGGAAACGCAAAGCGACGTGCCGATCGGCAGCACCCTCAAAGGCACGCTCAAGATGGCCGCTGCGGTGCTCGAACACCGCCGCAAGCGCACCGGGGTGTTGACCACGCCCTATGCCGAGGCGGGCGGGTTCTGGACCGTGATGCCGGGTAGCCCCGCGCCCGACGTGCAATGGCACTTCGTCCCCGCAGTGCTCGAGGATCACGGCCGCGAGAAGGTGAAGGCGCATGGATTTTCGCTCCACGCCTGCGTGCTGCGGCCCGAAAGCCGCGGGACCGTGCGGCTCGGCAGCAAGGATGCGGCGGCCGCGCCGGTGATCGATCCCAACTTCCTCGACGACGAACGCGACATGGCCGTGCTGCGCGGCGGTGTGCGCCTGTCGCACCGCATCGCCGAAGCCCCGCCGATGCAGGCTTTCGGCCCGAAGGATCGCCATCCGGTCGATCTCAATGACGACGCCGCGCTCGATGCGATGATCCGCAGCCGCGCGGACACCGTCTACCACCCCGTCGGCACCTGCCGCATGGGCTCGGACGCGGACGCGGTGGTCGATCCGATGCTGAAGCTCAATGGGCTTGAAGGGCTGTGGGTGGCGGATGCCAGCATCATGCCCAAGCTCGTCAGCGGCAACACCAATGCGCCGAGCATCATGATCGGCGAACGGTGTGCCGACTTCGTGATGGCAGCGGAGTAGCCCAGG
>JAIYAL010000076.1 GCA_027489095.1 Erythrobacteraceae bacterium
ATGGTGCAGAAGGGATAGTTCGCCGCCTGCGCCGCCTGCGTTTCGGTGAGCGCATTGAACAGAGTGGACTTGCCCACGTTGGGCAGGCCGACGATCCCGCAACGGAAACCCATGATGATTGTCTCTTGGCTATAGCTAGAAAGCGCTGGCCCTTAGCGGGGAGGGGAAGCGATGGCTAGAGCCTCACCGCCCATGCACGGCGCGGATCAGCGGGCCGAAGGCCGGCGAGGCGCCAAGCCAATCGATCTGCACCTGCGCGCTCAGGGTGTTGAGCGGCACCTGCGGCTTGTTGCCCGGCGAGACCGGCAGGCGCAGCGGGCGGGTGCCGGGGGGCTGGGCGATCAGCGCGGCAATCGCGCGGGCAACGTCCGCGGGATCATTGGCGCGCCCCGATCCGTCCTCCTGCCCCATCCTTGCGACCTGTTCGGGATAGCCGACGCTGTGCACCGCCATCGAACGTTCCTTCAAGGCCAGCGAATAGGCATTGCGGTTGACCCAGACGCGGGTGGGATAGCCGCCCGGCTCGATGATCGAAACGTCGATCCCGTGCGGCACCAACTCATAGGCGAGCTGTTCGCTCATCGCCTCAAGCGCGAATTTGGTGGCGGAATAGTGCCCGGAATAGGGCGTGATGACGCGGCCAAGCTGGCTCGAAATCTGGATCACGAGGCCGGCCTTCGCCTTGCGCATCCCCGGCAGCACCGCGCGCGCCATGCGGTGGGGGCCGAAGACATTGGTGTCGAAGATCAGCCGGGTCGCCTCCATGTCCTGCACTTCGACCGGCGAGGTGATGCCGATCCCGGCATTGTTGACCAGCACATCAAGCGGCCCGCGATTGATGTGCTCAGCCTCTTTGACCGCGGCCTTGACCTGATCGAGCTCCGTCACGTCGAGCGGCAGAACGTGCAGATCAAGTCCCTCGGCGGCGGCCAGCGCGGCGAGTTCGGCGGCCTCGGGGCGGGGCAGGGCGCGCATAGTGGCAAACACCCGCGCGCCGGAACGGGCCAGCAGCTCGGCCGTCAGCCGCCCGAAGCCCGAGGAGCAGCCGGTGATGAGCACGCTGGTGCCAGCAAGGCGGATGGCGGGATTGTAGACCGGCGGGGCGGCCTCGGCGCTGCGTGCGGCAAGGGCGGCGGCTCCGGCGAGGAGAGCGCGGCGGTCGAGGCGCATCGGCAGTTCCCTGAGACTGAGTGGTCAGCCCAGACTATTGGCTTTGCGCCAATCCGCAAGCATCGCGGGCGAAGTGAGGCGGATGAGGTCGCCGGTGTAGCCCGCCAGCCTTGCCTCGGTGCGCGGGCGGGGGCCGGAGTTCCAGTTCATCACATACCAGAAAAACGCCGCATCGAAGCGTTCGGGGCAGCCTTCGGGCATATCGGGGCGCGAGCGGCCGCGATGGGTGAGGATCCGCCGGGCGAGCCGCCACAGGCACAGGCGGATCGGGAAATCGAGGTAGATCACGGTATCGGCGCGGGCGAGGCGGGGCGCGAGCAGGGATCCGTAATTGCCCTCGATCAGCCACTCGTCCTGCGCTAGCACCGCAGCGAGGCTTTCGTGCAGTTCATCATCTTCGGTTTCGATCCACCCCGCCTTCCAGCCAAGCTGGTCCATGTGGACGAGCGGGAGGCCAAGTCGGGGCGAGAGTTCGCGCGCGAGCGTGCTCTTGCCCGAACCGCACGGGCCGATGATCAGGACGCGGTGCATGGCGTTTCGTCCGCTTCGCCAACGGTCTGCTGCTGCCATTTCGAAAGCGCGCGCGGACTCTTCAAGCGAATGATCTTGTCTGAGTATTCCGCGATATTCGCCTCAAGCCTCAGTTTAGGGCCGGAGTTCCAGCGCGCCACGTAGACAAGGAAGCCAAAATCGAACTGCTCGGGGCAGCCCTCAGCCATATCGGGCCGCACTTGGCCACGTGTGGTCCAGACCCGTTTGATAAGGCGCCACAGGCAGAGACGGATTGGATAATCGAGATAGATCACCGTGTCCGCTCGCTCGAGGCGGGGCTTCAAGGTGCCGCCATAGTTGCCGTCGATAATCCACCGTGGCTCTTGCGACAGGGCTTCGATCTTGGCCAGCATGACCTCGTCGCTCGTTTCGACCCAACCTGGTTTCCAGTAGAGTTGATCCATATGGACGAGCGGCAGGCCCATGCGCGGCGCGAGTTCGCGCGCGAGGGTACTCTTGCCCGATCCGCAGGGGCCAATGATGAGGACGCGGCGCATCGGCGGCCTGTTACTTCTCCGGACCGATGCTGCGCAACACGTTCCCACGTTCGTCGAGGAAGTCGATCGAACTCGTGCCGTCCGGGTCGACCTTCAGCATCAGGCGCGGCACGCCTGTCTGATCCTGGAGCATGACCACCGAAGCCCGGTCCATCGATTTGCCGACGAACAGGCGAGGAGCGCCACCCATCGCCTCTTCGCGGGCCACAGGTTTGTCGCCTTCCATCGCGTACATCGGCGTGCCGGGGCGGTCCGATATAATCAGCGCGGCGATATCCCTCTCTCCTCCATCGTTTTGGAGGAGCTGGATGGTCTGGTCGTTCTCGTAGCGGTCGAAGGTCAGGCTGGCCCCGGCGTTGACTGTGCCGTCCTGCTTCTTGCCCGCCCAGATCAAGCCGCCGTTCTCGGTGCCCTCGTCGTTGAGGAAGAGAAGGCCGGCGGCGTGGCGGCGGTCGGGGCGAGGGATTTCCTTGCCCTTGAAGAACGCGCCCGGGAAGGCGTCACGCCCGGCGATCACCATGCGCAGCGTGCCATCAGATTCGCGGATATTGATGCGTTCGACGTCGAGCACCGTCGGCTGCGGCCGCGCCGCCGCGACGAGTGCCACCGCCATGACTACCAACGCGGCGCCCGTGATGATCCCTTGAAGATAGCCGGACATTTCGCTCCCCTGATCCGTATTAACGATATAATACGGTAATACAGCGAGGTGCTTGGGGTCAACCTTGCAATCTGAGCGCAACATCGTTCATGAAGCGCACGTCATCGCCCTTGGCGAGCCATTCCGCCTCCGCGCCCACCGCGCCAAGCATGGTGGCCAGATCGTCCTGCTCGTCCTTGGCGAAGTTGCCGAGGACATAGCCCGTCACGCGATCCTTATGCCCCGGGTGCCCGATGCCGAGGCGAATGCGGCGAAAATCGGGGCCCAGATGCTGGTCGATCGAACGCAATCCGTTGTGGCCCGCGTGGCCGCCGCCCAGCTTCACCTTGACCTTGAAGGGCGCTAGGTCGAGCTCGTCGTGGAACACAGTCAGCGCGTCAGGACCAAGCTTGTAGAAGCGCAACGCCTCGCCGACGGCACGGCCGCTCTCGTTCATGAAGGTCGCAGGCTTGATCAGCAGCACCTTCTGCGTTCCGATCCGCCCCTCCTGCAACCACCCGGAGAACTTGGTCTGCACCGGGCCAAAGGAATGCATGTCGGCGATGACGTCCACGGCCATGAAACCGACATTGTGCCGGTGGAGCGCATAGCGCGGTCCGGGATTTCCGAGGCCGACCCAGATCTGCATGGCATGCCCCTTAGCTATGGCGTTCACAAAACGAAACGCCGGACTTCTCGCGAAGCCCGGCGTTCGATAGCCGCGATGGGCAATGATCGCTTATCAGGCGGTCGTGGTGTCGCCTTCGCTGCTCTTTAGCGCCGAGGGGGCGACGAGCGTGGCGATCGTGAAGTCGCGATCGGTGATCACGCTGGTGACGCCCTTGGGCAGGGTCACATCGCTGATGTGGATCGAATCGCCGAGGTCCTTGCCGGTGACATCGACCTGGATTTCTTCAGGGATGTCTGCGTTCGGGCAGAGCAGTTCGAGTTCGTGACGCACGATGTTGAGCACGCCGCCCTTCTTGAGGCCGGGCGAGGCTTCCTCGTTGATGAACACCACCGGCACGTGCACTTCGACCTTGGTGTCGCCGGTCATGCGCAGGAAGTCGACGTGGGTCGGCCGGTCGGTCACCGGGTGGAACGCCACATCCTTGGGCAGGGTGCGAATGGTCTTGCCACCGACTTCGATGTTGACGATCGAGTTCATGAAGTGGCCGGTCATCAGCTGACGGACCAGTTCCTTCTGTTCGACGTGGATCAGGGTGGGTTCTTCCTTGCCGCCATAAATGACAGCAGGAGTCCGACCATCGCGGCGAAGTGATCGGGAGGCTCCCTTGCCAGCCCGTTCGCGCGCTTCAGCCGGCAGGTTCAGAGCTTCGCTCATTATCGTGCCTTTCGAATGCGTGTTTGATGATAGTCCAGCGGCGCACCGCCTCCAGGGATGACCGGAGCGCCGAAGGGCGGGCCCTTAGAGGCAGTGCGCGCGATTTGCAACCGCTTTGGCCCGCAGCCTCAGGCCAGCGTATCAGGAGATCCGCCGCACCCGGTAGCCGCGCAACTCCAGCAGAGCCGCCAAGCCCTCCGGGCCGACGAGGTGCGCGGTGCCTACCGCAACCAGTGGGCGAGGGCCTTGCCGCAGTATCACCGCCAACGCCTCGGTCCAGCGCCGGTTGCGCGCCACCAGCAGCGCATCTCGCAGGGCCGGATCGGCAAGGATGCCCTTGCGGGTGGAGGCTTCGATGGTCGCCGCATCACCGGCGAGCCACGCGCGCTGGAGCCGCTCGGGATCCTTGCTAGCGGCCTTGCTCTCGCGGATCACCGCGGCGAGCATCGCGCGCTGCTGCGTTTCGGGCAAGCGGTCGAAAATCGCAAGCTGCGCCTCGGCACCCTCGAACTCGCGCACCGATCTGCCCGAAAAGTCCGCGATCAGCGCGCGGTCGACGCCGTTCGCGGGATCGCCGACGGCCTCTACGCGAGCCAGCGCAATCGCTGCGGCCCAGGTTTCGGTCGACGAGAACCGTTCAGGATCTATCCTTCCTCGCGCGAGGAGGTCGGCGAGCGGTGCAGCAAGCTCCGGCGGCACGCGCTGGCCAAGCGGGGGCAGCCCGGCGGACGAGGACAGCGCGGCAAATGTCTGTGCGATCCTGGCGTCATCCCCAAGCCCGGCGATCTCGACAACGAGAAAATCGGCCTCGCTCATCACGCGGCCGATTTCCGGAGTGCGCCATTCGGTACCGGGGGGGAGAGCGTGGATGGTGCCGATCATCCAGCCCTCCACCGTCCCGTCCGCAGAGGCCAGCTCGTAGAGCAGCGGGTTTGGTGGTTCGCCCGTTCCCCCCTCGTCGGGCGCATTGCTGCACCCGGCAAGGAAGAGAAGTAGGGCCGGGGCGATGATCGCGGTGAGCAGCCGGATTGCCATCGCCCCGCCAGGCCGAACCATTACTTGACCCGGCTGACCTTGATGCCCTTTTGCGCGAGGAAGTCCTGTACGCTCTTGGCACCGGCAAGGTGGCCTGCGCCAACCGCGATGAACACGGTGCCGGGCTGATCGAGGCGGGTGTCGATCCACTCGGCCCAGTTGGCGTTGCGGTTGTAGAGCAGGGCCTCGGCGACCTTGGGATCGTCCATGCCTTCGTTCATGACTTCGGCGAGCTGGTCGGGATCGCCCTCGGCCCATTCGGCGACCATCCGGTCGAGCATTGGCTTGGCCTTGTCCATTCCGTTTGCCGCTTCCATCATGAAGGCGACCTGCGCGTCCTGGGTCATGCCGTCGAAGATGCCGATCTGGAACTCGGCGGTCTCGAGCGCGCCCTTGGGCTTGTCGCCGACCTTGCCGAGCAGCACCTTTTCGACGCCGCTGTTGGGGTCATAACCCTGCTGCATCAGCGGGAGGAGCGAGAAGGTCAGGCCTGCGAGCCACGGCTTGACCGGGTCGAAGGCCTCGGCCGGCGCGCCAAGCTTGGTGAGCACGGCAGTGTACTGTGCGGCCTGTTCCGGGGTCAGCAGCGAACGCAACGTGGTACCGGAAGGCAGCATACCCTTGGTCATGGTGAGCTGTTGCATGGCAGCCTCGCTCTGGGCGTCCATCGGGATTTCAGTCACGAGAATGTCCGAACCCTCGAGCGCCGTGGCGATGGTCGCGTCGTACCATTCGAGCTCCTTGGGTAGCACGTGGACCGTGCCGAACAGGTAGATGGTGGTGTCCGCGTCAGCGACCTTCCACATCGCCGGACCCTTGGCGGCAGCGGCTGTGGTGGTGGCGGTTTCCATCGTTGCAGCGGGCTGCGCCTCGGCGAAGGCCGGGCTTGCGGCGAACAGGGCAAACGGGGCAGTGGCAAGTAGAAGCAGAGAGGCGCGTTTCATTGGGGTTCCTTTCGTAGAATGCATGGTTTTGTTGGGGACAAAGGGCGTGCAAGAAAAGCGTGCTGACACGATCGCTTTACGGATCAGAGCCGCCAGCGGGCATAAAGGAAGGCCACAATCATCGAGACATAGGCGATGGCGAAAATCCCGAAGGCGTGCGGCGCCGGGAGGAAGCCTCCCGCATGGAGCACCGCCCAGATCGGGAAACCCGCCAGCACCCCGAGACAACCGCCGGTGAAGCCGATGAGGTTACGTTCGCGCTTGTAGTCATCGATCATGCGGAAGCCGTAGAGCGGCAGGCCAAGAAAACCGACGAGCAACAGCATTGCGAGCAAGATGGCGATGGACGGATCGAGCGAGAGTTTGTCCCAATCCTTGCCGAACAGGCTTCCGTCACCCTGATCGAAAGCGCCAGTGATGCCTCCGATAAACCCGCCGACGACGAGCGCCACGCCGAAGTAGATCATCTGCGTGCGAAGGCGCTGGCGGGTCCGGGCCTCGCCCGGGCCGCTGGAGATCGTCTCTCCAGAGGTAAAGCGCTGTCCGAACCGCCACGTCGCATAGGCAACACCGGCAAAGGCAAGCGCGATGGCGCCCAGAATAGCGGAATCGCGCGCGTCGGCACTGCGCTGCTCGATCATGACGCTGATGTATCCGGCCGCAGTCGCGGCGAGGAACACCAGCACGATACCGCCGGCAAGCGATATGGCGACGCGACCCAGTGTCGGGAGACTGCCGGACAAGCCTGTCCCGCTGCGATTGGGATCAATGTTCGTCATGGAATATCTCCTCGATCGGCAGATCGAACAGCCGTGAAATGCGGAAGGCGAGGGGGAGGGAAGGATCGTGCTTGCCCGTCTCGATGGCGTTGACCGCCTGGCGCGAGACATCGAGCCGCCCGGCGAGTTCCGCCTGACTCCAGTCGCGCATCGCACGCAGCACCTTAAGGCGGTTCTGCACGGCAATCACAGCCCGAAGGCGTTGACGACTTTGGCGAGGATCGAGCCGGCTGCAAAGCCGCTCAGCAGCAGCATGGCGAACACCTGCCAGCGCTTCACGCCGATTGTTTCGTTGAGCAAATTCATTCGTACACCTCGAATTTTGCGTTCAAGCAACCCGAGTCCATGTCAGGTTACCCTTACTATATGTCGCGATTCGCTGACTATGTCAAGATAACCTGACTTTTAGTCATGCTAGAGTGACCAAAGCAACGCCAACGTACTGAACGCACT
This sequence comes from Erythrobacteraceae bacterium, assembly GCA_027489095.1. Classification (GTDB taxonomy): domain Bacteria; phylum Pseudomonadota; class Alphaproteobacteria; order Sphingomonadales; family Sphingomonadaceae; genus Erythrobacter. Next base: position 7,416 of record JAIYAL010000076.1, read on the forward strand.
CCAGGTTTTCTCCACGTTTCTCGAGCATCAGCGGCACCGAATCCGGCCCCACCGCATGCGCCGCGCCGACCGCCAGCAGGAGCTTGACGGGGCGCTTCACCCGCTCTGCCGGCCACTCGGCCCAGGCGCGGTTGCGGTTGACGATGTTCACCACGTAGAACGCCTTCACGAAGGGATCGTCCTGCATTGCCTCAATAGCGAAAAGCCTGTCTCTCAAACCCGCATCAAAGCCCCCGTTACCGAGCGATTCTGATGACTTATCAAAGCTGACGGCTGCGCAGACGAAGTCAAGCGCAGGCTGGCGCAGCCTCCTCCGGCCAGCGATGCTGCGGCGCGGCATTGACGCTTGCAGGGCGTTCGGCCATGGCGAGCCGCCATGAGTGCCGCCCCGCTTTTCACACCCCCGCCGCGCGATCCTGCGCGTTCGTTTCAGGACATGATCCTGACGCTCCACGACTTCTGGAGCCATGAGGCAGGCTGCGTCATCCTCCAGCCCTATGACATGCGCATGGGTGCGGGCACCTTCCACACCGCGACGACCCTGCGCGCGCTCGGCCCGGAGCCGTGGAACGCCGCTTTCGTCCAGCCCTGCCGCCGTCCGACCGACGGGCGCTATGGCGAGAACCCCAATCGGCTGCAGCATTACTACCAATATCAGGTGATCCTGAAGCCATCGCCGTCGGACATTCAGGAGCTCTACCTGAAGAGCCTCAGCGCCATCGGGATCGACCCGCTGGCGCACGATATCCGCTTTGTCGAGGATGACTGGGAATCGCCCACGCTCGGCGCATGGGGGCTGGGCTGGGAAGTGTGGTGCGACGGGATGGAAGTCACCCAGTTCACCTATTTCCAGCAGATGGGCGGCTTCGATTGCAAGCCGGTCGCAGGCGAGTTGACCTACGGGCTGGAACGCCTCGCGATGTACATCCAG
>JAIYAL010000054.1 GCA_027489095.1 Erythrobacteraceae bacterium
ACGAGATCCTCACGCGTGCCCGGCACCTCGCCGCCATATTCGTCCACGAGCAGCTGCGAGAGCGCAATCACGTTCTTGGCCTTGGAATTGAACAGCCCGATGGTCTTGATGTGCTCTTTGAGGCCGTCCTCGCCCAAGTCGAGCATCTGCTGCGGCGTCGTCACCTTGGCGAACAGCGCGCGGGTCGCCTTGTTGACGCCCACGTCCGTCGCCTGCGCCGAAAGCGCGACCGCAACGACGAGCTGATAGGCATTGCCATATTCCAGCTCGGTCTCGGGCGCCGGGTTGTCCTCGGCCAAGCGGCGGAAGAATTCGAAGATCTGCGCTCTGTTCATGGGTTGTGGTTCACGGTTGCTGTTCACGTCCTGCGCTTTGGGCTGCAACGATCTTGGTCCGTTCTTTCCCGGTGGCGACATCGACGAGCTGCACCTCGGCAGAGATCCGGCCATTCTTACGCGAGACTCTGGCGTCAAACACCAGCGTTGAAGGATCGCTGCCGAAGAAGCCCGTCGGGCCGCCATCAAGGCCGGTAAAGGTCCAGGAGAGCGGATCGTCCGCAACCGCGCGGCCATACGAGAACACCTTGCCGCCCGCGCGGCGCACGGTCATGGCGTAGGGCGGCGGAGGGTCGTCCATCCGCTCGCTGCGCAAGACGGCAGGTGTGCGCGGCGAACCATCGGGCACCATGTCCACGACATAAAGTCGATCATGCTCGAACGGGCGGCCGGTGTCGAATGCGGTGCCAAGCGGGACGGCCTTGCTGCAATCGAGCAGGAAGATCGGCACATCGGGCAAGGCCAATGCCGCCAGGTAGGCGCGGTTCCCGTCGATCGGGGCAAGGCCGAAGCGGGCGCTCGGCGATGGATCGGGCGTGCCCTCCAGGATGGGGCTCACCAGCGGCTGCGCGGCCGCCGGGTCGATGACGGCGAGGTCCACTGCGCAGCGGCCACCGCGCCCGAAGGTCAGGCGGGTGCCCGCGACATCAAAGCGCATCATCCGCCCACCAAGCAACATCACCGCAGGGGTTTCGTCCAGCTTGGCACAGCGCAGCGCGCCATCGGCCCATCGCAGCGGCCACGACCAGTGGCAGGCGAGCGGGACCAGCTTCCCGTCCAGCGGAACGACGGTGTTCGGCTCGGGCCCGTCCCCCCGACGATAGCGGTAAGGCACCGTTATCTCGCGCAGACTGTCGCCCTGCGCGAGCCAGGCGCGGAACGCCATTGCGTCAATGCGCATGGGCGTGGAGTGGTCCATCGGCGTCCTCACGCCTTCGGACATTTCAACATGCGCTTCGACCAGCAGCAGGCCCTCGGGCGTGTTGGCGAAGCCCGCGGGGCGATCCTCCGGTGCGATGGACGTGTAGCCGCAGCCTGCCAGCATCGCGCCGGCAGCGGACAGGGCCATGAGGGTGCCGAGGCGTGATTGCGTGGTCATCGCCCTCGCATCCGCTGACTACAGCCCCAGCACGTCGTTCATGGTGTAGCGCCCGGCACCTTGCCCCGTGAGCCACTCGGCGGCCCGCACCGCCCCGCGCGCGAAGATCATGCGGTTCTCGGCGCTATGTGAGATTGTAAGGCGCTCCTCGCTCCCGGCAAAGATCACCGAATGCTCGCCCGCCACCGTGCCGCCGCGCAAGGTGGCAAAGCCGATCGCGCCTTGGCCCCGCGCGCCCGTCATCCCGTGACGACCGCTCTCCATATTGTCCGCAAGGGCGATCCCCCGGCCCGCCGCTGCCGCCTCGCCCAGCAGCTTGGCCGTGCCCGATGGCGCGTCGACCTTCATGCGGTGGTGCATTTCCAGCACCTCGATGTCCCAATCGGGCCCCAACCGCGCCGCCGCCTCGCGCACCAGATAGGCCATCAGCGTGACGCCCAGCGAGAAATTCCCCGATTGCAGCACCGGCACGGCCTTCGCGGCGTCGGCGAGCATAACGAAGTGCGGCTCTTCCAACCCGGTGGTGCCGATGACGATCGGCTTGGCGGCCGCTTTTGCTGCCGCGAGGTTATCCCCCAGCGCGCCCGGCGCGGAGAAATCTACCAGCACGTCACACTGCGCGGCATGGTGCGCGATCGATCCGCCGTCATCGATCCCGACGCACAGGCTGTGGCCGGCATCCGCAATCGCTGCCTCCAGCGCCTGCCCCATCCGGCCCTTGTGCCCGATCACCCCGAATTGCAGCTGTGCCATTGCCTTGCCTCTACACCCCATGCTTGAAGGCCTCATGGCAGAGTTCAACAGCATCGTCATCCTCACCGGCGCGGGCATTTCCGCCGAGAGCGGGATCGACACCTTCCGTTCCGCCGGAGGACTGTGGGAGCAGCACCGGGTCGAGGATGTCGCCACGCCCGAAGGCTTCGCGCGCGATCCCGATCTGGTGCTGAACTTCTACGATATGCGGCGCACGGCATTGGCGAAAGTTGCGCCCAACCCGGCGCACATGGCGCTGGCGCGGCTGGAGCGGGCGTTTTCCGGCGATCTGCTGCTGGTCACCCAGAATGTCGATGATCTCCACGAACGCGGCGGCAGTGCGCGGGTGCTGCATATGCATGGCGCGTTGAAGTCGGCGTTGTGCACATCGTGCGAGACGCGTTCGCCGTGGCTGGAGGCGATGCTGCACCGACCGCCATGCCCCGTCTGCCGCGCGCCGAGCTTGCGCCCCGATGTCGTGTGGTTCGGTGAGATGCCTTACGCGATGGGCCGGATCTATCAGGCGCTTGAAACCTGCGACCTGTTCGTCAGCATCGGCACATCGGGCGCGGTCTATCCGGCAGCGGGTTTCGTGCAGGACGCGCGGGCGAGCGGCGCACGCACGCTCGAGCTTAATCTTGAGCCCTCCGAGGGATCGCGATTGTTCCACGAATCGCGGCTCGGCCCGGCGAGCGTGGTGGTGCCGCAGTGGGTGGACGAGGTGCTAGGCGGCTGAGCCGCAGGTCTTGCAGCCCGCATCCTTGGCGATGCGGATGGTGCGCATCCCTGGTTCGAGGCCATCGAGGATGTGCAGCTTGCCCCACCCGGGCTCACCCAGCATGCTCACCCCCGCGAGCAGCACCTTGATCGCCTGCAGCGCGGCAAAGCTGCCCGCCCATCCGGCCATCGCGCCGAGCATTCCGTCGTCCGCACAGGTGTCGCAATCTTCGGCATCGAAGGCATCGCCGACGAAACAGCGGTAGCAGGCCTCGCCCGCAAGGTGTCCGGCAAAGGCCGCGACCTGTCCCTGAAAGCGGCCCACGGCGGCCGAGAGCAGCGGGATTCCGGCGGCCACGCAGGCATCCGAGACCGCAAGCCGCGTGGCGAAGTTGTCCGTCCCGTCAAGCACGAGGTCGGCGCCCGCGATCAGGTTGGCGACGTTGTCCGGCGTGATCCGCGCGTCCGACACGTCAACGTTCAGCGAATCGTCGAAATTGGCGAGCCAGCGCCGCGCCGAGACCGCCTTGCCGTAGCCCACATCGCGGGTGGTGAAGATCGTCTGGCGCTGGAGGTTGGAGATGTCGACCACGTCGTCGTCGATCAGGCTGAGGCGCCCAATCCCGCTCGCCGCGAGGTATTGCAGCGCAGGCGAGCCGATCCCGCCAAGGCCGATCACCGCCACCCGCGATTCGGCGAGGCGCACTTGCCCCGCGCCGCCAACCTCGGGCAGCACGATATGGCGCGCGAAGCGGTCGAGCCGGGCGGAAGAAAGCGTCACGGCTTTTGCTCCGGTGCGCGGCGTTCCTGCCGGAAGGCGCCGATGCCGTGCCACCACAGGAAGGCGATCACCGCGCCCTTGGTGGGCTGGAGCATGGCGAGCAGCATCGCAATCGCCACCGGCAGGATGATCGCGAGCGTGAGCCATGCCGAAAGGTGGAAGGTGCCGATCATCGTGATCACCACCGGAGCGAGCAGGTGGCCGACGATGAAGATGCCGATATAGGCCGGAAAGTCGTCAGCTTGCTGCAACGACCAATCCTGCCGGCAATGGCTGCAACGCTCGACCGGTTTCAGCCACTTGCGGAACAGTGCCGCTTCGCCGCAGCGCGGACACTTGCCCTTGGCGCCCCGCACGAGCGCAGGAATCCACCCTTGGGGGAGGGTGATAAGCTCGGGAGAAAGGCGCTCGGAAGGCATGGAAAGGCTGTTTACAGCCTGTGCACAGCCTGTCGACAGGCCTGTGGAGGGGCCTGTCGATATGGCGGTGCAAAGGTGGTGGAGATGCGGCGGACGGATCAGCTCTCGAGCTGGCGCAGCAGGCTCCTGACGTCGCCGTCCATGTCGGCATCGCGCTGGCGCAGATCCTCGATCAGGCGCACCGCGTGGATCACGGTCGAATGGTCGCGCCCGCCGAACTTGCGCCCGATTTCGGGGTAGCTGCGCGGGGTGAGCACCTTGGAGAGATACATCGCCACCTGGCGCGGGCGCACCACGGCGCGGGCGCGGCGCTTGGAGCTCATCTCCGAACGGTCGATCCGGTAGAACTGGCAGACGGTGCGCTGGATCTCGTCGATGGTGATCCGGCGGCGGTTGGCCGAAAGGATGTCGGTGAGCTGTTCCTCGGCGAGTTGCAGCGACACCTCCTGCCCGGTCAGCTGCGCATAGGCGATCAGCTTGTTGAGGCCGCCGACCAGCTCGCGCACGTTGCGGGTGATGGTGCGGGCGAGGAATTCGACCACATCTTCCGGCACCGAAAGCGGCGCAAAGCGCACCAGTTTGGAGACGAGGATCTTCTTGCGAAGCTCGATGTCGGCGGGCTGGATGTCGGCGACGAGCCCCATCGACAGGCGCGACAGCAGCCGCGGCTCGACCCCGTCCAGCGCCTGCGGGGCGCGGTCGGCGGCGAACACCAGGCGCTTGCCCTCGGCCAGCAGCGCGTCGATCGTGTAGAGCAGTTCTTCCTGCGCGCTCGCCTTGCCGATGATGAACTGGATGTCGTCCACCAGCAGCAGATCGAAGGAACGAAGGCGCGCCTTGAACTCGATCGTCTGGCTCGATTTCAGCGCCTGCACGAACTCGACCATGAACCGCTCGGCCGAGCAGTAGAAGATACGCGCGCGCGGGTGGGTCTGCAGATAGCCGTGGCCGATCGCGTGCAGCAGGTGAGTCTTGCCCTGTCCGGTCGCCGCCTTGAGATAGAGCGGCGAGAACTGTGGCTGTTCCAGCGCCGCCATGCGCTGCGCCGCGTTGCAGGCGAGGACGTTGGCCTCGCCGGTCACGAAGGCGCCAAAGGTCAGCGACGGATCAAGCCCGACCGACGAGGTGAAGGTCGCATCGCCCATTGATCCTGCGGCCATGGCGATCGCGCTCGCGCCGTCATTGGCGGGGCGGCGGCCATCGTCGAGACGCAGATCGGGCAGCTGGCGGCGGCCCGGATGGACGATGATGTTGACCTTGCGCACTTCGGAGCGCGCGATGCTCCAGGCAAGCTGCAAGCGATCATGGAAGCGGTCTCGCACCCAGTTGGCCGAGAACTCGGTCGGGAGGTAGAGATCAAGCGTGCCGCTCTCTCGGTTCACTGCGCCAAGCTGGATCGGCTTGATCCACTGGCTGTGCAGCTGATGCCCAAGATCCTTGCGCAGACCCTGACTGATATCGGACCAATCGGCGGCGAGGTTTACGGCTTCGGCATCTTCCATCAAATGTTCGTCGGTCTGGCGGCCTTGCGTCCGCGCCTTGTCAGTCCTGTGCACAAAATTATCCCCAATTCACGCACCGTCTGCGGCACCTTGTGGTTCGCAGACGCACCTAATTCCAGTCGCGACAGGCACCGTCTCCTCTTCCCGCGGAATTGCTCATTCCACAGGCTCCCCTGCCAGACAGTTTGTAAAAGCACCCGAGCTGTCCCGCGCCGGGTAGGTCTCTTGTTAAGAACGCTCGGAGCCTTAGCGCAAGCGCGGACTTTTAAAAAAAGTGAAATATTCCTGTTGACTCGGTGGTGTCCCGCAGGCTTGCGTTCAAACCATTGATTTCAATAGAAATGAGCATCCAAAACGGTGCGAATCGCGGGGAATCCTGCGATTTTCGCTTCGCAGCACTCTTGCGTTTTATGCAAACGAAGGGGCCGCACTCATCGAGTACGGCCCCTTCGTTTCGCCAGACCCCGGCAAACCGCCGGGAAAACCTAAATTAGGATAGCAAGTTTGATTCGATCCGAATCAGAGCGTCGCAACCCGGCGGGTCAGACGCGACATCTTGCGCGCGACGGTGTTCTTGTGGAGCACGCCGCGAGCGACGCCGCGGGCCATTTCCGGCTGAGCCGCCTTGAGCGCAGCCGCCGCCGCTTCCTTGTCGCCAGATTCGCACGCAGCTTCCACCTTCTTGATGAAGTTACGGATGCGGCTGATTCGCGCACCATTGATGGTGGCGCGGGCATCGTTGCGGCGAATGCGCTTCTTGGCTTGCGGCGTGTTGGCCATAATTCGTGTCTGTCTCGCGGTTGTTTCAGGCCGCTTGGCGCGACCGAGGAAATGGTGACGGTTTGCTCGAAAATAGGCGAGCGGACACAAGGCCCAACCGCCGGAAAGCAGCGCGCATAGTCAGAACTGCCTCGAAGGTCAACGATTCCCTTGGCAAGCCTCCCGGCGGGGGCCTACTTCTGGCAAACGGGGCAGAACCAGGTGCTGCGACCGCCTTGGGCGATGCGTTGGATCACGCCCCCATCATCGCGGCGGCAGGCTTCGCTTGTCCGGCCGTAGACGTCGAAGGAGCTGGCGAAATAGCCCAGCTCGCCATCGGGCCGGGCATAGTCGCGCAAGGTGGAGCCGCCGTCGCGGATCGAGGCTTCGAGCACGGCGATGATCGCGGGCACCAGCCGGGCGAGCTGCGGCCCCGTCACCTTGCCCGCAGGCTTGGCCGGGCGGATGCCGGCGCGCCACAGCGCCTCGCAGACATAGATGTTGCCAAGTCCCGCGACGATCCGCTGGTCGAGCAGGCACAGCTTGATCGACTGGGTCTTCCCCGCGAGCGCCGTTTTCAGATGCGCAGCCGTCAGCCCGGGCCCCAGGGGCTCCGGCCCGAGGGCGGCGAATTGCGGCCAGGCCTCAAGGCTGGCGCTCGCCACCAGATCGACCGAGCCGAAGCGCCGCGGATCGCACAGCGCGAAGCGGTGCGCGGCGGTCTCCATCAGCAGGTGGTCATGGGTCTCGGGCGTCTCGGGATCGATCCGCCAGCGCCCGCTCATGCCGAGGTGGAAGATCATCGTCGATCCCCGGTCGAGATGGATGAGGCCATATTTCGCCCGGCGCGAGAGCGCAGTGACCCTCGCCCCGGTCATGACCTGCACCAGATCGGCCGGGAACGGGCGGCGCAAGTCCGCGCGGTTGAGCACCACGCGCGTGATCCGCTCGCCCTCAAGGAACTTGGCAAGGCCGCGCACGGTGGTCTCGACTTCAGGTAACTCTGGCATAAATCCCGTTTTCGTCACCCCAGCGAAAGTTGGGGTCTAGGGCCGCTTGAGGTGCCAGCTTTCGCTGGCATGACGGAGACATTCAAGTGTTTGCGACCTAGCCAAACTTCCCTAAGGCATGCCGCATGAGCGATACCACCGACGAAACCGTCTCCTTCGGCTACACCCAGGTCACCCCGCAGGAAAAGACCCGCAAAGTGGGCGAGGTCTTCTCCAGCGTCGCGCGCAAGTACGACATCATGAACGATGCCATGTCGGGCGGGATGCACCGCTTGTGGAAGGACCGCTTCGTGAAGCGCGTCAAGCCGCAGGCCGGTGAGCAGATCCTCGACATGGCGGGCGGCACCGGCGACATCGCCTTCCGGATGGCCGCCAAAGGCGCGCACATCACGGTCGCCGACATCAACCAGGACATGCTCGATGTCGGCGCGGAACGCGCGCTGGAGCGGGGTTTTTCCGAGGACGACGGCAGCCTCGTCTTCACCTGCCAGAATGCGGAAAAGGTGAGTTTCGCCAGCAGCAGCTTTGATGCTTACACGATCGCCTTCGGCATCCGGAACGTCACCCACATCGACCGCGCTCTGGTCGAGGCGCTGCGCGTGCTGCGTCCCGGTGGGCGGTTCTTCTGCCTCGAATTTTCGACTGTCGAGTGGTCGGGGCTGAAGGAGGCTTACGACATCTATTCCGAGCACCTGCTGCCGCGCATGGGGCAGATGATCGCAGGCGATGCGGATTCGTACCGCTACCTTGCCGAATCGATCCGCAAGTTTCCGCCGATGCCGGCTTTCGAGCAGATGATCCGCCAAGCCGGCTTCGCCAACACCAAGGTTGAACCGATCATGGGCGGGCTGGTGGCGATCCATTCGGGATGGAA
>JAIYAL010000018.1 GCA_027489095.1 Erythrobacteraceae bacterium
GAAGATGCGGCCCAGCGCGTGGGTGCGGCCCGAGAGCGCGGCGGGGAAGTGCGGCTTGAGCAGCGAGCCTGCCGGGATGCGCACCTCGATCAGATCATAGAACCCGTCATTGAACAGGATCTGCGGATCGAAGACCATGATCATGTAGATGCCGAAGAACATCTTGAACATGTTTTCATTGAGGAAAAAGTTGATCGAGGCGGCGGATTGCGGATCGGTGCCTTCGAAATCGAGGATCACACGGTCGCCGTCGCGCCGCATCGTGCAGCGGATCTTGTAGGGGCCGTAGCCCTTGCCATCGTCGCAGATGTAATCCTCGAAGCTCACCGGCTCCTCGGCCACGGCCATCGCCAGCAACGCCTTCATCGCGCGGTGGTTGCGGGCGAGCAGTTCCTGCGTGGCCGAGACGTAAACGTCGTCGCCGAAACGGGTCGCCATCTCCACCACGCGGCGCGCAGCGACCCGGCAGGAAGCGATCAGCGCATTTAAGTCCGCCTGACACCAATCGGGCTTGCGGGTCTGGTGCATCACCAGCTTCATCAGGTCTTCGTTGTATTCGCCCTTCTTCCAGATCTTCACGGGCGGAATGCGCACGCCCTCTTCAAAGATCGAGGACGCGCCGATCGGCATCGAGCCGGGGACCGATCCGCCGATGTCGCTCTGGTGGCCGAACATCGCGGTGTAGGCGAGCAGGCGCCCGTCCTTGAACACCGGGAGCAGCACCAGCCAGTCGTTCGAGTGGCTGACCGCGCCGCCGCAGGAATAGGGATCGCTGAGGAAGATCATGTCCCCGTCCTCGATCGTGCCGTCAAACTGCTTCAAAAAGCCGTCGATGAAGCTGCCGAACTGGCCGACGATCATCTTGCCGGCAGGGTCGGAGATCAGCGGGAAGGCGTCCCCCTGCTCGCGGATGCCCGGGGACATGGCGGTGCGCACCAGCGTCGCGTCCATTTCGATGCGGGCGTTGCGCAGGGCGTTCTCGATGATGTCCAGCGTCACCGGGTCGATGGCGATCTTCTGGAACGGCGTGGTGTTGGGTTCAATGATCTTGGCGGGCATCGGCTTAACCCTTCGCCTTGAGAGTGATGAGGATGTTGCCCACAGCGTCGACGGCGGCGCGGCAATCGTGTTCAACCAGCGTGGTCGAATCCATTTCGGTGATGATCGCCGGGCCTTCGATGATGTCGCCCTGGCGCAGGCGGGCGCGGTCGTAAATCACGGCCGCGCGCTCGGCTCCGTCGATCCACACCGTGTGGTCGCGGATCTTCGCGGCATCGGGCTTGCCGTCACCCTTGGGTAGCTCGGCGGCGGGCAGGGCGGGGGCCTGCCCCTGCGCGACCGCGCGCAGGTTCACGATTTCGTGGGGCGTCTCCATATTGAAGGTAAAGAGCCTGAGGTGTTCTTCATCAAAGCGGGCGAGGATGCCTTCGATCCCGTCCGCTTCGAGCACGGCTTGCGTGATGGTGAGCGGCACCTCGAAGGCCTGCCCGGCATAGCGCACATCGATCTCGAACAATGAGGTGATCTGTTCTTCCGGGATGCCGTCTGCGATCAGATCGCCGCGGGTCTGTTCGGCCATGTCGTCGAGCACTGCGATGAGGTCGGCGATCACGGTGTCGCGGGCCAGGCGCGAGAAGCTGCGCGCGGTTTCAGTGCGCATCCGCGTGGTCGCATCGCCGAGCGCACACAGCACACCGGGGGAGACCGGCGAGATCGCGGGCCAGCTGCCCATCAGCCGCGCGACGGCATTGACGTGGAGCGGCCCCGCCCCGCCAAAGCCCATCAGCGCAAACTCGCGCGGGTCATAACCCTGCTGCACCGAGATCATCCGCAGGGCGCCGAACATGTTTTCATTGACGATGTCGATGATCCCGCGCGCGGCCTCCATCAGCGTGACGCCCAGCGCATCGGCGATGGTCTGCACCGCCGCCTTGGCGCCCTCGCGGTCAAGCTTGAAGCTGCCGCCGAGGAGATCTTCGGGAAGGTAGCCGAGCACCACATTGGCGTCCGTCACGGTCGGAAGCTGGCCGCCTTTGTTATAGGCGACCGGCCCCGGCACCGCGCCCGCGCTTTCCGGGCCGACGCGCAGCGCCTTGGTGAGCTGCGGCACATGCGCGATCGAGCCGCCGCCCGCGCCGACGGTCTTCACATCCAATGCCGAAGCGCGCACCGACAAGTGCCCGACTTCAGTGGTGCGCTGGCGGCGCGGCTCCAGGCCCTGGATCAACGCGACGTCGGTCGAGGTGCCACCGACATCAAGGGTGAGGATGTTTTCAAAGCCCGCATTCTTTGCCACCCACAGCGCGCCGGTGACGCCGCCTGCGGGGCCGGACATGAGGATGTTGACGGGGTGCTCCTCGGCCTTCTGGCTACTCATCAACCCGCCGTCGGAACGCAGCAGCGAGAGGCGGCCACCGAAGCCTTCATCGGTGAGCTTGGTGCGCAGGTTGGAGATATACTTGCTGACCACCGGGCGCACCGCGGCGTTGGCGACGGTCGACAGGGTGCGTTCGTATTCCTGCATCTCGGGCAGGACTTCATGGCTCAGGGAGACGGGGATGCCGGGCAGTTCCTCGGCGGCGATTGCGCCGATGCGGGCCTCGTGCGCGCCGTTCAAGTAGGCGTTCATGAGGCTGACGGTAAGCGCCTCGATCCCGTCACCCTTGAGCTTGCGCAAGGCGGCGCGCACCGCATCTTCATCGAGCGGGGCAACCTCGCGCCCCTGGGCGTCCATGCGGCCCGGCACTTCGACCGTGTGCTCAAGGCGCGCGAGCGGCTGCGGCTTGGGCCAGACGATCCACGCGGCCAGCCCGCCGGGCACGAAGCTGCGCGCGATCTGCATGATGTCGCGGTAGCCCTGCGTGGTGACGAGGCCGACCCGCGCGCCCTTGCCTTCGAGCACGGCATTGGTCGCAACCGTGGTGCCGTGGAGGAAATAGGCGATGTCAGCGGCGGTGATCCCGGCCTGTTCGGTGATCGCCTTCACGCCCGTCAGGATGCCTTCCGAAGAATCATGCGGCGTCGAGGGCGTCTTGTGCCGCCAGAATGCGCCGCTCGCCTCGTCGAACAGCAGGAGATCGGTGAAAGTCCCGCCCACGTCGACGCCCAACCTGTAAGTCATGCCGTTTCCTCTTGTTATGCCGCGCGGGCAACCGCCGAGGGGAGTTCCCGCCCCAGCTCACCTGCAAACCACTTGTTCGCCGCGATTGCCGCGTCGAGATTTATGCCCGTTGCCAGCCCCGAACGGCCCATCATGTAGACGAGATCCTCGGTGGCGATATTGCCCGTCGCGCGCGGCGCGAAGGGGCAGCCGCCGAGCCCGCCCAGCGATGCGTCGAAGACGCGCACGCCCGCCTTGTAGGCCTCCCACGCATTGGCGATGCCGGTGCCCCGCGTGTTGTGGAAATGCGCGCGCATCGGGATTGCGCCGCCCAGCACCGCGCCAAGCTTGCCGAACAGCTCGCCTGCTTCCCACGGCGTGCCGACCCCGATCGTATCGGCGAGCGCGATTTCCTCCGGGTTCTCGATGGCGAGTTCCTCGGCGATGGCGATGACGGTGTCATGCTTCACCTCGCCCTCGAACGGGCAGCCGAAGGCGGCGCTGATCGTCACCTGCGCACGCATCCCCTCGGCGCGGGCGAAGCGGAGCATGGCGCGCGTTTCGGCCAGACCCTCGGCGATGGTCTGGCCCTGGTTCTTCTGGCCGAAGGTGTCGCTGGCAACCACCACGCAGCCGACCTGATCCACACCCCGCGCGCCGCCATCCCGTGTGGCAAGCGCGCGCATCACGCCGCGCTTGTTCAGGACAAGGCCGACATAGGTGCAGTCCGGGTTGTTGGGCAGGCCCGCGATCACGGCTTCCGCGTCCGCCATCTGCGGCACGCGCGCCGGATGAACGAAGCTCGCCACCTCAAGCCGCCTTGCGCCGTAGCCGATCATCCGCGCGATCAGCTGGAGTTTCACGTCGGTCGCAATGATGTCGGGCTCGTTCTGAAGCCCGTCGCGCGGGCCAACCTCGACCACTTCGATTGTCTCGATGGATGTGTCGATCGACATGGGGCCTGCCACGGTGACTCGCCTCGTTGCTGCTGCGGGAGCTTCGATGCCCAATTAGCCTCTTTGTATACAATTGCAATCAAGCTTGGCAGCGCTGGCGGGGAGAATCAGGCTTGCGCCAGCGTTACGAGGGGTCTTGGTCATTGGCCGCCGATCCGACAGATCGGACGAAGGTGTGGAAGGCGCGGCGCAAGTGGCTGCCCATCACCGCGCGCGCCCAGTCAGGATCGCGGGCGACGAAGGCGGCGACCAGTTCGTCATGATCGCGCGCAGATTGCCTGAGGTCGCCTTGCGAATAGGTGCGTGCGGTGCGCAGCACCACCGGCGCCTCGACCAGCTTGGCCAGCAATTGCCCCAGCCTTGGCGATTGGGCGGCGTCATAGATCACCTCGTGAAACGCGCGGTTGGCATCGAGAAAGCGGACGACATCGGGGGGGCTCTGCTCGATGGCTTCCTTGAGATCACGGTTCAGCCCCTCCAGCCGCGCGACCTGCTCACGCGATAGCCGCCTGGCCGCGCGCTCTGCGGCGTGGCATTCGAGCATCTGGCGAAGGGTGAACATCTCTTCGATGTCGTCGCGGCTCCAGTCGGCGACGAACAATCGCTTGGTGTCCGAACGCACCAGCAGCAGCTCGTCCTCCAGTCGCCGCACCGCGTCGCGCACGGGCGTGCGGCTGACCCCGGTGATCTGTGCGAGCTGATCCTCGGTGAGCTGTTCGCCCGCCCTGACCGCGCCGCTCAGGAGATGTGCGCGGATCTTGGCATAGGCCTGTTCGGACGCGCGGCTCATGGGGCGGAGACCTTTTGCTGGGTGTAGACTGTGCGCGCGCTCATGCTGATCCCCATTTCTGCTGAATCCCAGTGCGCCGGGCCGTTGGCCTCCGCAAGCCTGTGCGGCGGCAAAAACACACTTCCCGCGTGACCATCTCCCGGTTGGAGCAAATCGCTTGACGGAAGGGATTTGTATACAATAACCCCGGCCTCACAGGCAACAGGGGAGTGCCCGTGAACTGCATTGGTGGAACAGCGCCGACCATTCCGGGCAAGGCCAGCCGCGCATTGCTGTGCCCGATCAATCCCCGCGCCATCCCCGTTCTTTCCGCTGCCCGGGCCGTGCCAGCACACTCCCGGCCGCCCATCCTTCCCGCTTTTCCCAGGAGAGCCGTCCCATGAATGTCCGTCTGCTTCTTGTTTCCGGCGCGGCGCTCGGCGCCATTGCGCTCGCTATGCCCGCTTCCGCACAGACCGCCCCTGACGCCGAAGAAGCTGTCCAGAGCGAGGGCGAGGGCGGCATCATCGTCACCGCGCGCCGCCAGTCGGAAACGCTCGCGGACGTGCCGGCTTCGGTCACGGTGTTCACCGCCGAGACCCTCGCTGCGGCCGGCGTGCAGCGCGCCGACGACTTCATCCAGCTCACCCCCGGCGTGACGATCGTTACCGGCACGGCAGAAGCGGGCGACACCCAGATCAACATCCGCGGCATCAATGGCGCGCGCGACGCGGAAAGCTCGGTCGCGCTGGTGGTCGACGGGATCCTCAAGACCAACACCGCGCAGCTGAACCAGAACCAGGGGACACTGCGGCAGGTTGAAATCCTGAAGGGCCCGCAAGGCGCGCTCTATGGTCGCAACGCGGCCGCCGGTGCGATCGTGCTCCAGACCCTGAAGCCGGGCGACCGGCTGGAAGGCGGCATGCTGGTGCGCGCCGCGCAGGACAGCACCTACCTTGCCAATGGTTACATCTCGACCCCGGTCGGTGACAGCGCGGGGCTGGTGCTTTCGGGCAATTATTCGACCACCGACGGCTTCTTCCGCAACCGCTTCCTCGGCAATTCCAAGACCGTCGATGATCAGGAAGTGTGGGGCATTGACGGGCGCTTCGTGGCCGAAATCGGCTCCGACACCGAAGTCGACGTCAAGGCCCGCTATGCCAAGCTTTCGGGCGCTTCGATCAACTTCAATGCCAGTTTCCACCTCAAGAACTTCGCCGCCTTCAATCCGGCCTTCTTCGAGGACGTCAACAAGCATCCCTTCGCCTATTATTCGAACATCCGGCCGACCAACGACCAGACCACCTTCGAGACTTCGGCCAAGATCGAGCACAAGTTCGAGGGCGCGACGCTGACGGCCTGGGTGCTCTACAGCGATGTTGACCAGTCGCTGACCGCCGACGGCACCTCGGCCGACTTTGCGCGCTTCACCTTCCCGGGCGCGACCCCGGCGTCGGTCGCTGCGGCCAATGCCTGCGCCGCCTCGACGTTGCAGCTCGCCGGCTATCCGCTCAATCCGCCGACCTTCATCGGCACGAGCCCGGTCCCCTTCATCTTCAACCCGGCGACCGGCTCCACCTTCGGTGCCTATAGCCCGACCACCTGCGACGGCACCCAGTTCCAGGTCCGCCAGCAAGAGGACATCAGCGGCGAAATCCGCCTGTCGTCGAACGGTGACGGGCCGATCAACTGGCAGGTCGGCACCTATTACCTGCACATCAACCGCGAAGTCGGGGTGAGCCTCGGCGCGGATCTCGGGCGCGGCGTCATCCGGCAGCTTTATAACGCGCCGGGCACCAGCAACCCGACGACCCAGCTTTACAATGACAGCTTCAAGACCGACGTTTACGCGGTCTTCGCCGCCGCAGACACTGACGTTACCGATCGCCTGAACATCTCGGTCGCGGGCCGCTACGACATCGAGGACCGTCAGGTGACGAGCCTGGTGCCGGCGGTGCGCGATCCGATCACCGGTGGGCCGATCAACCCCGGTCAGGCGGTGGTGGGCGGCGTTGTTCAGCCGATCGGGCCGCAATCGGAAACCTTCAAGCAGTTCCAGCCCAAGATCTCGCTGCGCTACGAGCTGTCCGACGACATCAATTTCTACGGAAACTGGGGGGTCGGCTTCAAATCGGGCGGCTTCAACAACCAGGGTTCGGCGGCGATCGTCAATTCCGCCTTCAACCAGTTCATCGGCACCAATGTGCTGATCAACGACCAGTATCGCAAGGAACGCTCGAGCGCCTTCGAAGCTGGGGTCAAGGGCACGCTGCTGGACGGTGCGGTCACGTTTGACCTTGCCGGCTATTACACCAGCATCGACGACATGCAGTTCTTCGAGTTCTTCGTCGGCGGCTTCGGCTTGCTGCGCGTGGTTTCGAACATCGACAAGGTCGACGTTTACGGGGGCGAACTCAACCTCACCGCCGAGCCGGTCAAGGGCTGGACGCTGTTCGCTTCGGGCAATGTCACCGGCAGCGAGATCAAGGCCAATGCCTCACGCCCCGGGACGGTCGGCAACAAATCGCCCTATACGGCCGATTACACGATCAACCTGGGGACGCAGGTTGATCTGCCGCTGACAGACAGCATCAACTTCGTGAGCCGCGCCGATTACCGCATCACCGGGCCGACGTGGTTCCACACGCTTCAGAACGACACCAACCCGACCTTGTTCACAGCCTTGCTGCCGAATTCGACGGTGGCGCTGCCGGCCTCGTTCGGCCTTGCCGATTACTCGGTCGCGCAGCGCGATGCTTTCGGCGTCATGGACCTGCGCGTTGGTGTTGAGGGTGAGCGGTGGTCGGTGGTCGCCTATGCCGAAAACCTCTTCAACGAGAAGTTCCTCAACGAAGTGATCACCGCAGTCGAGTTCGGCGGCTCGTTCATCTCGCCGGGCGGACGCCAGCGGTTCGGGGTGGAGCTCGGCTACAAGTTCTGATCCCAAACGGGATCACGAGAAAGCGCGCGGGGATCTGCGACCCTCCCCGCGCGCCTTTTCTTTGGCCTTAGGGTGCCGGTGTCGCAGGTGCGGCAGGCGGGCTCCACCAAGACAGCGTCTGGTTGTCGTGGGCCGAAGTCCACACGCCCTGCGGCGTCCAGCGTAGCGCGCCGCTGCCCACCGCCGGGCCCATGCGGGCGCGGATCTTCAGGGTCTGGGGGTCGATCACCACCATCGTCTGCACGTCGGTGGTGCGCAGCCACACTGCGCCGTCGCCAGTATCGATATCGCCCCACTTGAGGTTGTCACCGATCTTGGTGCGGCCCGCCACCGCCAGGCTCGCCGGGTCAATCTTGGCGACGGTGCCATCGCCCTGTTCCTGCACCCACACCGCGCCTTCGCCGGCCGCAAGGAAGCCGGGGGTATCGCCCAGCGCGGTCTTGCCCGTCACCGCATTGGTGGCAGGATCGATCCGCTGGAGCAGCTTGCCCTCGCTCGATACCGCCCACACGGCGTCAAAGCCCCAGGCCAGATACCAGGTTTCAGGCACCACGCTGACGGCGGCGACAATGGCGTTGGTGGCAGGGTCGATCCGCGCGACCTTGCCCGCCGCATCGCTCGGCACCCAGATCGATCCCGCGCCGGCGATGACGTTGGTTTCGCCCTTGGGATTGGCGAGGCCGGTGGCGATCTTGGCTTCGACCGCTGCGGTCTTGAGGTTGATGCGCCACACCTCGCCGCCCTTGCAATTGGCGACCCACAGCGATCCTGCCGCGATCGCCATCGTGCCGCAGGGGCGGGGAACGTCCGTCGATGCGCGCTTGCCAGTGGGCGACCATTGTTCGACCCGCCCGTCATTGGTGACCCACGCCGTATCGCCGTCAATCGCGATGAAATCGGCGAAGCCCGGCACCTTCATCGCGTTCTCGGTAAGGTTCGGCACAGGGCCGACCGCATCGTCGGGCGGCGGGCCTTGTTCGGCGGAGCAGGAGGCGCCGCCGAGCATCGCGGCAACAGCGATGACGAGTGGACGAACGGGCGGACGAACGGGCGGACGAACGGGCGGACGAACGGGCGGTTTGCGCTTCATGGATGGCGGCCTTCCGGGCGGTGCAGGGCGGCCGCCGCGCGCCCTCGCACGGAGCCCTGATCCCCTGCTATCGGGAACAATCTTGCCTATATTACGTATGCAATCAATCGTAATAATTCCGATGGACAAACGCGCCTGAGCGGCGGATGTTCGCAGGCGCAACATAGGGGACGAATCATGCTGACCAGCTTGCGCCGCTTCTGGGCTTTTGCCCTCCTCTCGCTGGCCGCACTGCTGGTGACCGCCTGTTCGGGCGGCGAGGACGAAGCCGCCGCGCCCCGCACCGATTTCAACATCGGCTGGTCGATCTATGCCGGATGGATGCCCTGGCCCTATGCCGAGCAGGCGGGGATCGTGAAGAAGTGGGGCGACAAGTACGGCATCACGATCAAGTTCGTGCAGGTGAACGACTATATCGAGAGCGTGAACCAGTTCACCGCAGGCAAGCTCGATGGGGTGACGGTCGCCAATATGGACGCGCTGACCATCCCGGCGGCGGGGGGCAAGGATACCTCCGCGATCATCCTTGGCGATTATTCCAACGGCAATGACGCGGTGCTGCTGAAGGGCGCTGACAGCGTGGCGGGGATCAAGGGCCGGCAGGTCTATCTCGCCGAGCTTTCGGTTTCGCACTACCTGCTGGCCCGGGCGCTGGAAACAAACGCGCTGAAGCTCACCGATGTGAAGACGGTGAACACGTCCGATGCCGATATCGCCGCCGCCTTTGGCGCGCCCGATGTCACCGCTGCGGTGGCGTGGAACCCGCAGGTGACGACGATGAAGGGCGTGCCGGGCGCGAAGGCGGTGTTCACCTCGGCCGATATTCCGGGCGAAATTCTCGACCTGATGGTGGTCGATACCGCGACGTTGAAGGCCAACCCCAACCTCGGCAAGGCGCTGGCGGGGATCTGGTTTGAAACCATGACGCTGATGGCGAAGCAGGATGCCGAAGGCGCGGCGGCGCGGGCGGCGATGGCGAAGCTTTCAGGCACCACGCCGGAAGCTTTCGAAGGCCAGCTGGCGACGACCTTCCTCTACACCGATCCCAAGGCGGCAGTGGCGGCGATGGCTTCGCCCGATCTTGTCACCACCATGACCCGCGTGCGCGATTTCAGCTTTGCCCAAGGCCTGTTCGGGCAGGGCGCGCGTTCGGCCGATGCGGTTGGGATGGAGTTCCCCGGCGGCAAGACCCTCGGCGACAAGGCGGCGATCACGCTGCGCTTCGATCCGACCTACATGCAGCTCGCGGCCGACGGGAAGCTGTGACCCGCTCCGGCTCGCAGGGACGATAGAGATGCGCTGGGTGACAGCCACACACAGCCGCCGCGGCGCGCTGCTGATGGGCGCGGCGCCGCTGCTGGTGCTGGCCATCGGCTATGTCATCGCCGCCGCCGCGCGCCATGCCGAAAACCCGGCTGACAAGATCCTGCCGCTCCCGCAAGCAATGGCAAGCGCGATGGCGGGGCTGCTGTTCGAGCCCGATCCGCTCTCGGGCCAATACCTGTTTTGGGCCGACACGCTGGCCAGCCTCGCGCGGCTTGGGGCGGGCCTCGGGATCGCCACGCTTTCGGCACTGCTGGTCGGGCTCGCGCTTGGCGCGTTGCCGCGGGTGAGGGCGACGTTCGGCCCGCTGGTCACGGGAATCGCGGTGATCCCGCCGGTCGCGCTGCTGCCGATCCTGTTCATCACCTTCGGCCTTGGCGAGACGGCGAAAGTGGCGCTGATCGTGATCGGGATCGCGCCGTTCATGATCCGCGACCTTGCCGGACACATCGCCGCTCTCCCACGCGAACAGGTGGTCAAGGCGCTGACGCTGGGCGCCAATTCGTGGGGCGTGGTGCTGCGCGTGGCGCTTCCGCAGGCGCTCCCCCGGCTGATCGAGGGCTTGCGCCTTTCATTGGGCCCGGCGTGGGTGTTCCTGATCTCGGCCGAGGCGATCGCGGCGGACGTTGGCCTTGGCTACCGCATCTTTCTCGTGCGCCGTTACCTCGCGATGGACGTGATCATCCCCTATGTCGCATGGATCGCGCTGCTTGCGGTGGCGATGGACTTTGCCCTTACGCGCTCCAGCCGCCGCCTGTTCGGCTGGGCCCATCTGGGCGCGCGCTGATGGCCTTCCTCGCGCTCAAGAACATCTGGGTCGAATATGGCGAGAAGGTCGTGCTTGAACGCATCACGCTCGACATTGCCGAGGGGGCGTTCGTCTCGATCATCGGGCCTTCGGGAGCGGGCAAGAGCAGCCTGCTGCGCGTCATCCTCGGGCAGGAGCGCCCGACCCGCGGCACGATCAGCCTCGAAGGCGCGCCCCTGCCTGCCGAGTGCGGGCCGGATCGCGGGGTGGTGTTCCAGCGCTATTCGGTGTTCCCGCACCTGACCGTGCTCGGCAACACCATGATCGGCCTCGAATTCGCCGCTGCGCCGCTGACCGCGCGGCTGTTCGGCAGCGCGCGGCGTGCGGCACAAGCCGAGGCCGAGGCGATGCTCGAACAAGTCGGGCTGGCCGACAGCCGCCACCTCTACCCGGCGCAGATGTCGGGCGGGATGCAGCAGCGCCTCGCCATCGCCCAGGCGCTGATCAAGCGGCCGCGCATCCTGCTGCTCGACGAGCCGTTCGGCGCGCTCGATCCGGGCATCCGCGCCGATATGCACGGGCTCATCACCCGGCTGTGGCGCGAGCATGGGCTGACCGTGATCATGGTCACCCACGACATCAAAGAAGCCTTCACCCTCGGCACCCGCGTGCTGACGCTCGACAAGCGCCGCCATGATCCGCACGCCCCGCACCGCTATGGCGCGGGCGTGGTCTATGACCTCGCCTTGACCAGAAAAGCGGGTGATCTGCATCCCGGCGGGACGGCTTGGGAACCGGACGTGCAGCCGAGTATTACGATTGACACAATAGGTAATAATTGAGATGCCCGCCTTATGAGCAGCCCTGAACCTTCACGCCTCGCGCGCCTCAGCATGAGCCTGCCGGCCGAGCTGTTCCGCCAGCTCGACATGATGGTCGAGGAACGCGGGCTGCCGTCGCGCTCGCAGCTGATCGCCGAGTTGATCCGCCACGCGCTTGCCGAGCACGAGGCGCTGACCCGGCCCGAGGACATGCTCGCGGGGACCGTCACCATTGTCTACACCGGCGGCGGCGGAAGGGTGCGCCAGCAGCTGGCCGAGACCCAGGCCGCCTACCTGAAGGAGGTGATCTCCTCGCAGCACGTGTTCCTTGAGGAGGACCAGTCGCTCGAGGTGCTGCTGGTGCAGGGCCCTGCGGTGCGGCTGAAGCAGCTGTGTGACGCGCTGCGCACCATCAGGGGCGTGCAGCAATTGCAGCTTGTCACCACCACCGCGCTGCTCCCGCCGCTTTACGAACAGGACTTGCCGCCTGCGCAGGAGGCCGCGGAATGAGCGGAACCGCAGATCCAAAGGCCGCGCGTGACCATGCCCGGGCGCAAGGCGGGACGCGGGTGGAAGCGATGCCGGTGCGCCCCCCCGTGGCGGACGATCTGCCCGAAGGCGTCGCCGCCAGCGATCTTCTCTGGGAAGAGACCCTCGCGCCCGGCGGCTATGCCTCACGCCGGCTCGCGCGCGGCTCGCAGCTGCGGCTGATCGACAAGCAAGGCGATGCCTGCGCCAGCCTCAACATCTTCAACGCCGAAATGCCGACCGAGCGATTGAACGTCGCCGACACGGTCAAGGTTCAGTGGAACGCCTATCTGGGCACGGGCAAGCTGCTCTTGTCCGACATGGGCCGGGTGATGGCGAGCATCCTTGCGGATGATGCGGGCACGCATGACACCTTCTGCGGCGTTGCCACTGCGGCCGGCAATGCGCGCAAATACGGCGAGGGGCGCAATTCCGGCGCCTTTCCGGGCGGGCGTGACCGGCTGATCCTTGGCGCGGCCAAGCATGGGCTCACCCGCCGCGATGTCCACCCTTGCGTCAACCTGTTCAAGGGCACCCGGATCGAGGAGGGCGGGGCGATCACGCCGATCATCGGCCCGTTCGAGTCCGCCCGCGCGGTGCTGCTGCGCTGCGAGATGGACGTGATCGTGGTGATCGCCAATTGCCCCCACGTCCTCGATCCGCGCGAGGGCTGGCACAGCACTCCGCTGCGCGCGACCGCCTGGCGCGCAGGCATCACGCCCGAGACCGATCCGGTGCGCAATGCGACACCCGAAGCCACCCGCGCCTTCCTCAACACCGAGGACTATTACCGCCGTTAACCCGCGCAAAAAGCAAGGCATAGCATGACCAGCGACCCGGCTCTCTCCGGCCTTTCCGGCTCCATCGTCCATGACGAGATCGTGCCCGCGCGCGCGCCGTGGCTGCACCATGTCGCCGCCGGGCAGGTGCTGCGGATCGTCGATGTTGAAGGCAATCAGGCGGTCGACTTCCTGATCTATTCCGCCGCCGACGATGCCGAACGGTACTCCGCGCAGGATACGGTCGCGGCGCAAGGCAACCTGTTCCTGCGCACCGGCACCGCGCTGCTCTCCAACGAAGGCCGGCCGATGATGACCATTGTCGGATCTGCCGTGGAGTATCACGATACCATCGGCGGGGCGTGTTCGTGCGAGAGCAACACCCTGCGTTACGGGCATCACACAAGGTCGCAGCACGCCTGCGTCGACAATTTCCTTGAGGCCAACCTCACCCAAGGGCGCGGCAAGCGCGACATGGTCTCGAACATCAATTTCTTCATGAACGTGCCGGTCGAGGATGACGGGACGCTCGGCATTGTCGATGGCATCTCCGCGCCGGGGCTGACCGTGGATCTCAGGGCCGAGATGGATGTGATCGTGGTCGTCTCCAACTGCCCGCAGATCAACAATCCCTGCAATGGCTTCAACCCGACACCGGTGCGGATGATTGTCGCCTCGTGAGCCCCAAAACCGCCTTCACCACCGTCCTCATTGCCAACCGCGGCGCCATCGCCACCCGGATCATCCGCACCTGCAAGCGGATGGGGCTGAAGGCGGTGGCGGTCTATTCGGACGCCGATGCAGGCTCGCTCCACGTCAGCGCGGCGGACGCGGCGGTGTGCATCGGGCCGGGCCCGGCGGCGCAGTCCTATCTCAACGTCGAGGCTATTCTGGCGGCGGCCAAGGCGACCGGGGCAGGCGCGATCCACCCCGGCTACGGCTTCCTTGCCGAGAATGCCGACTTTGCCGAGGCCTGCGCCGCCGCCGGCATCGCCTTCATCGGGCCGACGCCGGACAATATCCGCACCTTCGGATTGAAGCATTCCGCCCGCGCGCTGGCAGAGGCGCATGGGCTGCCGCTCGCGCCGGGCACCGGGCTGCTGACCGGCGAGGACGAGGCCGCTGAGGCCGCCGCGCGGATCGGCTATCCGGTGATCCTCAAGGCGACCGCAGGCGGCGGGGGCATCGGGATGCGCATCTGCGCGGATGAGGCCGCGTTACGCGATGGCTTTGCTGCGGTGGTGCGCCAGGGCGCGGCGAGCTTCGGCGATGCGGGCGTGTTCCTTGAACGCTATGTCCCGCGCGCGCGCCACCTTGAAGTCCAGATCTTTGGCGACGGGCAGGGCCGGGTGATGGCCTTGGGCGAACGTGACTGCTCGCTCCAGCGGCGCAACCAGAAGGTGGTGGAGGAAGCGCCTGCGCCCTGCCTTTCGGACGCCACGCGCAGCCAGCTGATCGCCGCTGCCGTGCGGCTGGGCGAAGCGGCGGGGTATCTTTCGGCCGGCACGGTCGAGTTCCTCTACGATGCGGAGCGCGAGGACTTCTTCTTCCTCGAAATGAACACCCGGCTTCAGGTCGAACACGGCGTCACCGAAGAGGTGATGGGCATCGACCTTGTCGAATGGATGATCCGCGGCGCTGCGGGTGATTTCGCGATGCTCGATGCGCCCGCGCCCACCCCCAAGGGGCATTCGGTGCAGGTGCGCCTCTATGCCGAAGACCCCGCGATGGATTACCGCCCGACCACCGGCACGCTGGTGAACGTCGCCTTCCCGGACGGCATCCGTGCCGAGACCTGGGTGATGGCGGGCAGCGAGGTCAGCGCCTTCTACGATCCGATGCTGGCCAAGCTTATCACCCGCGCCGACACCCGCGATGCGGCCATCGCGGCGATGCAGGCCGCGCTCGATGCCAGCCGGATTGACGGGATCGAGACCAACCTGCGCTGGCTGCGCGATGTGGTGCGCGCGCGGGGCTTCGTCAGCGGAGAGGTCTCGACCCGGCTGCTTGAGGGCGTCACCCATGCCCGCCGCGCGGTGCGGGTGATCGCGGGCGGCACCGCCACGTCGGTGCAGGACTGGCCCGGCAGGCTGGGGCTGTGGGATGTGGGTGTGCCGCCGTCAGGGCCGATGGATGATCGCAGCTTCCGGCTCGGCAACCTGATCCTCGGCAATCCCGAAGGGACGGCGGGGCTGGAGGTCACCGCCAGCGGCCCGACGCTGCTGTTCGAGGCGCCCGCGACGGTCTGCCTGACCGGCGCGGATTTCGGGGCGATGGTTGATGGAGTGGCGGTGGAGCGGGGGCAGGCGCTTGCCATCGCTGCCGGGCAGACCCTCGCCATGGGCCGCGCCGCAGGCGGGGGGATGCGCGGCTATATCCTGATTGCGGGCGGGCTTGATGTGGTGCCCTATCTCGGCTCTGCGGCGACCTTTGCGCTCGGCCAGTTCGGCGGCCATGCGGCGCGCGCGCTGGTGGCGGGCGATGTGCTGCATCTGGGCGATGGGCCCGTCGGCGAAGGGATTGCGGCGGCGCTCCCGATGCTGGGGCGTGAATGGGCGGTGCGGGTGCTCTATGGCCCCCACGGCGCGCCCGATTTCTTCACGGATGGTGACATCGACGCCTTCCTCGCCGCCGAATGGCAGGTGCATTACAACTCCAACCGCACCGGGGTGCGCCTTGTCGGCCCCAAGCCCGAATGGGCGCGGCGCGATGGCGGGGAGGCGGGGCTGCACCCGTCGAACATCCACGACAATCCCTATGCCATCGGCGCGGTGGACTTCACCGGGGACATGCCGATCATTCTCGGGCCGGACGGGCCCTCGCTGGGCGGCTTCGTGTGCCCCTTCACGGTGATCGCGGCGGACCGCTGGATGATCGGCCAGCTCGCTCCTGACGACAAAGTGCGCTTCGTGCCCGTGAGCATCGCTGACACCGCCTCGCCTCGGCCCATCGCCGAGCTATCCCCCATCCTCGCCGAGATGCCCGCCACCGCCACCCGCCCGCGCACCACCTACCGCCAGCAGGGGGACCGCAACATCCTCGTCGAATATGGCGAGATCGTGCTCGATATCGAACTGCGCATCCGCATCCATGCGCTGATGCAGGCGCTGGAGGGACAAGACCTGCCCGGCGTGATCGACATCACCCCCGGCATCCGCTCGCTGCAACTGCACTTCGACGGGCAGCTGCTGGATCAGGCGGGGGCGCTCGCGGCGCTGATTGAGGCGGAGGAGGCGATGGGCGATCTGGCCGATTTCACCGCGCCCTCGCGGATCGTCCACCTGCCGCTGAGCTGGCGCGATCCGGCGACGCAGGAGACCATCGACAAGTACATCGCCGCCGTGCGCGACGATGCGCCGTGGTGCCCCGACAATATCGAATTCATCCGCCGCATCAACGGCCTGCCCGATGCCAAGGCGGTCGAGGCGCTGATCTTCGATGCGAGCTATCTCGTGCTCGGATTGGGCGATGTCTATCTCGGCGCACCCGTCGCCACCCCGGTCGATCCGCGCCACCGGCTCGTCACCACCAAGTACAACCCCGCGCGCACCTGGACCCCGCCCAATGTGGTCGGGATCGGCGGGGCCTATATGTGCATCTATGGGATGGAAGGCCCCGGCGGCTACCAGCTGTTCGGGCGCACCATCCAGGTCTGGAACACGCACCGGCAGACGGACGCTTTCGTGGGCGGCAAGCCGTGGCTGCTGCGGTTCTTCGACCAGGTCCGCTTCTTCCCGGTCTGTGCCGACGAGCTGACCGACTGGCGGCGCGACTTTCCCCATGGTCGCCGCTCGATCCGCGTCGAGGACACCACCTTCCGCCTTGCCGAATACCGCGCCTTCCTCGCCGACAATGCCGAAAGCATCGCCGATTTCGAAGCGCGCCGCGGCGCTGCCTTCGCAGCCGAGCGCGGTGCGTGGGAAGCTTCGGGCGAGTTTGACCGGGTGAGCGAACTTCTCGGGGCCGAAAGCGGCGCGGGCGATGCGGCGGTGATCGTGGTGCCAGACGGCGCGGATCTCATCGAGGCGCCCTTCGGCGGCTCTGTGTGGAAGCTGCTCGTGGCGCCCGGCGAGACGGTGGCCGAAGGCGACGTGATCGCGGTGATCGAGGCGATGAAGATGGAATGCCCCTTCGAAAGCCCGGCCAGTGGAACAGTCGAGGCGGTCTATATCGCGCAAGGCCAGTCCCTCCACCCGGGCGCGCCGATGCTGGCCTTGCGGAGAACCCCATGAGCACCTTCGATCGCCTCAGTGCCACCGCAATCGCCGCCAGCGTCAACAATGGCGGGGCGACCGCGCTTGCCGTCATGGAGGAGACGCTTGCGCGGCTCGCCGCCTATGACGTGCATCAGCCGCAGGTGTGGATTGCCCGCGCTTCGCCCGAAGCCCTCCTCGCCGCGGCCCGCGCCATCGACGCGCGCGTGGCCGCCGGCGAGCATCTGCCGCTCGCCGGTGTGCCCTTTGCCGCGAAGGACAATATCGACGTTGCCGGGCTAGAGACGACCGCCGCCTGCCCGGCCTTCGCCTATCGGCCCGAGCGTTCGGCGAAGGTGATCGAGCGGCTGGAAGCGGCGGGCGCGATTTGCATCGGCAAGACCAATCTTGATCAATTCGCCACCGGCCTCGTCGGCACGCGCAGCCCCTACGGCATTCCGCGCAACGCCTATAACCGCGATTATGTGAGCGGCGGATCGAGTTCCGGCTCGGCGATTGCCGTGGCTGCGGGGCTGGTCGCCTTTGCGCTCGGAACCGACACGGCGGGATCGGGGCGGGTGCCGGCCGCGTTCAACCATCTCGTGGGGCTGAAGCCCTCCAAGGGCCGCTGGAGCACGCGGGGGCTGGTGCCGGCGTGCCGCACGATCGATTGCATCACGGTGTTCACCGATGCGCTTGGCGATGCCGCAGCGGTCGATGCGGTGCTGGCAGTGTTCGACGCCGAGGACGCCTTTTCGCGTCCGCCCGCAGACCTGCCGCTCAGGGCCAAGCGCATCGGCGTGCCGCGCCGAGCCCAGCGTCAGTTCTTCGGCGATGTCCAGGCCGAGCATCTCTACGATCAGGCGCTCAAGGTATTGTCCCGCGGGGCCGAACTGGTCGAGATCGACATCACCCCGCTGCTCGAAGCCGCGCAGCTGCTCTATGGCGGGCCCTGGGTGGCCGAGCGCACCGCCGCGATCCTCCCCTTGCTGGAAAGCGATCCGGAGGCGATCCATCCGGTGGTGCGCGAGATCGTCAGCGCCGGGCTCGGCATGAGCGCGGTCGAGGTTTGGCAGGGCCACTACCGGCTCGCCGCGCTGGCGCGGGCGGCCGAGGCGATGTGGGGCAAGGTGGGCGCGCTCGCCTTCCCGACCACGGGCACCACCTACCGCATCGCCGAACTCGCCGCAGCGCCGGTTGCGCTCAACAGCAATCTGGGGCTCTACACCAATTTCGTGAACCTGTTGGACATGGCCGCCATCGCCGTCCCGGCGGGCGCCAAGTCCAACAATACGGGCTTCGGGATCACCTTCATCGGTCCGGCCCACAGCGACAAGGATTTGGTCGCGCTCGCGCAGGCCTATCTGTCCTTAGCCGACCTTTCCCCGCCACCCCCGCTCGATCTTGGAGACCGCATGGACACGATCAAACTCGCCGTCGTTGGCGCACACCTTGAAGGCATGCCGCTGCACTGGCAGCTGACCAGCCGGGAGGCGAGCTTCGTCGGCGCCTTCACCACCGCGCCCAATTACCGGCTCTACGCGATGGCGGATTCGGTGCCGCCCAAGCCCGCGCTGGTGCACTCCGAGGATGGCGCCGCCATTGCGCTCGAGGTCTATGAGCTGGGTCTCGCCGCGTTCGGCAGCTTTGTCGCCGAGGTGCCGCCGCCGCTCGCCATCGGCACGGTGACGCTCGCCGACGGCAGCAGCGTCAAGGGCTTCGTCGCGGAACCGCGCGCGCTGACAGGGGCCGAGGACATCACCCACCTCGGCGGCTGGCGCGCCTATATCGCGTCGCGATAATCCGATGACGGTGCGGTGGCTGACATGGCGCAAGCGGCAGGGCGAGGACGGGCCCACGCCCGACCTTGCCGCGCGCCTCACCGCTGCCGAGGCCGCCAATGAAGCCAAGACCCGATTCCTCGCCAGTGTCGCCCACGAGATCCGCTCGCCTCTCAACGCGATCTACGGCTACGCGCAGCTGATCGAGCGCAATGAGGGCCGCGATGCGCTCGGCGCCGCCCGCACGATCCGCCGCAGCGCCGAACATCTCGCGCACCTTGTGGAAGGCTTGCTCGATATGGCGCAGGTCGAGGGCGGGGCTCTGAAGCTTGAGCGCGAGGCGATCCGTTTCCCCGAGTTCCTGGGGCAGATCATCGCGATGCTCGAATTGCAGGCCGAGGCAAAGGGCCTCGCGCTGGTGCTGGAGACGCCGGAGCACCTGCCCGAATTCGTCCATGCCGATCCCAAGCGCTTGCGGCAGGTCCTGATCAACCTCCTCACGAATGCGATCAAGTTCACCGATGCCGGCACGGTGACGCTCAAGGTCGCCTACCGCAACCAGCTCGCCAGCTTCTCCGTGATCGACACCGGCATCGGCATCGCGCCATCGGATGTGACGCGGATCTTCGTCCCCTTCGAGCGCGGCGTGGGGCCTGCGGCGGAGCGTCCGGGGATCGGGCTCGGTCTCGCCATCACGCAGGCGCTGGTGCACATCATGGGCGGCGAGATCCGCGTCGAGAGCGTGCCCGGCGAAGGCTCGTGCTTTATTCTCAAGCTGATGCTCTCGCAGCCGCTCAGCCCCCCGGCCGACCCGGCGCCCGAACCGGGCGCGGTGACCGGCTATCTCGGGCGCGAGCGATGGGTGGTGCTGATTGACGACGATGCGGCGCATCTTGCGATGGTGCGCTCGCTGCTCGAGCCGCTCGGTTTCCAGGTGCGCACCGCCAATGACGGGGAGAGCGCGCTTGCCATCGCCGCGCAGGTTCAGCCCGATCTGGTGCTGTGTGATGTGATGCTGGGAAGCGAGAGCGGCTGGGACGTCGCCGATCGCCTGCGCCGCCGCCACGGCGCTGCCTTGCGGATCGTCATGCTTTCAGGCGAAGGGCCGCGCCCCGATGATCCGGGCGCCGATCATAAAGACCGGGCGACCTTTATCGCCAAGCCCTTTGATTTCACCCACCTGCTCCGCGTGATCGGGGAGGAGCTTGGCATCGAATGGCTGCGCGCCCCCGGTAACCCGCGCCCGCCGCGCGCGCGGGCCGCGGCTGCGCCCCTGCCGCCTGCGATTGCGGGCCGCGCGGCGACACACAGCGCCGAGATCGAGCGGTTGGTGCGGATCGGCCATGTCCGCGCTCTCGAGGCCGAGATTGACGCTCTTGCCGCGCTCGGCCCCGAGGCCGTCCCGCTCGCCGAGGCGATGCGCGCCGCGCTCGACAGCTTCGATCTCAAGGCGCTCGCAGGGCTAGCCAAGGCGGTGCAGTCCGATGCCGCGTAGGGACACTATCCTCGTCGTTGACGACAATCCCGATGAGCTGCGCTTCCTCGTCGACACGCTCGATGGCGAGGGCATGACCGTGCTGATCGCGCGCAGCGGCGAGGCGACGCTGGCGCTGCTTGAGGAAGCCCGGCCCGATCTCATCCTGATGGACGGCGTCATGCCCGGCATGAGCGGGATCGAGACCACGCGGGCGATCAAGCGCGCGCCCGCCACCGCGGATATCCCGGTGATTTTCATGACCGGGCTGACCGATCCTGACCATGTTGTCGCCGCACTCGGCACCGGCGGGGTTGACTACGTTCGCAAGCCGGTGGTCGTCGAGGAGCTGCTGGCGCGCATCCGGGTGCATCTTGCCAATGCCCGCGCCGCCGCGCGCACGCGGCTGGCGCTGGGGCTGGCAGGGCGCAGCCTCGCGGCGATTGACGCTGACGGCGCGCTGATATGGGCGACACCCCAGGCCGAGGCGCTGTTCACGCGGCTCGATGCAGCCTGGGCCCCCGAAAGCGGTGCGCTGCCCGAGGGGCTTGCCATGGCCGCAGCATCGCTCGCTTCGGCCGGGCCGGGACAGCCGACCGCGATGCAGCGCGCCGCAGTGCGGGGCATCGAAATCGAGCTTACCCGTCAGGACAGTGACCAGCCGGGTGAAATCCTGCTGCGCTGTGTCGAAGTGCGCGAGGACGACAAGGTCGCGGCCCTTCGAGGTCAGGGCGGACTGACTCGGCGCGAGGCCGAGGTATTGCTGTGGGTGAGCTATGGCAAAACCAACAAGACGGTCAGCGAGATTCTTGGTATAAGCCCGCGCACGGTCAACAAGCACCTCGAACAGGTGTTCCGCAAACTGGGGGTGGAAACGCGCGCGGCGGCGACCGCGATTGCGGTGCGACTGATGGCCGATTGACGACTGCTTCGACACACATAAAAACGGTTCGCACAAGACTACGTCATTTGCCCACTTCCTCGCCTGTGCGAGGTCGCCATGGCTGTCCGGTGCAAGCGGACCGGGAAATCCTCTCTCTAATCGGAGTGCACGAATGGCTGGAGTTCAGGTGGGCAAGCGGATCATCGGAGCCGATGCGCCCGTGATCGTCGGCTGGGAGAACATCCCCCGCGTCCAAGGTGGGCCAATCAAGCAGTTCGTGTTCACCTGGTTCCAGCCCGCGATGCTCTTCGCCGCGATCGCGTTCTGGTACTATGCCCCCAATTGGCTCGCCGTCGCCTCGACCGCGATCGCGATCCGCCTCGGTTGGACGGTGCTGCTGCTCGCGCTCGAGTGGGTGAACCCGCGTCATGCCAGCTGGCAGTTGACCTGGAAGGAGGGGGTGACCGACGCCTTTTATGTCGGGCTCGGCATGACCTTCATCGGCATGGTCGACAGCTACATTGGCGACGGTGTGATCATCAAGGCGGTGCAGGGCGCGTTCGACTGGGAGAAGTTCGGTTGGTTCACCGGCCTGCCGCTGCTGGTGCAGGCGGTGCTGATCTCGATGATCTTCGACTTCGGCCAATACTGGATGCACCGCGCGATGCACAACTGGCACCCGCTGTGGCTGACCCATGCGCCGCATCACTACATCACCCAGCTCAACGTCCAAAAGGGCGCGGTCGGCAACCCGATTGAACTGTTCCTGATCGGGCTGGGCATCGGCGGATTGTTCGACTTCCTGCCGCGCGCCTTCCTGCTTGCGGGTGCGATCGGGATGACGGTGGGCGCCTATCAGCACATCAACGTGCGCTTCAACACGCCGCGCTGGTGGCGCTTCATCTTCAACACCACCGAACATCACTCGGTGCACCACTCGCAGGACTACGAGGCGACCCGCAGCAATTACTCGGGGACGTGGATCATCTGGGACCGGATGTTCGGCACCTGCGTCGACGGTGAGGCCGAGGTGCTCGGGATGGAAGGCGGCAGACGGATGCACATCGGCGAGACGATGGTCTTCCCCTTCCGCGAAGGCTGGCGTGACAGCAAGGCGTGGCTGGCAAAGCGGTTCGGAACTCACCCCGTAGCATCGCCGCCGCAGGCTGGGCTGGAACCGGCCGAATGAACGAATCTGCCGGGCCGTGGGGCGCCGCGGCGTCAGCGCCCGCGCGCGCGCTGCGCGGTTTTGCCATTCCCTACATCGACATGATCTGGCGGGTGCGCGGGGAGGTGCCGGTCGATGCGTCGCTCAGCCCCGAGGAGGCCTTCGCCCGGCTCGATCCGCTGCTGCGCACCCCCGGCACAACCTTGCGCGTGGAGGGCGGCGCGCTCACCTATGCCAAACACAACCCCGCCGCGCAGGACAAGCTGGCGACCTTCACCCGTGGGCGGCTATGGATCGAGCCCGCCGGAGCGGGCGCGGTGCTGCGCTTCGATCTGTTCAGCCACGCGTTGCTGCTGTGCTTTCTTGCCCCGCTGCTGTTTCTCGGCTTCGCGCAGCTTGCTGTAAGCCTCAACGCTTACGAGGCGGCCGCTGCCAAGGCCGAGGCTTCGCAGAAGGACAAGAAGAAGGACGAGGACAAGCCCAAGCCCGTCAAGAAGCTCAATCCGATCGACGAGTTTCTGGGTGCGCCTGCACCCGAAGACCCGAGCAAGAAAAAGAAGGACAAGAAGGACGACGAGGACGAAGGCCGCCATTCGCCCGAGCCGGGCTATTTCCTCGCCGGGCTGTTCGCCGCGCTCTATCTGCTCGGCCGCTGGCTCGAGCCGTGGCTGGCGCGGCGCCGCTTTCGTGCGGCCTTGGCTGAGCCAGTCGATTCTGCGGCGTCCTAGGGGCACTCTTGAGGGTCGCTAGACCCCCTTCACACCCCTGTTAGACCCCCTTAGGCCCCCTCCAGACCCCCTCTTGCAAGGGCGATTTGCAACCCTTTTCGCTCCAAACCGTATTGTCGGTGCAGCGATTGCAATTGATCGCTGTTGGCAAGGACCTAGCTGGGCATCATGTTTGAAAACCTCGACGCTCTGCTGCTGGCGCGGATCCAGTTCGCCTTCACGGTGAGTTTTCACTTCTTCTTTCCGGCCTTCTCGATCGGGCTGGCGAGCTATCTGGCTGTTCTTGAAGGGCTTTGGCTGAAGACCGGAAAGAGCGTCTATCTCGACCTGTTCAAGTACTGGCTCAAGATCTTCGCGATCGCCTTTGCAATGGGCGTCGTCTCGGGGATCGTCATGTCCTACCAGTTCGGCACCAACTGGTCGGTATTCTCCGACAAGGCCGGCCCGGTGATCGGGCCCTTGATGGCATACGAGGTTCTGACCGCCTTCTTTCTCGAAGCAGGCTTCCTCGGCGTCATGCTGTTCGGAATGAACAAGGTTGGCAAGAAGCTGCACTTCGCCGCGACGCTGATGGTGGCCCTCGGCACCTTCGTCTCGGCTTTCTGGATTCTCTCGGTCAATTCGTGGATGCAGACCCCGACAGGCTATATCGTCGGCGCAAACGGGCAGTTCCTCCCCGGCGAAAGCTGGATCGACATCATCTTCAACCCGAGCTTCCCGTACCGCCTCGTCCACACGGTGATGGCGGCTTATCTCACCACCGCCTTCGTGGTCGGCGCGGTGGGGGCGTGGCACCTCCTCAAGGACCGCGCGAACCAGCATGCGAGGACGATGTTCTCGATGGCGATGTGGATGGCTGCGATCGTCACCCCGGCGCAGATTTTTGCAGGTGACTTGCACGGATTGAACACGCTCGAGCACCAGCCCGCCAAAGTGATGGCGATGGAGGGGCACTACCAGAGCCACCCCGATGGTGCGCCGCTGATCCTGTTCGGCATCCCCGACAGCGAGGCGAAGGTGGTGCGCTATGCAATCGAGATCCCGAAAATGTCGTCGTTGATCCTCAAGCACGATATGAACGCGCCGCTCGCCGGTCTCGATACCATCCCCGACGACCGAGAGCCGCCTGTCGGCGTCCTGTTCTGGAGCTTCCGCATCATGGTCGGGATCGGCTTCGCGATGCTCGGGATCGGGCTGTGGAGCCTGTGGGGGCGCGTGCATGGCACGCTCTACGACCTGCCATGGCTCCACCGCGCCGCCGTGCTGATGGGACCAAGCGGGTTCGCCGCCGTGCTGGCCGGGTGGATCACCACCGAGGTCGGCCGCCAGCCTTTCGTCATCTACGGGCTGCTGAGGACCGCCGACGCCGCGAGCCCGCTCGATGCGCCAGCGGTAGCGGCCTCGCTGCTCGCTTTCGTGCTCGTCTACTTCACGGTGTTCGGCATCGGCGTGTGGTATATTCTCAAGCTGTTGGGCAACGCGCCCCATGCGGGTGAATATGGGGTCAAGCGCGGCGATGTCGGCCCGATCCGCACCGCCGGGATTACCCCGGGGCCGACCCAGAACCCCGGCGGCGA
>JAIYAL010000200.1 GCA_027489095.1 Erythrobacteraceae bacterium
CAGGGCATTCCGGTGGGGCCGGGGCGTGGTTCGGGGGCGGGCTCGGCGGTGGCCTGGGCGCTGACCATCACCGATCTCGATCCGATCAAGCTGGGCCTGCTGTTCGAACGCTTCTTGAACCCCGAACGCGTCTCGATGCCCGACTTCGATATCGACTTTTGCGAAACCCGCCGGGGCGAGGTGATCCGCTATGTGCAGGCCAAGTATGGCTCGGATCACGTCGCGCAGATCATCACCTTCGGCAAGCTGAAAGCCCGCGCGGTGCTGCGCGATTGCGGGCGCATTTTGCAGATGAGCTACGGGCAGGTTGATCGGCTCTGCAAGATGGTGCCCAACCATCCGACCGACCCCTGGCCGCTGCCGCGCGCATTGAACGGCGCGGCAGATTTCAGGCGCGAATACGACAACGACAAGGAGGTGAAGCGCCTCGTCGATCTGGCGATGCAGCTGGAAGGCCTGCCGCGCAATTCCTCGACCCACGCGGCGGGCGTGGTGATCGGCGACCGGCCGCTTGCCAAGCTGGTGCCGCTCTACCGCGATCCGCGTTCGGACATGCCGGTGACGCAGTTCGACATGAAGTACGTCGAATCGAGCGGATTGGTGAAGTTCGACTTCCTCGGTTTGAAGACCCTGTCGGTGCTGCGGAAAGCGGTCGATCTGCTGGAGGAGCGCGGCATCGCCATCGATCTGGGCGCGCTGCCCCTGGATGACGCGCAGGTCTACTCCCTCATGCAGGCGGGCAACACCGTGGGCGTGTTCCAGCTGGAATCGGAAGGGATGCGCCGGACGCTGAAGGCGGTGAAGCCGACCAATTTCGGCGACATCATCGCGCTCGTCTCGCTCTATCGCCCCGGCCCGATGGACAACATCCCGCTGTTCGGCCAGCGCAAGGCCGGGGTGGTGCCGATCGAGTATCCGCACGCAAAGCTCGCTGGGATCCTCTCGGAAACCTACGGGATCTTCGTCTATCAGGAACAGGTGATGCAGGCCGCGCAGGTGCTGGCGGGCTACACGCTTGGCGAAGCCGACATGCTGCGCCGCGCGATGGGCAAGAAGGTGCAGGCCGAAATGGATGCCCAGCGCGGGCGGTTCGTCGAAGGCTGCAAGGACAATTCCGACATCGAAGCCAAGCGCGCCAACGAGCTGTTCGATTTGATCGACAAGTTTGCAGGATACGGCTTCAACAAATCGCACGCGGCCGCCTATGCGCTGCTCGCGTACCAGACCGCGTGGCTCAAGGCGCATTACCCGGAAGAATTCTACGCCGCCTCGATGTGCTTCGACATGCACCAATCGGAAAAGCTCAACGTCTTTGTTGATGACGCGCGGCGCTACCCCAATGGGACCGGCGGGGTGGCGGTGCTGCCGCCCGACATCAACGCCTCCCAAGCGCGCTTCTCCGTTGAGCAGACCGACACGGGCTATGCGGTGCGCTATGCGCTCGCAGGGATCCGCAATGTCGGTGAGAAGGCGATGGAGGCGATCGTTGACGAGCGACAGGCGGGCGGGGCCTTCACCAGCCTCAAGGACCTGTTCGAGCGATTGCCCCAAGGCACGATGAACCGCCGCCAGCTGGAAGGCCTGATCTGTGCAGGCGCCTTCGATGGCCTCGAACCAGACCGTGCGCTGCTGTTCGCCAATGCCGATCTGCTGATGGCGGTCGCCGATGCCGCGATTCGCGAGCGATCAAGCGGGCAGGTCGGCCTGTTCGGCGGCGATGCGGGGCCGGCCGAGGATTTGCGGCTCCAACCGTGCGCAGCCTGGTCGCGGCCCGAGCGGATGGCCAAGGAGCGCGAGAATTTCGGCTTCTACTTCTCTGCTCACCCGGTGCAGCAATATCGCGATGTCGCCTCGGCGAACGGCGCGCGCACCTATCAGAGCCTGATGGAAGCGGGCGCGCCGCCGGGCGGGCGTGGGACGGCGGTGATGGCGGCGCTGGTCGAAGGCATCACCAAGGCGCGCACCCGCAAGGGCGGCACCTTCGTACGCGCCGATTTTTCCGATGCTTCGGGCCAGTTTTCGGCGGCCTGTTTCGAGGAGGCGCTGGTGCCCGATTTCGAGCGCTGGGCGCAAGCGGGCGAATGCCTGCTGCTGACTGTCGAGCTCGATGCGCCGAGCCCCGATGAGCCGCCGCGCCTCACCGTGCGAGGGGCACGGCCGCTGGCTGCGGTCAGCGGGGCGACGGCGATGGAGCTTACCGCCGACATCACCAGCATTGAGGCGTTGCTCGAACTGCAAATCGAACTCGATCTGGCATGCGACACCAATATGAGCGGAAGCGGTGAGGTGGTGGTGCGGCTCGCACTTGCCGATGGCGGCCAGGTGCAGTTGCGGCTGGGGCGCGACTTCGTGCTGACCGGTGATCTGGCCGAACGCCTCGGCGCGGTGGAGGGTATCGCGCAGGTTTCGCTGGTGCCACTGAAGAAGCGCGGCAACCTCAGGCTGGTCGCCTGACGCGCGATAGCCAAAGGGGCCGGATCGCTCCGGCCCCTCCAGGTGATCGCTGCTTGTGCGGTAAGCCTTACATCCCCGAACCCGGGCCGTAGGTCACTTCCACGCGGCGGTTCTGCGCTTCGCGCACGCCATCAGCCGTCGGCACGCGCGGCTGGTTTTCGCCGAAGGCCTGGCTCATGATCTGGCCGTCCGGCACCCCGCGCGAACCCATGTAGCTGCGCACCGCGCCGTTGCGACGCTCTGCCAGCGACTGGTTGTACTGCGTGCTCCCCGCGCGGTCGGTGTGCCCGGCGAGCATCACCCGCGCGATGCCGCAATTGGCATAGGCGGTGGCGGCATTGTTGAGGATGCCGGCCGCTTCGGAGGTGATCTCCGACTGGTCGAAATCGAAGAACACGATGAACGGCCCGGTGTTGCACGCGGCCCGCGGCGGCGGCGGGGGAGCGACCGGACGCGGCGGCGGCGGCGGCGGCGGCGGCGGCGGGGTGGGCATCGCGGCGACCGGTGCAGGCTTGGCGCGGCCGCCGAAGTTGTAGGTCAGGCTCGCCAGCACCGAATGCGCCGAATAGTTGGCCCGAAGGTCGCGGCCATTGGTCGCCTTGAGATCGAACCCGTCGATGTTGAAGTAGCGATACTTCACCCCGAGATCGAGGTTGTCGGTGGCCGGAAAACGCAGACCGCCGATCAGCTGCCAGGCGAAATCGCTCTTGTTGTCATTGATCAGCGTGCCCACGCCGGCAACCCGGACAGGAAGCTTGAGATTGGCATAGCCAACCCCGCCGCCGCCGTAGATCTGGAAGCCGTCATCCTTGCCGATGTCGATAAGGCCGTTGACCATGCCGCTCCAGATCTCGAGATCGCGCTGGTTCTGGACGACAGTGCCCACTGGAACAGTGACCGCGCTCACCATGCTTTCCGTGTCGAGCACGGTCATACTGGGGACGCCGGCCGGCAGGATCCCGTTGTTGAGCACGGTCAGATCGCGGTACTTGTTTCTCTTGTAGCCGCCCTCGGCCTCGAGCCGGAACGGGCCGAAATCGTAACCGAGGATCACGTCGGCATCGATGCCCATCTTGGTCCGGGCCAAGGCGGCGCGGTCGAAAGCGGTCCCGGTGGTCTGACGGATGTCGACCGTCACATGGTCCTTGAGGCTGACGCCCCCCTCGATACCGATGTAAGGGCCGTCAGCCTGTGCCGGAATGGCAAGGATCAGGGCTGTGCCTGCCAATAGAACTGCTGTGCGTTGCATTATGCTTGTCCCTAGAAATACATGCCGGTTGGCATCGTAATGGCGCTGTGTGCCACACCCACCACACTCAGGCGCTGCTAGGGGAGCAGGCCGAGGTCGCTACAAACTAGGTTTGTATGCTGCGAAGCGGGGCGGATTGCGGCTGGACTGCGGCGAACCGATTGCCAAGCTGTGCCAGCGAAGGCATGAACCATTCGCCCGCACGAAGGCGCAACAGCAACCATCAGGGAGAGAGACGGAACATGGCCAATCCACGGCTCGGGGCAATGCAGGACTGGACGATGCGGGTGACTGCGGTGATCGATCATGCCGCGCGTGAGGCGCCGACGCGTGAGATTATCAGCCGCTGGGCGGACGGGAGCGAGACGCGCACCGATTGGGCCGGGATCCGCCGCGATGCGCTCAAGATGGCGCAGGCGCTCCAGCGGCTGGGCCTGAAGCCCGGCGACAAGGTCGCCAGCCTTGCCATGAACCACGCGCGCCACCTCGTCAGCTGGTACGGCGTGGCGGGCATGGGCGGGGTGCTCCACACGGTGAACCCGCGGCTGTTTGACGATCAGCTCGAATACATCGTCAATCACGCCGAAGACCGCGTGCTGTGCTATGACGCGGCCTTCCAGCCGATCGTCGACCGGATGAAGAGCCGCTGGCCCACGGTCGAGCACTATATCTGCTACGATTCCGGCGAACACGCCCCCGCCTTCGAGGACTGGATCGGCGGCGAGGACGGCGATTTCGAGTGGGTTACCGGCGCGGAAACCGATCCGTGCATGATCTGCTACACCTCCGGCACCACTGGCAATCCCAAGGGCGTGCAATACGAGCACCGCTCAACCGTGCTGCACGCGATCGCCGGCTTGCAGACGGCGGCCTTCAATTTCAGCGCGTCCACCGTGATGCTGCCCGTGGTGCCGATGTTCCACGCCGCGAGCTGGGGCCTGCCCTATGCAGGCGCGATGGCCGGGATCAAGTTCGTGTTTTCGACAGTGAACGATCCCGCCGTGCTGCATGAAATGATGCTGCGCGAAGGCGTGACCGATAGCGCCGGGGTTCCGACGGTGTGGCTCGCGCATTTCCAGTATTGCGACGCGAACGGCCTCGACCTGCCGCCCTTGAAGGCGGCAACCATCGGCGGGTCGGCCGCACCGCGCTTCATGATCGAGCGGCTGCTGAAGAACGGCACCCGCGTCCAGCACGCCTGGGGCATGACCGAAACCTCGCCGATCGGCACGCTGGGCGGGCCGACCTGGGATTGGGACACGCTGACCCTGGAACAGAAGGTCGAGAAGACCGCGATGCAGGGTCGCCCGATCTTCGGCGTGCAGCTGCGCACCGTCGACCTTTCGGACATGACCACCGAACTGCCGCGCGACGGCAAGACCTCGGGCGCGCTCCAGATCCGCGGGCCGTGGGTGATCCGGCGCTATTTCAAGGCCGAACAGGACGCGACCAACAATGACGGCTGGTTTGATACCGGTGATGTCGGCATCCTCCACCCCGACGGCACCCTGCAGCTCACCGACCGCACCAAGGACGTGATCAAGTCAGGCGGCGAATGGATCAGCTCGGTCGAGCTTGAAAACGCCGCTTGCGGGCATCCGGCCGTGGCCGAAGCGGCCTGCATCGGCATCTTTCACCCCAAGTGGGACGAGCGCCCGGTGCTGTTCGTGGTGAAGAAGGCGGGCGCCG
>JAIYAL010000189.1 GCA_027489095.1 Erythrobacteraceae bacterium
AGGACCCGCTGATTAAGAGTCAGCTGCTCTACCAACTGAGCTATGCGTCCATTCCGACAGCCCCCGGTCAAGGGGTCGGACAGCGATCCGAGCGTGGCCATGGCCGTGTCCCGATTCGCGTGAGGCGCTGCGTTTAGCGCGCCCGCGCGCTGTGGCAAGGCCTTAATCGCGACAAAATGCCGTCAGATTGCAAGACCGCGGCGCGGGGCGAGACGGTTCCAGCGGTCGACCATCATGAGCAGGCCGATGCAGATCATGTTTGTCATCATCGACGAGCCCCCGTGGCTCATCCACGGCAACGGAATGCCCTTGGCGGGCGCCATGCCCATCACCATGAGCAGGTTGATCGCGATATAGAAGAAGATCGTCGCCGTCGCCCCAGCGGCGAGCAACGCACTGAAGCGATTCTGTGCCTCGTTCGCCACCTTCCAGCCCCAGCGCAGGATCAAGGTGTACATTGCCAGCACAAACAGCCCACCGACCAGCCCCCATTCCTCGGCCATCGAGGCAAAAACGAAGTCGGTATGCGGCTCGGGCAGGTAATTGAGGTGGCTCTGGGTGCCGTTGTTGAAGCCCTTGCCGAAGATTCCGCCCGATCCGATCGCGATTTTCGATTGGGCGATGTGGTAGCCAGCACCGAGCGGGTCGTTCTCGGGATCAAGGAACGTCGTCACGCGCGCGCGCTGGTAGTCGTGTAGCGCGAAGAAGTAGACGAGCGGCATGGCGCCGATCCCGAGTCCCGCTGCCGTCAAAAACCACCACAAGGGAAGCCCGGCGAGGAACATCACCACGACACCGCCAAAAGCGATTGCGACCGATGTTCCGAGATCGGGTTGCAGAAGCACAAGGCCGATGGGCAAGGCGATGAGCATGCCCGCAGGCAGCACCGAACGCCACGAGCCGATCATGCCCGGAGGCAGCGTCTCGTAAAACCGCGCCATCGCCAGCACCACCGCCGGCTTCATCAGCTCGGAAGGCTGGATGCGGATGGGGCCAACCTCCAGCCAACGCTGGCTCCCGCCTCCGACCTGACCGACAATCTCCACCGCGAGCAACATCAGCAGAACCACCATGTACGCAGGATAGGTCAGCAGCCGCACAGCATCGCGCGGCAGAGAAGCTATCACCGCGGCCATCACCGCGAAGACCAGGAAGCGGATGAAATGCGACATGGCGAAAGGCTGCATCGAGCCGCCGCCGGCAGAATAGAGCACGAGTCCGCCGAAACTGGTCAGCAGCACCAGCGGGATCAGCATCTCCCAAGGTAGGCGGGCGATCGGCTCGGGAACGATCCCGCGCGCTCCGAGCGTGTTCATGGGCTTATCTCTGGGCCGGTGGCGGCGGGCGCTGGGGCAGTTGTGGGACCAGGCCCGGCCGGTGCAGGGGCTTGCGGCGTGGCGGCACCCGGCGGGGTTCCGGAGGGATTGGCCTCGGGGCGCGGGGCGATGACCTGATCGGCGATTGCATCGGTCTGGGTCGCTGCGCGGCGGGCTTCGGCCTCGACCCGGTCGAAAATCTCCTCTTCGCGGCGCGGCGGGCGGCTCACGCTCGCTCCGCGCGCGGCGGCATAGGCCGCATAGCGCGCCTCGAGCCGTTGCTGGGCGGTGCCGCCCCATTGGGTTTCCAGCGAGGCAAGCGCCTCGAGCCCTTTGGCCGGATCGAACAAAAAGGTCATCACGTCGCGCGCGATCGGATAGGCGGAGCCTGAGCCTCCGCCATGCTCGATCACGACCGCGCCAGCGTAGCGCGGATTGTCATAGGGGGCGAAGAAGATGAAGAGGCCGTGGTCGCGGTACTTCCAGGGGCCCGATTTGCCATTCGAGATCGACAGCGAAACGACCTGCGCGGTTCCGGTCTTTCCGGCAAGCAGCACGTCATCGATCGGCAGCCGTGCCCGGCCAGCGGTGCCTGGCCCGTTGACCACGTCGCTCATCGCCTTGCGGACATATTCAACCTGTTCAAGCGGAAAATCGATGTCGTCGAAGCCCGCCGGCTTGGTGCCGAGGGTCAGTCGCGGCATCACATGGCGGCCGGTGGCAATACGCGAGGCCATCACCGCCAACTGCAGCGGGCTCGCCAGCATGTAGCCCTGCCCGATGGTGGCATTGACCGTGTCGAAGGCCTGCCAATCGCGGCCCCATTTCTTCATCTTCCACGCCGGATCGGGGACGGTGCCGAAGAACTGGCTGGTGACGGGGAGGGGAAACTCCTGCCCCAGTCCGCAGCGCCGCGCCATCGCCGCGATCGGGTCCATCCCGACGCGCTGCGCCATCGAATAGAAATAGACATCGCAGCTCTGATAGATGCCCTTGGCCATGTCGACCGTGCCGTGCCCGCGCCGGTTCCAGCAGCCGAACACGCGGTTACCGACCCTGAGGCCGCCACCGCAGAACACCGTTTCCTGAGGATCGACCCCCGCTTTCATCAGCGCCATCGAAACCATCGGCTTGACGGTCGAGCCGGGCGGGTAAAGTCCCTTCAGGACCTTGTTGCGCAGCGGCACGCGATCGTCGTCGCGGAGCATCGCGTATTCGACCCCGCCGATCCCGTCGGAGAAGGAATTGGGGTCGAAGCTCGGCATTGAGGCCATGCAGAGCAGGTCGCCGGTGCGACAGTCCATGATCACAACGGAGCCACTTTCGAGGCCAATGCGCCGCGCGGCATAGTCCTGAAGCGGGCCATCAATGGTCAGGCGGACCGGATTGCCCTGCACGTCCTCGCGGGTTTCGAGATCGCGCACGATGCGGCCGGACGCCGTCACCTCCACCCGCCGCGCACCGGGGACGCCGCGCAACTCCTTCTCGAACTGTTTCTCCATCCCGTCCTTGCCGATCTTGTAGCCAGGCGTGATCAGCAGAGGGTTGGGGTCCTTCTCGAATTCCTCCGCCGACGCGGGCCCGACATAACCGATCAGGTGGCCGACACTCGAGGCGGTCGGGTAGAAGCGTGAAAAGCCGCGCTGCGGGACGACGCCGGGAAATTCGGGCAGGCGCACGCTCAATGCCGCGAATTGTTCGTATCGCAGGCCGCTCGACACTTCGACAGGCTGGAACCCGCGCGCGGCGGCGACCTTGTCCTTGATGTCCGCGATCCGCGAGGGTTCGAGCGAGAGCAATTCTCCGAGCCGGTCAATCGTCTCTTCGGCGTTCTGGAGCCGCTCGGGGATGAGATCGACGCGGAAGTCGGCGCGGTTCGAGGCGAGCGGGGCGCCATTACGATCGAGAATCCAGCCCCGGCGCGGCGGGATCAGCGTGAGATTGACGCGGTTGCTCTCGGACTCGAGCCGGTATTTCTCGTTCTCGGCGATCGCGAGATAGCCGAGCCGAAGCGCCAGCAGCACCCCGATGCCGCCTTGCACTGCGCCGATGACGACAGCCCGGCGCTCGAAACTGCTGCGCAGGATCGAGGCGTTGACCATCCGCGGACTGCGACCCGGCCCATTGCCGAGGAACGGGATCTTCATCAATCGAGCTTCCGCGCCCGGACGAGCCGGAACCGGTCAAGTCCGGCAACCATGCGCGTCATTATCGGATAGAGCAGCACCGACAGCAAGGCCTGCGGGAGGGCGACAGCAAGCATTTCCGGGGTCACGCTCGCACCCGACACAAGCAGGGCCGCGAGCCAATACACAATCGCGATCACACCGCCAGTAAACCAATCCTGCCAGAAACCGCGCCACGGAAACCGCGTTTCGATCACCTCGATGGCGATCATCGCCAGCGACCACAGCAGGATCGCGCTTCCAAAAGGCTGGCCACTAAACAGGTCATCGAAAGCCCCCAATGGCGCACCGGCCCATAGCGGCAGAAGGCCGGGACGCACCATCCGCCACGCCAGCAGCATCAGAAACCCGAAGGATGGGCTCAATGGCATGAGGTCGGCGATCAGCAGCACTGGCAGAAGCGATCCGAGCATGATGGTAAGGTAAGGCACGCTGCGCGCGCGCAACGGCGAGGGCGCGCGGTTGATCCGCCGTCCGTACATGTCGGAGCGGGCGCGAGGGTCGAGCCGCTCCATCAATCCTCTGCAGTCGAGGGTGCGGGCGCGGGTGCGGACGGGGGTTCGGGCTTGCGGGACGGCGAGGCTGAACGCGCGGGCGCGGGCCGTTCGGCTTCGTCCAGCTCCTCGACAGCGGCGGCCTGAGCGATCGGCTCGACCGCCACATAATTGGTCGCCCCCGGCTCAGCCACCAGCCGTGCGATCCCGCCATCGGGTGTGATCTTGGCGATCAAGGCAACCGCGACGCCCGGGCGGTAATAGCCCCCCGCGCCGCTCGTCACCATCGTGTCGCCGACCTTGAGCGGGTTGACCCCGAGATTGACGAGACGGATGCGCAGCAAGCCGTCACCGCGTCCCTCGGCAAAGGCGATGACATTATCGGAAGCGCGCCGAACCGGGAGTACGCTTTCGCTATCGGTGAGCAGCAGCACCCGCGCCGAGCTGCGTCCGGTCTCCAGCACGCGGCCGATCACTCCGCGCTCCGAAAGCACCGGCATCCCCGGCTTCACCCCGTCACTGGCGCCCGCGCTGATATAGGCCTGGCGCCGCCCGCTGGTCGCGCTCGAACCGACCAGACGGGCCACGGCAATAGGCTTGGTCGCGGCTTCGCTGAGGCCGAGCAGCCCCTTCAGTCG
Source organism: Erythrobacteraceae bacterium (assembly GCA_027489095.1). GTDB lineage: Bacteria > Pseudomonadota > Alphaproteobacteria > Sphingomonadales > Sphingomonadaceae > Erythrobacter. Next base: position 4,635 of record JAIYAL010000189.1, read on the forward strand.
CCGGTTCTCGGCCTTGACCGCTTCGGCTTCGGCGAGCCTGATCCGGGCGATCTCAACCTCGCGACGCAGCTCTGCATTTTGACTTCCGGCATTGAGATATCCGGCGATGCCGGCCAGGATGCCCTGAGAGCCCGAGCGCGTGACCGCCCCGATCTTTCCCGCAGGCGCGACAACGTCAGTCGCCAACCCTCGTACGGGCTCGAAGGCGGAAGGCTGCCTTAGCGACAGCACCAGCAGCGCTAAGCCCAGCAGGGCACACGTCGCTGCCAGCAGATAGCCGGTGAACAGCGAATACTGCGCCTTCTTCGAAAAGCCCGAGCGGCGCGACGAGGTGGGCGCCATGCCTTAGTGTCCCTTCCGGATAACCAGCGCGCGCGTCACGCAGTCATCAGCACGCCGCGGTAGACGGGATCTTCCATCGCCCGGCCGGTCCCGATGGCGACGCACGTAAGCGGGTCCTCTGCGACCGAGACGGGAAGGCCCGTTTCTTCGCGCAGGTGCTCATCGAGACGGCGGATCAGAGCACCTCCACCGGTCAGGACGATGCCTTGGTCGACGATGTCGGCAGCAAGTTCCGGCGCGGTGTTCTCAAGCGCGATTCGCACACCCTCAACGATCGCGCCGATCGGCTCCGACAGGGCTTCGGCGATGTGCGCCTGGTTGATCGTGATTTCCTTAGGCACGCCATTGACGAGATCGCGGCCCTTGAGCGTGATGATCTCACCCACCCCGTCCTCGGGGATCATGGCAATGCCGTAATCCTTCTTGATCCGCTCCGCCGTGGCGTCGCCGATCAGGAGGTTGTGATGACGGCGCACGTAGGAGACGATCGCCTCGTCCATCTTGTCGCCCCCGGTGCGGACCGAAGTGGTGTAGGCCAGCCCCCGCAAGCTCAGCACCGCGACTTCGGTGGTGCCGCCGCCGATATCGACCACCATGCTGCCGACCGGCTCGGTCACCGGCATGTCGGCGCCAATCGCGGCGGCCATCGGCTCGAGTATCAGGTGGACGTCTGACGCACCGGCGTTCGACGCCGCGTCGCGGATCGCGCGGCGTTCGACCGAGGTCGAGCCCGAGGGAACACAGATCACGATTTCCGGGTAACGGAACATGCTCTTCTTGCCGTTTACCTTCTGGATAAAGTGCTTGATCATCTGCTCGGCGACTTCGATGTCGGCGATCACGCCGTCACGCAGCGGTCGGATGGCCTCGATGCTGTCCGGGGTCTTGCCCATCATCATCTTCGCATCGTCGCCAACCGCCTTGACGCGGCGAATGCCGTTAATCGTCTCGATCGCGACCACCGAGGGCTCATTAAGGACGATGCCCTGATCCTGGACATAGACCAGCGTATTCGCGGTACCGAGGTCGATCGCCAAGTTCTGCGAGCCGAACTTGAAGAGATTTGACAGGAAGCTCATGAGTGATGGTGTTCCGGTAAAGGCGGGGCGGGGCTGCTGACCACATATGGGGTGCCAGCAGGGGAATTCGACCCGGTTATGACATGACACCGCGCGCCTAGCGAATCCCCGCGCAAAAGGCCAAAATATTTGTCCACCGCCGAGGTGATTTCTTGGCAGCTCCCCTCGAAATCGGGTCCGCTCATCGCTAGCGTGTCGGCCAATGACGCAAATCCGCCGCCTCCCCTCCCATCTGGTCAACCGCATCGCGGCCGGCGAGGTGGTTGAACGCCCCGCTGCGGCGCTCAAGGAGCTGGTCGAGAACGCGATCGATGCCGGGGCGCGGCGAATCGGGGTTTTGCTGGCTGAGGGCGGTCTCACGCGGATCCAGGTGGTGGATGACGGCTGCGGCATGGCGCCCGACGCCATGGCTCTGGCGCTTGAACGCCACGCCACCTCCAAGCTTCCCGATTCGCTGATCGGCCCCGATGGCGCAATCGAACTGGTGACCACCCTCGGCTTTCGGGGCGAGGCTCTACCCAGTATCGCCAGTGTGGCACGCCTCACCATCGAAAGCCGCGAGGCCGATGCAGGGGAGGGATGGCGCCGCGTTGTGGATCATGGGGCGGTGCTGGCCGACGAGCCTGCCGCTCTGCCGCCCGGCACCCGCGTTCGTGTCGAGGAATTGTTCGCCAAGGTGCCGGCACGGCGGAAGTTCCTGCGCTCGGCCCGCAGCGAATATGCCGCCTGCCTCGATGTGGTCCGCCGCCTCGCAATGGCGCGGCCCGATATCGCCTTCACCCTCGAAACAGCGGGCGAGGGCGGCAAGCGCACCGTCCTCAGCTTGCAAGCGGGCGAGGAGCTGGCGACCCGCGTGGCACGGATCATCGCGCATGAGCTGAAGGACAACTCGGTCGCGATCGAACTGGTGCGCGAGACACCGCACGGGGTGATGCGCCTGACCGGCGTGGCGGGGCTCCCCACCTGGAACCGCGGTGTCGCTGATCACCAATACCTCTTCGTCAATGGCCGTCCGGTGAAGGATCGGCTGCTGGTGGGCGCGGTGCGCGGCGCCTATGCCGACATGCTCGCGCGTGACCGGCACGCGGTGCTGGCGCTGTTCCTCGCCCTGCCGCCGCAGGATGTCGACGTGAACGTCCACCCCGCCAAGACCGAAGTGCGCTTCCGGGATTCGGCAGGGGTGCGCGGGTTCATCGTCAGCGGCTTGCGGCAGGCGCTGGCGACGGGGGATCGCCGGAGCGCGCAAGGGCCGGACCGCGGTGCGATGGCGCGGTGGCAGGCCGAGCCGGTGCGGCCCCCGACCGCGCCGATGGCGCCTCTCCTCGAGAGCGTGTTCATGGGTCGCGATTGGACCGCGCCGCAATCGCGTCTCGGCGAGGCCCACACCACGTGGAACGCATCCCTGGCCCAACCCCAAGGCCGCGCCGAGACCGCCGCGCCTGTGCCTGCCGAAGCGCAAGCCTACCCCCTCGGCATCGCGCGCGGGCAGGTTGCGAACACCTATATCGTCGCCGAAGCCGCAGATGGCCTCGTGCTGGTAGATCAGCACGCAGCCCACGAACGCCTCGTCCTTGAACGCCTGCGCGCTGCGGGGGCGGACGAGGGCGTGCGGCGTAGTCAGGCCCTGCTGGTGCCCGATGTGGTCGAGATGGACGAGGTCGATTGCGACCGCCTAGAAGACGCCGCCGAGGGCCTTGCGCGCTATGGCCTCGTGATCGATCGTTTCGGGCCGTCCGCCATGCTGGTCCGCGCGCTCCCCGCCGTGCTGCCCAAGGCCGACAGCGCCGCCCTGCTGCGCGACCTTGCTGACGACATCGCCAAGCACGGCAAGCAGGAAGACAGCGGCGCGCTGCTGCTGGCCGAGCGGCTCGAACTGGTGCTGGCGACGATGGCATGCCACGGCTCGGTCCGCGCCGGCCGTCCGCTCAGCGTCGCGGAAATGAACGCGCTGCTGCGCGAGATGGAAGTCACGCCGCGCTCGGGGCAGTGCAACCACGGACGGCCGACCTGGGTGAAGCTGAGCATGGAAGACGTCGAGAAGCTGTTCGGACGGCATTGAGCGGCCTAGGGCTTGGCCGTCCGCAGGGTTGCCTCACGAGGCCTCGAACCGTAGCTCACCCAAATGACTCCAAGAGACCGATGTTGCGAACTTTTATCGGCGGACGGCAAGCTCCGACTTGTTGTCTATGATCGCGCGGACTTCCGCTACATGCTCGTTGAAGAGCGCGTAAGAAGCTACGCAGCAGGGGACGAGTGGAACCCGGAGATCGTTCGCTTTCCCTGTGATGCGCATTGGGAGCCTTTCTGGCAGATCTGGGCAGAACCGCGCGACGGCATCTTTGGGACTATCGAAGACGCCTTGCGGGAGGGCAAGCGCATCCTCGCACGCGGCGGTAAATGACGTCACCCCAGCGAAAGCTGGGGCCTAGGGCACCGTAATGCAGTGCTTGCCGCTATAAGTCCCAGCTTTCGCTGGGATGACGAAGGCGAGCCTACTTCAACGCAGCCCGCACATCCGCCAACTTCCCGTCAGCATCCGCATCCTCGGGCAAGCCCAGCGCCGCGCGCAGCAGCGCTGCCACCGCGACGTTATCGAACACCTCAAGCTTCGCGCCCTTCGCGAACGCAGGTCCGCGAGCGATGAACAGCGCCAACATCTCCGGATCGGCATTGTCGTAGCCGTGCGCGCCGCCCTTTACCGGATACTGCGGCGGGCCCGAGAGGATCGTCCAACCGGCCTCGGCGATGCAGATGATCGCGGCGACGCGCGGGTTGCTGCCCCAGTGGAGGCGCTCGGGGAGGTTGTCCTTGCGGGTGCAGGTCATGTGCTCGTGCGGCACCAGCAGCGCCTTTGCCACGCGGTCGTCGGTGCCGGTGATGGGCTCGATCGCGGCATAGGGCCCGGTTTCGACCGCGATGTAGCTTGCCCGGTCCACAAGCGTGTCGAGCTGGATGACGCGGGCATCATCGGTCGCGCGCATGCCATGATCTGCGACGATCACGAGGTTAAGCGGCACACCAAGCTTCGCCGCGCCGTCTACCAGCTCGCCGATCCGCGCATCGACTTCGGCGAGCGCGGCGTTCACTTCTGGACTGTCGGGGCCGAAGCGGTGGCCGACCGTGTCAACCGTGTCGAAATAGATTGTCGCGAAGCCGGGACGGATCGCGGCAGGACGGCGCAGCCAGTCGATAAGCGTGTTCACCCGCTGCACATTGCTGACGTTCTGATCGTAGCGCAGCCAGTCGCTCGGGCGCGTGCCGCCAAAGGCGACTTCGCTTCCCGGCCAGAACATCGTCGCGGTGCGAATCCCGGCGCGCTCGGCGGTGATCCACAAGGGCTCGGCCTCGCTCCACCAGAAAGGATCGAGCGCCTGCCCAGCATTGCCGAGGCTGAACATGACCCCCGGGCGTCGCGGGTCGATCATCGAATTGCCGACGATACCGTTGCGGTCAGGGCGCTTGCCGGTGACGAGGGCATAGTGGTTGGGGAAGGTCTTGGTCGGGAAGCTCGGCCGCATCGGGCCGGTCGCGCCGTCCTTGGCCAGCGACGACAAGCGCGGGGTGACACCGCGATCCAGATAGTCGGCGCGGAACCCGTCGATCCCGATCAGCACCGTGACGGGACGCTGGGCCTCCTTCGCCGAGGCGGCGAAAGGGGTGAGCACGAGGGCGGCAATGAGCAGGATCAGTCGCATCGATGGGGCCTTATGCGCGTTGGGCTACAACGGTGAGACGGCCTCAGACGTTGAACTTGAAGAGCAGTACGTCGCCGTCCTGCACAACATATTCCTTGCCTTCCTGCCGGAGCTTGCCCGCTTCCTTCGCGCCCGCTTCGCCGCCGAGGGTCACGTAGTCCTCGTAAGCGATGGTTTCAGCGCGGATGAAGCCGCGCTCGAAGTCCGAGTGGATCTCGCCTGCAGCCTGCGGTGCCTTGGCGCCCGCCGGAAAAGTCCAGGCGCGCGATTCCTTGGGGCCGGCGGTGAAGAAGGTCTTGAGGCCGAGCAGCTTGTAGCCGGCCCGGATCACGCGGGCGAGGCCGCTTTCGGTAAGGCCGAGGGCTTCGAGAAACTCGCCCCGGTCTTCCATCGGCATCGCGACCAGTTCGGCCTCGATCGCGGCGGAGACCACCACCGCTTCAGCGCCTTCGGCTGCCGCCTTGGCGAAGACCTTTTCCGAAAAAGCATTGCCGGTCGCAGCGTCTTCCTCGGCGACGTTGCAGACATAGAGCACGGGCTTGGCGGTGAGGAGTTGAGCCTGCTTGAACAAGCGATCCTCCTCGTCGTCACCCGGCACAGTAAGGCGCGCAGGCTTGCCTTCGCGCAGCAGTTCCAAGGCCTGGCCGAGCACGCTCGCCATGGCCTTTGCTTCCTTGTCACCCGCAGCCCCGCGCTTCACGGCGGCGGGGACGCGCTTTTCGAGGCTTTCAAGGTCCGAAAGCATCAGCTCGGTCTCGACCACTTCGGCATCCGCAATCGGATCGACCTTGTTGGCGACATGCTGGATATCGTCATCCTCGAAGCAGCGCAGCACATGGACGATGGCATCCACCTCGCGGATATTGCCGAGGAACTGGTTGCCGAGCCCTTCGCCCTTGCTCGCGCCTTTCACGAGGCCCGCGATGTCGACGAAGCCCAATTGCGTCTCGATGATCTTGGCGCTCTTGGCGATGGCCGCGATTTTCTGGAGGCGCTCGTCAGGCACAGCGACCTGGCCGACATTGGGCTCGATGGTGCAGAAGGGATAGTTCGCCGCCTGCGCCGCCTGCGTTTCGGTGAGCGCATTGAACAGAGTGGACTTGCCCACGTTGGGCAGGCCGACGAT
>JAIYAL010000008.1 GCA_027489095.1 Erythrobacteraceae bacterium
CCCGCTGGGGCGAAGATGGTGCTGCTGGGGAGGATTGAACTCCCGACCTCACCCTTACCAAGGGTGCGCTCTACCACTGAGCTACAGCAGCGCCGGATAAGGCGCGCCCTATTGTCGCGGGGCCACCCATTGTCAACGTTCTTGTTGCGCTATCGCTTCGCTGCATGAGCGCGGGGGTTGATGGCCGCGCCTCTAATCTGCAAGGCGTTTCGCATGAGTGAAGACCCCGGCAAGAATATGTCCCCAGCGGCGGCCCGCGAGGAGCGTCTGGCGGCCAAGCTGCGCGAGAACCTGCGGCGCCGGAAGGTGCAGGCCCGCGCAATGGGCGATTCGGACGGAACGCAGCCCCTTCCCAATCCGCTTTCCGAAAGCTAACGCAGGCCGCTCCCGACGAATTGCCGGAGCCACAATGCCCAAGCTCATCCTCGTCCGCCACGGCCAGAGCCAGTGGAACCTCGAAAACCGCTTCACCGGCTGGTGGGATGTGGACCTCACCGAAAAGGGTGTGGCCGAGGCCACCGCGGCGGGCGCGCTGATGAAGGACAAGGGCGTGCTGCCCTCCTACGCCTTCACCTCGCTCCAGACGCGCGCGATCAAGACGCTGCACCTCGCGCTGGAAGCCGCCCACCGCCTGTGGATCCCGGAGATCAAGGACTGGCGCTTGAACGAGCGGCACTATGGCGGGCTGACCGGGCTCGACAAGGCCGAGACCGCCGCGCGCCACGGCGATGACCAGGTGCACATCTGGCGCCGCAGCTTCGACATTCCACCGCCGGTGCTGGAGGCGGGGAGCGCCTTCGATCTCGCCGCCGACCCGCGCTATGCCGGGATCGCCATTCCCAGCACCGAAAGCCTCAAGCTCACCATTGAACGCGTGCTGCCCTATTGGGAAAGCGCGATCCTCCCGGTGCTGACGCGCGGCGAGACGGTGATCATCGCCGCCCACGGCAACAGCCTGCGTGCGCTGGTGAAGCACCTGTCCGGCATCTCGGACGACGATATCACCGATCTCGAGATTCCCACCGGCCAGCCGATCATCTATGACTTCGGCGCCGATATGGTGCCCGGCGCGCGGTACTATCTGAAGGACGCATGATGGAAGCCACCGGGGGCAGGGTCGGTATCGTGATGGGCAGCCAGTCGGACTGGCCGACGATGAAGGCCGCCGCCGATGTGCTGGACGAGCTGGAAGTGCCCTACGAGGCGCGGATTGTCTCGGCTCACCGCACGCCTGACCGGATGGTGGCCTTTGCCAAGGGGGCGGAGGGCGAGGGGTTCAGCGTGATCATCGCAGGCGCAGGCGGCGCAGCGCATCTCCCCGGCATGATCGCCAGCATGACGCACCTGCCGGTGCTGGGCGTGCCGGTGCAGTCGAAGGCCCTCTCCGGCATGGATAGCCTGCTCTCGATCGTGCAGATGCCGGGCGGCGTGCCCGTCGGCACGCTGGCGATCGGCGAGGCCGGGGCGAAGAACGCGGGCCTGTTGGCTGCAGCGATCCTCGCGCTCGGCGACGAGAGCCTTTCCGAGCGCCTGCAGGACTGGCGCGCGGCCAAAAGCGCGGCTGTGGGCGAAGTGCCGGAAAACTGATGCTGCCCCCCGGCTCCACAATCGGCATTCTGGGCGGCGGGCAGCTCGGCCGGATGATGGCGGTCGCCGCGTTGCAGCTGGGCTACCGCGTGATCGGCTTCGCGCCCGAGGGCGACAATGTCGCGGCCGATGCCTGTTCGGGCTTCATCACTGCCGATTGGAACAACGCCGAGGCGCTCAGCGCCTTCGCAGCGGCCTGCGACGTGGTGACCTGGGAGTTCGAGAATGTGCCCGTCAGCACGGTTCAGGCCCTCCCCAGCCCCCTGTTAGCCTGCCCGGTGAAGGCGCTGGAGGTCGCGCAGGACAGGTTTCACGAGAAACATTTCGCCGCTTCGCTGGGCGGATCGCCTGCGCCCTATGCCCGGGTCGAAACCGACGAGGACTTCGCCGCTGCCCTCATCCGGATCGGCACCCCCGGCATCCTCAAGACCGCGCGCGAAGGCTATGACGGCAAGGGCCAGTGGCGGGTGCGCTCCGAAATGGAAGCGAGCGGCATCCGCCTGCCCGGTGTGCCCTGCGTCTACGAAGGCTTCGTCACCTACGAGACCGAGTTCTCGGTGATCCTCGTGCGCGGGCAGGACGGTAGCGTGAAGTTCTGGGATTCCACCGCGAACCTGCACGAGGGCGGGATGCTTGCCCGCTCGCTCCTGCCGGCGGGTGCGGTGGTGGAGGCGCAGGTCCCCGCAGCGCGTGAACTCGCCGCCAAGGTCGCCGCGGAGCTGCGCTATGTCGGTGTCCTGACACTGGAATTCTTCGCCACCCGCGAAGGCCCAGTGTTCAACGAGATGGCGCCGCGGGTGCACAATTCGGGCCACTGGACGATCGAGGGCGCGGCCACCAGCCAGTTCGAAAACCACATCCGCGCGATCTGCGGCCTGCCGCTGGGCGGCACCAAGACCCGCTTCAGCAGCATCGAGATGCGCAACATCGTCGGCGAGGAAGCGCTCCAAGCCCACACGATCCTCGCTGAACCCGGCGAGCCGCACCTCCACCTCTACGGCAAGCGCGAGGCGCGCGAGGGGCGCAAGATGGGCCACATCACCCGCGTGGGGCACGCCCTGAAATGAGTCATGAGATTGTGCTGATTTACGCCCGCGCCGCCAATGGCGCGATCGGCCTGGACGGCGACCTGCCGTGGCGGCTGCCTGCCGATCTCAAGCATTTCAAAGCCTTGACGCTTGGCAAGCCGATGATCATGGGCCGAAAGACCTTCGAGAGCCTGCCGGGCCTGCTCCCCGGCCGCCGCCACATCGTCCTCTCCCGCGACGCTGCGTGGGTCGCTGCCGGGGCCGAGGTCGCCGACACGCCCGAGCAGGCGCTGGAGCTGGCGGGGGGCGAGACCATCGCGATCATCGGCGGCGCGGCGGTGTTCGCGCTGTTCCTGCCGCGCGCCACCCGCGTCGAACTCACCGAGATCCACGCCGATTACGAGGGTGACACCTTCGTGCCGCCGCTCGGCCCCGAATGGCACGAGGCAGCGCGCGAGGATCATGGCGCGCAAGGTGACTATCCCGCGTTCTCGTTCATCACCTATCGCCGGGACGCCGATTGATGCGCTGGCTCGATCACCGCGATCCCGTTCCCGAGGCCCTGCGCGGCGCGATCATCGCGCTCGGCAATTTCGATGGGTTCCACCGCGGCCACCAGGCCGTTGCGGGCGAGGCGATCCGCTGGGCGCAATCCGAGGGCCGCCCCTCGATCATCGCCACCTTCGATCCGCACCCGGTGTGCTTCTTCCGCCCCGATGTGCCGCCCTTCAAGCTGACGACGCTCGAACAGCGGCAGGAGCTCTACCTCGCCGCCGGCGCGACCGCGATGCTGGTGTTCCACTTCGATGCCGAGCTGGCGGGCACCAGCGCGGAGGATTTCATCCGCGCCATCCTTCTGACGCGCTTTGGCGCGCATGGGGTGGTGACGGGGGGCGACTTCACCTTCGGCAAGGGCGCCAAGGGCAATGTCGAGGTGCTGCGCACGCTCGGCGGGGCGCTGGGCCTGCAATCGCGCGTGGTCGAGGCGGTCAGCGAAGGTGAGGAGGTGGTCTCCTCCAGCCGCATCCGCACCGCGCTGCGTGAGGGCGACCCGCAGCTTGCCGCGCGGCTGCTCACCCGGCCCTTCGCGATCCGCGGGATTGTCGAACACGGCGACAAGCGGGGCCGGGTGATCGGCTATCCCACCGCCAACCTTGGCGTCGAGAATTACCTGCGCCCCAAATACGGCATCTACGCCGTGACGGGCCGCATTCTGGCGACGGGCGAGGTGCTGCAAGGCGCGGCCAATATCGGCATCCGCCCGCAGTTCGAACCGCCCAAGGAGCTGCTTGAGCCGTTTTTCTTCGACTTTGCCGGCGATCTCTATGGTCAGGAGATCGAGGTGGCCTTCCACCACTACCTGCGCGGCGAGGCGAAGTTTGACAGCCTTGAGGCCCTCATCGAACAGATGGACAAGGATTGCGCCGAGGCGCGGCGGCTTCTAAGCGCCTCGTCCGATGACTGACGATACCGCACAGCGCGATTACAGGGACACCGTCTTCCTTCCGAAGACCGATTTCCCGATGAAGGCCGGCCTCCCGCAGAAGGAGCCGGGCATTGCCGCGCGCTGGGAGCAGGAGGGTCTTTACGACCAGCTGCGCACCGCGCGCCGGGGCCGCGAGAAGTTCATCCTCCACGATGGCCCGCCCTATGCCAATGGCGACATGCATATCGGGCACGCGCTCAACCACATCCTCAAGGACATGGTCTGCCGCACCCAGAACCTCTTGGGCCGCGATGCGC
>JAIYAL010000026.1 GCA_027489095.1 Erythrobacteraceae bacterium
ATGGGCTGGACAGCGCTCCGGGCGCCCCTGGTTGGTCCCCGGGGGGCGGAGCACATCAGCGCCAGGCAGAGGCACAACAGCGGTGCCTTTGCCTGGCGCTGCATGATCTTGCAAAAGGTTAAGCAGCCGCCGATGCGGTAGCGACGTGCTTGGCATAGAGCATGGCGCGCGTCTGCATCAGCGCGCGCTGCCGATCTGCCGCGGCCCGATATTCGGCCCAGCTTTGAAGCGACGCGAGGAACCCCACGAATGACATGAATACCACCGCACCTGCGCTGTGGAAGGTAACAGTCTGGGCGATAAGCAGGTAGACGAAAACCGCCATATTCATGCCGAGCAGCAACCTGCGGTTTTGCGCATCGAAGCCATTCATGAGCTGCCCGACCTTAATCATCCCGAAACAGATCCCCGCCAAAAGCACGACCGGAACCAGCAGCCCATGGCGCACCCCGAGAAGCAGGAAGTGCGCGTCGATGCTTTCCGACACCATCCAGATCGGTCGCTCCCATTGCGCATAGCCCAAGCCGAACAGCGGATTGTTCTTGATATTCAAAATGCCGTGTTCCCAGATCGCCATCCTGTAATACGCCGTTTCCGGCGCGAAAGTCAGGCGTGCGATGACCTGCACGATGCCGTTCTTTGCGGACAGCTGCAGGACCAACAGGACCGACGACATGAGGGCGATCACCTTCCACCAAGACATCTTGGGGATATAGGGAAGCGCGTGGTTAATGGCGATCGCTGCAAACATGAGCATCACCCCCATGAAAGCCGCGGAACTCAAGGAGAATAGCCCAAGAAGCGATGCGATCACCCCACCGATCAAGGGCCAGCCGCGTAGCCCGCTATAGTAGTACAGGGGAAGGAAGCCGGTCATGATCGTTCCGCCCAGAATGGGGTGATCGAAGGGACCGTAGGCTCGCAACAGACCGAGGCGGGTTTCGCTCATGAGCGTCAGCTGGCCGACCGCTTCCCCGGCCGAATACTTGCTCATGTTGCCGAAGAGCGACGCTGCCATGGGCCGGATAAGCAGCTGTCCGGAAACGCTTTCCACGGCCATGATGATCCCTGCATAGAGAAGCCCGGGCATCATCAGGATGAGGAAACGACGCAAGTCGTTAGGCGTGACGATACATGCACGCGCGACGAAATAGGAGCCCCCGTAGTCGAGCACGATGCCGACAGCGCGAATGAATCCCTGCTCCAGGCCGTAATGAACCATGAAAGACAGGATGATCCAGAACATCATCACGGCAAAGCCCATGTCGATGCGGTTCAGGAAGCCTCGCGTGTCTTTAATGGTCATCCAGAGTGCTGGGATCGAGCCCAGAAGCACGCCCAGGCGATACCCGTAGAAACGCACGCCGAAGAGGCTGAACTCGGTCTCGGGCGGTGCCAGGATGAAGGCGTAGAAAACGATCAGGAGCGGAATGAGCGCCACGATCGGCCGGGCGGCGTCGGGCACGCTCCGCCGAACCGGGCGGGGCGCAGCTGTCAGGCTCGGCGCGAGATAAGGCATCGGAGGTTCCTACATGCAGGGCGGGGTCTGCGCATGGCACCTGCCCACCGCTTGGGCTTCATGTTAAGCCACGGTGCGCCCTCGTTCAAGTACGGATCAGCCGCGGCAGAGCGAGGTCAGCGCCGCAGGCGCGCCTTCACCCAGTGCTGCGCTTCCTCGGGCATCTGGCGCAATGTCACCGCGAGGAGAGCGAGGCAGAACAGGGTCGCCCCGAGAAGCGCCGGGATCCAGTCACGCATCCACGGGGTCGCGGCCAGCGCCAGTCCGATCAGCAAGGCCGGGCCAGCAAGACGCCCCATGACATCGCGACTGATGAAGCCCGCCTTGTAAAAGATCGGCACACCGTCGATGATGAAGCGCAGCACCATTGCCACAGCCACGCCGTTGAGACCGTAGGCGATGCCGAGGCCGTAAAGGAGGAGTGCATAGATCGGCAGCTGGACCACATGCAGCACCGCAGTGAAGCGCGGATTGCCGCGGGCGTGGATCAGAGCGATGGGAACGTTGGCCAGCCCGCTGATCCAGAAGCCGACGATGCTTATCTGCGCCAACGGGATCGAGCGCGGATCGAGCTGCGCGCCAAGCCACAGCCGCAGCAGCGGTTCTGCAAGGCAAATGACGCCGATCACAATGAAGCCGAACAGCTGGCCGACCAGAACCACTGCGGACTTGCCGAGCCGCAGGGACTCGTGCTCGTCCTGAGCTGCAAGGCGCGGGAACAGCGCCTGAATGATCGCCATCGGGAACATCACCGAACGCATCGTGATCTGGACCGGGACGGTATAGGCAACAACCGCTGTCGCCCCTAGGACCGCGCCGATCACCAGCCGGTCGGCCATTGTCAGGAACGGTCCGACGACCGCGCTGAGCATCACCCACTTGCCGAAGGAGAACAGACGCATGAGTTCAGCCATCGCGGGATTGAACCTCTGGCCGCGCAGGAACACGAGCGCCATGCTCACCGCGATCGGCGCAAGTCCCAGAAGCCGCCCGAGCATTGCGGCGCCGAGCACCCAGGTGAAATGGTTCGACCAGAACGCTGCCACGGCGAGCGGCAGCGTCTGCGACAGAACGTTGCCCGTGGTCGTCCCGACCGCATTCATCCCGAACCGCTCCACGCCGCCGAGCGCGCCCGAGGTGACGCCTGTGAGCATGATGACCGGCACGCACAACGCGAACAGCCATGTGCCCGAGAGAACCTCCGCGCGCAGCGCCGGGCTTGCATCGAACGACGTCCGGAAGAAGTAATCTGCGCCAAAGTAGATCAGCACGGCGCCGAGCAGCGAGATGACGCTGGCCCCGGCGATCGCGGACCATACCACGCTGGCGCGTTCCTCGGCATTCGCGTCGGTCATCGACGAGAGGCGCTGGGTTAGCGCGCGCCCGAGCCCGAAATCGGCCTGGCCGAAATAGCCGAGCAGCACGAAGGCGAGCAGCAGTGCGCCGTAACGTTCCGCGCCGATCAGCTTGAGGAACAGCGGTACCGTAGCGATCGTCACCACGACGGCGATGACCGGTGTAGCGAGATTGTAGATCGAATTCTTCGCGAGTGCCATTAGCGGCCCGCCGGAGCCTGTCCGGCACCGGACATCCGCGTGCCGCCGGGCCATTCGCGGGTGCTTCTGGAGCGGGCCGCTGACCCGGTAATCGCGTTCAACTTGGTATGCCCCGCTATGGCCGGTCAAATGACTTGCCCGGCGCTCTTGCCTGTGCGAGGAACATTTCGCAACTGCAAAACGGTAAGCGCAAAGACCGCGTTCTGGCACGTGTGGGACGCTGCAACACATCTTTCTTCAAGACACCCGGACCGGTCACCAATCATATGCAGGACATTGTGACCAATGACGCTTGCGCCGTCCCCTTCCGCGATGACGGGCTCGAGGAATGCGCCGCCTGCCTGATGTGCGGTAGCACGGCGGCCGAGCTGGCGTTGAGCGGCGTTGGCGACCTCTACTTCCACGCCGATCCGGGCAGCTTCGCCATCCAACGCTGCCGCGCGTGCGGCTCGCTATGGCTGCCGCTTCGTCCGGTCGGCGAGCGGCTGGTCAGGGCCTACAGCGGCTACCACACCCATACCGAGCACGCCGACCCGACTGTCGCGCCGCCTGCTTGGCGCGAATGGATCAGGGCCGCCTATTACCGCAGCCTGTTCCCCGGCGTGGCGAGCCCGCTCGACCGGCTGGTCGGCCTCGGTCTGGCAGCAATCGGTTACGATACTGCGGGGCTCGACAAGGAGCTGCGCTTCGTTCCGCCGCCGCCTGCCAAGGTGCTCGATTACGGCTGCGGCGGCGGCCGCTTCTTCCGCCAGCTGCGCGGCCTGCCTTTCCAGTTCTACGGGGTCGAATATGACCCCCACCTCCTGTCCGCCCTCGCCGACCAGGGCGTGCATGTCGAGGATACGGCAACCATCACCGACGAGAGGTGGGACAGCGAGTTCGACTACATTACCCTCGCCCATGTCCTAGAGCACGTGCCCGATCCCGTCGCTCTGCTGCGGCGGCTGTTCGGGTGGCTGAAGCCCGGCGGCGCGCTCTATGTCGAGCTGCCGAATGCGGGCGCGACCGGCCTTGCAATCTTCGGCGGCACCTGGCGCGGGCTCGAGGTGCCGCGGCATTTCGCGCTACCGACCCGACCCGCGCTCGTGCAGGCTTTGGAGGATGCCGGCTTCGTCGTCGAACGCCAGGTGATCGATCCCGCCGCGCGGAGCCTGCTATGGGGGGAATCGCTCGCCGCCGCGCCGGAGGGCGAACGAACGGCGATGCAGGAGGCGATTGCCGGGGCGCCGTCCGAGACGCAGGACAATGCCGAGCTGCTGATCTTCATCGCCCGCAGGCCTGCGAAGTGAGCTAATGGCGCGACGCGAGCAATTCCGCCGCGTGCTTCGCTCTCGGCTTTCAAATGTCCTCGATTGCGGTGCATGCAGGATGAGCAAGGAAGAACCCGATGCAGCTCAACAGCCCTAGGCTTGAGGCCGTACTGCCGGGCCGCGAAAACAACCTCAACCTCGTCCGCATGGTTGCAGCCGCAGCGGTGCTGATTAGCCACGCCCACCCGATCACCGGCCGCGCGGACCCGCTGCAAGCCCTGTCCGGCGCGACCGGCGGCGAACTGGCAGTGGCGGTGTTCTTTGGCATCTCCGGCCTGCTCATCGCGCGCAGCTTCGACCGGCGGCAGAGCATGGCGCGCTTCGCGCTCGCGCGGGTGCTACGGCTGTTTCCCGCGCTGGCGGTGATGCTGGCGCTGACGATTGTCGCGGGCGCTTGCTTCACCCGGCTGCCCTTGGCCGATTTCTTCGCCCGGGTGGAGACATGGACCTACATTCCCGCCAATCTTGCGCTCTACAGCCCGCAATTCGCGCTGCCCGGAGTGTTCGAGAAAAACCCCTACGGCCCGCCGATCAATGGCAGCCTTTGGACCCTTTTCTACGAAGTCGCCTGCTATGGCGGGGTGGTAGCGATCGGCCTCCTGGGCGTCCTGCGGCAGCGCTGGCTGGCGCTGGCTGTGTTGCTCGCGGTTGCCGCGATCCAGGTCGCGGTCCCGATGATCAACGCGCCGGACGGGATCGCGGCGGGACGCGTGCCGCTCAGGATCGTGCTGCTCGCCCAGCTCGCCTTCCCCTTCATGCTCGGCACCTTCGCCTATGTCTGGCGCGCCCACCTGCCGCTTTCCGGCTGGGTTGCGCTGGCGCTCTGGCTGCCCGTGCCGCTGTTTGCGCCGGGCGCGATGATGACGAGCTGGATCGTTCTGGCGCTGGTCTATTCGGCGCTGTGGTTCGGCTTCGTGCCCAAGGGGCCGCTGCTCGCATACAACCGGCTGGGGGACTATTCCTACGGGGTCTACATCTACGCCTTCCCGGTGCAACAGGCGCTTGTGTTCCTGTTGCCCGGCATGACCCCGCTCGCCAACATGGCCCTTGCACTTCCAGTGACGCTGGTTCTGGCGTTCCTCTCCTGGACCCTCGTGGAGGAGCGCGCACTGGCTGCGGTGCGCCCGCTTGCCGATGCCCTGACCCGCAATCGCAGCATGCCGCAAGCGAACGACAAGGAAAGGCCCACGGCATGACCGACGCCGCCCGCGATGACGCTCCGGCGGTCAGCATCCTCGTCGTCGCCTACAATTCGCGCGGTTTTATCGCCGACTGCATCGGTTCGGTCATCGAGCACACCCAGCCCGGAACCTACGAGATCCTGCTGGTCGATAACGGCAAGGACGATACCGCGGGCTTCGTGGCGGAACACTTCCCCACAGTGCGGATCATTCCGGGGCAGGGCAATATCGGCTTCGGGCGCGGCAACAACCTCCTCGCCGAGCACGCCTGCGGCGAATACCTGCTGCTGCTCAACCCGGACACTCAGCTGGTCGACCCCGCGATCGACCGCCTGCTCGCCTTCGCCCGCGCACGGCCGGGCGCCGCCTGGGGCGGCCTCACCACCTATCCCGACGGCACGCTCGACGGGGGCAATTTCCTGGAGATCCCAACCCTCTGGGCAATCGTGCAGGGTGCCTTCGGGCTGACCTCCGCAGTCAAGACGCGGGCGCGCATCGAGCAGCTCGCCGAGCCCGCCCGGGTCGACGTGCTGTGCGGAGGCTTCGCGCTGATCACCCGCGCCGCGTGGGACGCACTGGGCGGTTTCGACCCGTCGTTCCTGCTCTATTCCGAGGAAATCGACCTGTTCGCCCGCCTCAAGACAATCAACGGGGAGGTGTGGCTCTCCCCCGATGTGCGGATCATCCACGATGTCGGCAGCGGCAACAGCCACTCGGCAGTGCGGATGCGCTACCTCTACACCGGCCTCATGCATTACGCGCGCCGCCACTGGCAGGGGCGCGCTGTGCCCGTGATCGGTGCTGCCTACTGGATTTCCGCATTCCGGCGCTGGCTGGTGAGCTGGCTGCTGAGCCCCTTTTCGGGGTACCACCGCTCGCGCCGCAGCGCTTTCGCGCCGATCGTCTTGCGACCGAGCGTGTGGTGGCGTGGCTACGAGGGCCGCACCTCGCTAGAGTAATCGGCCAGGGCATTCGCCGAATGCAAATCTCGGTCATGCTTGTAAGTACAGGGATAAGGAAGCAATGCATCATCGCAAGGACATAGACGGCCTGAGATCAGTTGCCGTGCTTCCGATCATGCTGTTCCATGCGGGCGTGGACTTGCTACGCGGAGGCTACACCGGGGTCGACATCTTCTTTGTCATCTCCGGCTTCTTGATCACCAGCATCATCCTCGGGGAGCTTGACGATAGCAAGTTCTCGATCATGAACTTCTACAAGCGAAGGATTGCCCGCATAATTCCGGCTGTGATGTTTGTTATCATCACATTCGGATTTCTTGTCGGTCCTGTTCTGGTTCTGCCGAGTGAGATCTCCGAGTATTTCTATAGCGCAGCGGCCGCATCGGGCTTCGCTTCGAACATCTATTTTTGGAGCCAGGTCGATTATTTTGCAAGGGCAGCCGAGTCTCGTCCGTTGCTTCATACTTGGTCTCTTGGCGTTGAAGAACAATTTTATGTGTTCTTTCCCTTCATACTCATGATCGTGAACAAATTGTTCCCCGATCGAAGGGTGTCCATCATATTGATGCTGAGCATCGTGTCTCTCGTGGCAGGTGTTCTCGTTCACCGTGAGTTTCCGGCTGCGGATTTCTACCTCTTGCCCTTCAGGGCGTGGGAGCTTTTCATCGGTGCATTGCTGGCGCTTGGAGCTGCACCCAAGATCGGCCCCAGGGCCTCGGAGGCAGCTGCGCTGGCTGGCGCAGGCCTTATCGTCGCAAGCATCTTCCTGCTCGTGAGCTGGCTGCCGTTCCCCTCCCCTTTCGCGCTCGCACCGTGCATGGGAACGGCATTGCTCATCGCTTATGGAGAGGGCACGCGGGTTGGCCGCGCCCTTTCCATAGCGCCGTTGCGATGGATCGGGCTCGTTTCCTTCGCCCTCTACCTGTGGCACTGGCCGATCATCACCCTGTATCGCGAAGCGACGGGCGGTGAACTTGATGCGCTGGAGACCATCGGTCTGGTTGCAGCCTCGTTCGTCGCCGCGACGGTGTCATATTATCTGGTCGAGCAACCAGCGCGTGAAGCCATCCGGCGGTGGTCTGCGCGCAAGGCGGTGGCATTCGGAGCGGGTGCATCGGTTCTGATGGTGACGACTTGCCTCATCCTCGCATTTACCGCTGAGAAGATCTGGCACGTCAGCCCGGCAGCCGAACGCGCCGGCCGTTACCAGCACTACAAGAGTTGGGAAGTCGGCCGGGAGCAGGACATATCCAGCGCTTGCTTCATCGAGTTCGCCAGTGAATTTCTTGACAAGTCGCAATGTCTGACCAGCGCACCCGATAAGCGGAACGTCCTGCTGTTCGGTGACAGTCATGCTGAAATGTATGGCGCCGCATTGCGCAAAGCGCACCCCGAGATCAACTGGCTTCAGGCCACCCACTTCGGCTGTCCGCCGGTCAGGGATGGCTGGTCCAATCCCGGCTGTTTGGCGATGGTGAACATGGTGCTCGACGAAGTTGCGGTGCGCGATCGGATCGACGGGATCGTACTGGCAGACCGCTGGCGTCCCGATCTGATGCCGAAGCTCGAAGCGACGATAGCCTTGCTCAAGAGCAAGAATATTCAAGTGACCGTTATCGGTCCGGTTCCGGAATATCAGGGCACCTTCCCGGTCATCCTTGCCAGGGCGATCGAGAGCGGAAAGCCGGAGAGCGTGCAGGCATTTCTCAGCCCCCACGTACAGGCCACCGACAGATCGGTTCGCGCGGTCGCCGAGCGGTCAGGAGCGATCTATTACTCGGTATACGAAACGCTCTGCCCCACGGGTCGCGCCTGCAACTCGGTGGAGCCTGACGGCACTCCGATGGTGTTCGATTACGGCCACCTCACCTTGGACGGCGCTTCGCACGCGATCAGGGGCATGAAAAAACCTTGAAGACCAATGGCACGCGGAATCGTCACGCCTTGATCAGCGGGCGCCACCAGGCTTCGTTGTCGAGATACCAGCGCAGCGTCTGGCGCAGGCCGTCCTCGAAACCGTGCGCGGGGGCGTATCCCAACTCACCGCGCGCCTTGGTCTCGTCGATCGCGTAGCGGCGGTCATGCCCAGCGCGGTCGGTGACGAAGGTCTTGAGGCTGGCCGTCGCCTCGCCCCGTGCGGCGGGCGCATCGGGATAACGCGCGGCCAGGCCCTCCACCTCGGCGAAGGCGCGGTCAACTTCGGCGCATATGGTATCGATCACCACCATATTGGGCAGCTCCGCCCCGCCGCCGATATTGTAGGTCTCGCCCGGCACGCCCTTGAGCAGACAGGCTTCGATCCCGCGGCAATGGTCCTCGACATGCAGCCAGTCGCGCACGTTCATCCCATCGCCGTAGATCGGCAGGTTCCGGCCATATAGCGCGTTGAGCAGGAACAGCGGGATCAGCTTTTCGGGATACTGGTAAGGCCCGTAATTGTTCGAGCAATTGCTGGTCGTCACCTCCAGCCCGAAGGTGTGGTGATAGGCACGCACCAGATGGTCGGACGCCGCCTTCGAGGCCGAATAGGGCGAGTTGGGCGCGTAAGGGGTGACTTCCGAGAAGGCCGGATCATTGGGGCCAAGCGATCCGAACACCTCATCGGTCGAGATGTGGTGGAAGCGGTGTTCGGTGCCGCTCCCCGCCAGCCAGACGCTGCGCGCGGCCTTCAAGAGGCTGTTGGTGCCCAGAATATTGGTGTCGATGAAGGCATCGGGCCCGCTGATCGAGCGGTCGACATGGCTCTCGGCCGCGAAATGCACGAGCGTGGTGATCGCGTGGTCGCGCAGCAGGCTTTCCACCAGCGGGGTGTCGCGGATGTCGCCCTCGATCAGTTCGGCCTTGGTCCCCTCAAGCGTCGAGCGGTTGCCGGCATAGGTCAGCGCATCGAGCACGACCACCCGGTCTTGGGGATGCTTCGCGTTCCAGTAATGCACGAAGTTGCCGCCGATAAAGCCGGCCCCGCCGGTCACAAGCAGATTAGCCACGGTGTCTCATGTCCCTGTCATATCCCCGGTCGGCGCCAATCACGCCGCCGCAAGACCGGTCGCCCCGGCTTGTTCGCGCGTCATGAAGATGGTGTTGTTGGTATCCGTCTTGCCCGCAATCAGGCGCTCACCGACAAGCGCGAAGGGCGTCATTCCGAACTCTGCCAGAAAGGCCACGATTTCGGGCCGAGCATCCTCCAGCATCACCACCGGCTGGTGGCGCAGCGTGGCGGTCGCGCCGCGCAGCACCGCTAGCTCGTGCCCCTGCACGTCGATCTTGATGAAATCGGGTGCCAGCGCAAAATCGTCAAGCCGCGCCACCGCAACAACGTAGGAGGCAACCGACAAAAGCTGCGGATCGAACCCGGCGAGGCGGGTCTCGTTGAGCCAACCATGGGCCTCATCGTGATTGAGCGAGGCGAGCCCATCATAAACGAAGCTGCGATAACTCGGCACGTGGAGCTGCATCTCTCCTGCATTTTCCGAGAGCGCACAGTCCTTGATCGTCACGGCCGGGTTGGCCGCGAAACCCGTTTCGAGCCGCCGCGCGAGAACCGGGTTGGGCTCGAAGCTGACGATCCGCGCGCCCGGCTGGAGGTGCCGGATCGTCTCGATGCTCTGCCCCCAGTTCCCGCCGATATCCAGCGCCAGCGTCACCGGGGGGAGGTGCCTCAGGATGTTGAAATCAGGGTCGATCCCCCACCCGAACCAGCGCGTCCCCAGGTTATAGAGGTTGAACTTGAGCGGCCTTATCCACGGCGCCAGCGTCTGGAGGTTGCGCAATTGGCGGCGCATCTCAGGCTTCCCCTGCGGCTGCGCGACGATGACCGGCGGCCTGCGCTTCCTCTTCGAGCATCAACCGCAGATGGTCACGCCATGCGACCGGCTGATCGCCGAGCATGGCGCGGGTGGCGCTGCAATCAAGCAGCGAGAAGGCCGGGCGCCGCGCCGGGGTGGGATAATCCGCAGTGGTGATCGGCTTGATCGTCGGGATGCGCGTCACGAGGCCTGCCGCATGGGCTTCCTCGGCGATGGCCACGGCGAATTCGTGCCAGCTTGCGCGCCCATCATCGCAGTGGTGGAAGGTGCCGGTCGCCTGCCGTTCAGCCAGCCCCCAGATGGTGCGTGCCAACCCCGTCGCCCAGGTCGGCGCGCCCACCTGATCGGCGACCACGCCCAGTTCCTCGCGCTCGTTCATCAGCCGGATCATGGTCCGCACGAAATTCGCCCCGCCCGCTTCATAGACCCACGCGGTGCGCACCAGCAGGTCTTCAGGGCGCAGATGATCCTCGCCTTCGGCCTTGGTGCGGCCATAGGCCGACTGGGGGTTGCGCTCGGCTAAGGGCACATAGGGCTGCGCAGAGAGGCCATCGAAGACATAGTCGGTCGAGACGTGCACCAGCTTGCCGCCCGTCGACGCCATCGCCTCGACCATTGTAGCGACCGCTACGGAGTTGATCGCGCGGGCCAGCGCCTCATCGCTCTCGGCCTTGTCGACCGCGGTATAGGCAGCGGCGTTGATGATGAGATCGGGCGCCTCGACCACCAGCCGCGCGGTGAGCATCGCGGTATCGGTAAGATCGACATCCTCGACATCAATCGCATTGATATCGGCCCAGGCGGGCGCGGTGCGCTGCAAGGCCCCGCCGAGCTGGCCATTCGCGCCGGTGATCAGCACTCTCATGCGAATACCTTTGCTTGCGCCAGCGAAGCCCCGCGCGCGTCCTTGTCAGAGATAAGCGGCGCCATGCCGAGATCGGGCCATGCGATCCCCACCATCGGATCGTCCCACGCCAGCGTATGCTCGCTTTGCGGGGCATAGGGCGCGGTGCATTTGTAGAGGAAGTCGGTATCATCCTCCAGCGTCAGGAAACCATGGGCAAAGCCTTCGGGCACCCAGAACATCCGCTTGTTCGCGGCGCTCAGCTCCACCCCCACCCACTGGCCAAACGTCGGCGAAGATGCCCGCAGATCGACCGCAACGTCGAACACCGCGCCGTTCGTCACCCGCACCAGCTTGCCCTGCGGGCCGGGGTTCTGGAAATGGAGGCCGCGCAGCACGCCCTTTTGCGAGCGGCTGTGGTTGTCCTGCACGAAGGTGAGGTCGAGGCCGGCCGCGGCAAAGCTGCCTGCGTTCCATGTCTCCATGAAGAAGCCGCGTGCATCGCCGAACACGCGCGGTTCGATGATCAGCACCCCCGGCAGGGCGGTTTCGATGATATTCATGCGATGACCGGCTGTTCGAGCAGCTTGATCAGATATTCGCCGTAGCCCGATTTGCGCAGCGGCTCGGCGATTTCGCGCAGGCGGTCAGCGGTGATGAAGCCCTGCCGCCAGGCGATCTCCTCGGGGCAGGCGATCTTCAACCCCTGCCGTTCCTCGGTAATCCGCACATAGGTCGCCGCATCCAGCAGCGAGGCGTGGGTGCCGGTATCGAGCCACGCAAAGCCGCGCCCCATAATCTCGACCGCCATCGTGCCCGCATCAAGGTAAAGGCGGTTGAGATCGGTAATCTCAAGCTCCCCGCGCTTCGAGGGCGCAAGGTCGCGGGCCAGATCGACCACGGTCTCGTCATAGAAATACAGCCCGGTCACCGCATAGTTCGATTTGGGGACGGCGGGCTTTTCCTCGATCGAGATGGCCTTGCCCGCCGGATCGAACTCGACCACGCCAAAGGCCTGCGGATCATTGACGCGGTAGGCGAACACGGTCGCACCGCGCTCGCGCACATTGGCGCTCTGGAGCAGGGCCGGCAGGCCGTGGCCGTAGAAGATGTTGTCACCAAGGATCAGCGCGCTCGGCCCGCCGCGCACGAAGTCAGCGCCGATGTGGAAGGCCTGGGCGAGGCCTTCGGGCCGGGGCTGGACCTCGTAAGACAGCGAGACGCCGAAATCCGATCCGTCGCCGAGCACGCGTTTGAACTGCGCGGCGTCTTCGGGAGTGGTGATGATCAGGATGTCGCGGATCCCCGCCAGCATCAGGGTGCTGAGCGGGTAATAGATCATCGGCTTGTCGAAGATCGGCATGAGCTGCTTTGATACGCCGCGCGTCAGCGGGTAAAGCCGGGTGCCCGATCCGCCCGCAAGGATGATGCCGCGCCTGTTGGTGCCTTCTGCCATCGTCGCTTCAAATGCCCCCGCCCATGGAAGTGTGAGCCGGGCGCTGCATTGCAGCACGGCTTGGACGGGTCAACGGGAAACTTGGCGGGGCTGGCTGGCGGGAGGCGCGGCGCGGGGAGCCTCCGAATCGGCACGGCCCGGCAGGCCGGATCCAGACTCGCTCCAGACCCCCTCCCCATCGATGCCAGGCCCCTCCTAGACCCCCTCTAGACCCCCCTTAGACCCTTCCAGCCCCCCGCAACTGACCGATGTTTCACGTGAAACATCGGCAGGCTGCGGGAATTCGGCGAGTTGTGGCCTGCGAAAGGCGAATGTTTACCAACCGGCGCTAAAACGGTTGCAAGCCTTGCTGCATTGCACTACGCATAGGCCCATAGATTTTGAACACGGGGATTAAACCAATGAAGACCCTCTCGCGCATGATGCTCGCCGCAGCGGCCTCCAGCATGGCCGTTCTCCCTGTGGCAGCCGAAGCCGGTACCCGTACCAGCAGCCAAAACGCGACCTATGCGGTCAGCGCGCCCGGCAAGGGCCGCGACGCGAAGGGCGAAAAGGCTGGTTCTAGTTTTCTTGTCTGGGGGATCATTGGGTTCACGGCTGCTGGTGTCGCCATTTATGGCGTCGTCAATACGAATCGCGGCCCGTTTACTAATTGCGTCTCCCCGGGTGCAGGCGGTTGCGTCCGTCCCCGTTGATGCTGAATTGATAGGATCGTGGGGTCGGCACCAAGTGCCGGCCCTTTTTTCTTGCCCTTTTCCGAGCGGCCGCCGACTCCGGCATAGCGATTCTTGAGGCCATCCTTGGGAAAACCCAAAGCAGACCGATACGCGTTCGTTCCGATCGCAGTATTATTGCTCGTCGCCTTCGTCAGCGGTGGGGGCGGGCTCGCTTACGCCCTAGCCAATCTCGCCGTGCAACTGACAGCCGTGGTCGTGCTTGTTGTCCGTTACGGTTCGATGCGGCAATTCTGGCGCGATTCGCCGGTGCTGCTGCGGGGCCTGATCGTTCTGACGCTGCTTTTGCCGCTGGTTCAGATCATCCCCCTTCCCGAATACATCTGGAAAACGCTGCCCGGCCATGACCTTGCCGCCCGCTCCTTCGAGGTTGCGGGACAAGGCGGGTGGACAGCCTGGAGCGTCTATCCGCAGCGCACCGCCCTTGCGCTGAGCGCGCTCATCACCCCGCTTGCCGTGGTGTTGGCAGGCTGGACGATCCCCCGCCACCAACTGCTGCTCGCAGGCTGGCTGGTGGTCGGCTTGGGCATCGTGACGATCCTGATGGGGCTCGGGCAGCTCAAACCGCCGGGCGGCGATTTCACGCTCTACGGAAATTTCTATCAGGAAACAGTGCTCGTCGGCACATTCGCCAACCGCAATTCGACCGCCTTATGGCTCGGTTTCTGCCTCACGCTTGCCTGCCTGCTGCCCGCCCCCAGACCCCATCCGGCCATGCCTTGGGTGCGGGCCGCGATTGCCGCGCTGCTGGTGACGGGAATCGTCCTGACCAAATCACGCACCGGCCTTGTGCTGGCTGCCATCCCGCTTGGCCTTGCCGGCCTCAAAGGCTGGGCATGGCTGCTGGAACGCCGCTCCGCCGCACCCGGAAGTCGGCGCGGGCCCCATCCTATCCTCATCGCCCTGGGCACGATCGCGCTGGGCGCAACCGCGCTTGGCGGCCTCGCCATCGCTGCGCCGGGCCGGGTTGGCGAAACGCTCGAACGGTTCCAGGCCAAGGACGATCCGCGCCGCTTTATCTGGGACGATGCGGTCTATGCGGGGCAACGCTATTGGCCCGCAGGCGCCGGCATGGGCACCTTCGAAGAGGTGTTCGAGATAGACGAATCGCTGGAAAATGTGACCCTTCGCCACGCTGGGCGCGCGCATAACGACTATCTCGAACTTGCCATGGAGGCGGGGCTTTTCGGGCTCGCGCTGGCGGCCTTCTGGCTTGTGGGCTGCCTCGTGATGGCATGGCAGGCACGGCGATCGAAGCTCGCCTGGTCCGGATGGGCGGGGGGCGGCTTCCTGCTCGCCATCGCGCTGCAATCGATCACCGATTACCCGCTGCGCAACCAGACGATCCTCGCCTTTGCTGGGTTTGCGCTGCTGCTGCTCGCCCGCGCCGCTGCCAACCGCAGGGGGGAGGGGCAATGATCGGACGCATCATCTGGACCGCCGCGCTGCTCGGGATCGGCGCTGTGACTGCCGCTCTGCAGCTCGACTTTGAGGCCGGAGGCACGCCAAGCCTCGCACCGATCGTGCCCGCCCCGCTGCGCAGCTACGCGCAGACGCAGGTTGCCGTGGCCGCTCTCCAGGGGGACGACCCGGCCGCGGGGCTGGCGGCTGCCGAGGCGCTGGTTCGGCGCCGTCCGATGCCGGCCGAAAATCTCGCCATCCTCGCCGCCGCGCAGGCCAAGGCCGGGGATCTTGAGGCGGCGGGGCTCACAATCCAGATCGCCGGGCAGCGCGGCTGGCGCGAGCCGCTGGCGCAGGAAGCGGTGCTGCGCCTCGCGTTAGACGCCGGAGACCAGCCCGAAGCCGCGCGCCGCTACGCGGCCTTGTTCCGCAGCCAAGCCACGCCAGATAGCCTGCTGATTTCCCTTGCGCCCGAGGTTTTTGGCGAGCCGCGCGGGCCCGCGCAGGAAACCTTCGCAACTGTCATCGCCGCCGCGCCCCGGTGGCAGGAACAGTTCCTCCAGCGCGGCGCGCAGGTGATGCCGCCGCAGGTCTTCGCCGAGATCGCCGCGATGGCGCTTGAACGCCGGGCCGAGTTCCCTTGCGTGACGCTGACCCGCGCGCTCGAGGCTCTCCGCCAGCGCGATGCGGCGGCGGCGACACGGCTCGCCGGCCCAGCTACGCGCCGCTGCACCCCGGTCGATTCCGGGCGAAGCGATCAGGACGCCGCAGGTGCCGCGGCCGGCTGAGCTGCGTCGAGCATCTGCCGCATCTGCATGGTTATCAGCTCTCGCTGGACCGTTACGCGCTGTTCCGCCCAAGTGACCATCGAGGCGAGAAGAGCGACCATGAACATCAACACCACCACGCCTGAACCGAAGAAGTTCACCGTCTGGCCGACGATGAGAAAGATGATGATCGCGATGTTCACGCCGAGCATCAAATGCCGGTCCTTGGGCTCCACATAATTCATCACCTGGCCCAGCCTGATCGCGCCATAGATCATCGCGAACAGCAGCAGGATCGGAACGACCAGCCCATGCCGCATGGCCAGTAGCAGGAAGTGCGCGTCGACGCTGTCTCCGACCATCCATTTGGCACGTTCCCATTGCCCATAGCCCAGACCGAACCACGGGTTCTTGGCAATGTTCTGGCTGCCGTACTTCCAGATAGCCATGCGGTACCAAGCGGTATCCGGGGTGAGGGTCACGCGCGCGAGCACCAGGATAATCCCGTTCTTTGAAACGATGTGGGCCAGGAAGCCGAGCAGGATCGCCCCAGCCACCACGAGCCACCACGAGATCTTCGCAAAATAGGGCAGGATGTAGTGGATCGCGATCGCGATGATGACAATGATCAGGGCAAGGAACGCCGCTGAACTCATCGAAAAGATCCCGGTTAAAGCGAACAAGATGCCCAGCAGGTAAGGCCATCCGCGCAGGCCGCTGAAATAGTAGAGCGGGAGCAACCCGATCATGATCGTTCCGGCCAGGATCGGATGGTCGAACGGCCCGTAGGCCCGCAGCATCCCGAGGCGGAGTTCCTCTTTGAAAACCGTCGCCCCCCTCTCCTCGCCAGCCACGTACGCAGTCATGTCGCCGAAGATGGAGGCCGCGAAGGGTCGGAACAGCAAGTGGCCGCTGAGGGATTCCACGAAGAGCAGCGTGCCTGCGAACATCACTCCGGGCAGACACAGGATCAGGAACCGGCGCAGATCGTCGGGCGACTTGATGCACGCGCGGGCGACGAAGTAGGACAGCCCAACGTCGATCACGAGGCCGAGTCCGCGCACCAAGCCGAACTCGAAGCCATAGACCATGATGAAGGAGAGCACGGTCCAGAACGACATGGCGACGACTGCAATGTCGATCAGGCTTATCCCCCTGGCGTTCCGGATCGTCATCCACAGCGCCGGGATGGACATCAGCACCGCCGCCAAGCGGTAACCGTTCAGGCGTACGCTGAAGATCTGAAATTCCGCTTCCGGTGGAAGGAGGAGGAAGGAATAGAAGATCAGCAAGATCGGGATCAGCACCGTGGCGGGCCGATTGTCGACCGGCAGGCGGAGGGCCATGAGCCGAGGCGGAAGCAGGGGCGAAGGCGCAGCGGGCTGGTTCGATACGGGACGATGCATCAGGAAATCCACACGCTATGCAGGGCACCGGACGACGCTTGCTCTCGCTGCTCAAGCCGTTGTTAGGCCAGGCGGCACCCGCGTTCAAGTGCACATCATCCAAGATAAGGCATCCATCGCCCGAGACGCATTTCGACCCATCGGCTCGCCTCGTCTGGCATCTGGCGCCATGGGACCACCGGCAGCACGAGGGGAGGGAACAACGCCTGGACGATTGCCATCAGGAGCAGGATGGTCCGCAAGGTGAGCTGCTCCGACGCGGTGTGGGCAACCACAGCCGCAGCGCCCAGCCGAAATCTGCCGAATTGCGGCCCTTCGTCAGCGCGATGCGGCGGCACGGCTCGCCGGCCCCGCGGCGCGTCGCTGCCCCTAAAGCGTGCGGATGATCCCCGAAAAGTCGGTGGCCGCGTTGTCCTTGGCGAAAGCCTCGTAAATCGCGCGCGCGTGCTCGCCGAGCGCGACGGTAGCCCCCGCTCCTGCCGCCGCTTCCATCGCGAGCTTCAGGTCCTTGAGCATCAGTCCTGCCGCGAACCCGCCCTGGTATCCATTGTCGGCCGGGGTAACCGGGCCCACACCCGGCACCGGGCAATAGGACGTCATCGACCAGCACTGGCCGCTCGAAACGCTGGAAATATCGTAGAAGGTCTGCGCGTCGAGCCCCAGCTTGTCCGCCATCGCAAAGGCTTCGCAGGTGCCGATCATGTGGATCGCGAGCAGCATGTTGTTGCAGATCTTGGCCGCCTGGCCCGTGCCCGGCCCGCCCGCATGGATCACCGCCTTGCCCATCGCGGCAAGGATCGGCTGCGCGCGGGCGAAAGCTGCGTCCGACCCGCCGACCATGAAGGTCAGCGTGCCGCCATTGGCCGCGGCAATCCCGCCCGAGACCGGCGCGTCGACCATCTGGTAGCCGTGCTTTTCGGTCACTTCGATCACCTCGCGCGCGGTGGCGACATCGATGGTCGAACAGTCGAGCAGGATCGCCCCTTCGGGCGCATGGCCGATCACGTCGTCCCAGTAGACCGCTTTGACGATCGCGCCATTGGGCAGCATCGAGACGACCGCCTCGACGCCCGCGCAGGCCTCCTTGGCGGCGGCGAAGGTCGCGCACCCCGCATCGCGCGCGGCGGCAAGCGCGGCTTCGCTGAGATCGAAGGCGCGCACTTCGTGACCCGCCTTCACGAGGTTCGCGGCCATCCCGCCGCCCATATTGCCGAGGCCGATAAAGGCGATTTTCATGTCAGACCCGCTTCCTCAAAAAGACCGTAAACGCTGACCGCGACGAGCAGAACGCCGAACAGGGCAAACATCACCATCTGGAAATCATGCAGCCAACTATCAAACTTAGTGCGGGGTAGCGGCTCTTCGCCCGTAGCTTTGAGGATGGCTGCCTCCAACAGGCTGATCGAGCCGCCGTCCCGATACTTCCGCAGACTCCAGGCAAGCCAACAGAAGAACAGGCCGGCGGCAAGCAGCCCCAGCCCGAAGATCACCGCCCCTTCCACTGCCCTTCGCGCTTCTCGATGAAGGCGGCCATCCCTTCGGCCTTGTCCTCGCTCGCCGTAAGAATCTGGAAGATCCGGCGTTCGACAATCAACCCCTGATCGAGCGTCATTTCGAAGGCCGAGTTCACCATCTCCTTGTTGGCGATGGTCGCCATCGGCGGCATGGCGGCGATGGTGGCGGCGGTCTTCAATGTTTCCGCGATCAGTTCCTCATGCGGCACCACGCGGGCGACGAGGTTGCTGCGCTCGGCCTCTTCGGCAGCCATCATCCGGCCGGTGAGGCACATTTCCATCGACTTCGACTTGCCGATTGCGCGGGTAAGGCGCTGCGAGCCGCCCATGCCGGGGGCCACACCCAGCTTGATTTCGGGCTGGCCGAACTTCGCCTTGTCCGACGCGATGATGAAGTCCGCCATCATCGCAAGCTCGCACCCGCCGCCCAGCGCAAAGCCGTTCACGGCAGCGATCCACGGCTTGCGGGTCTTCTTGACGATCTCGGACGTCCAGGGGCTGAAGAAATCATCGAGGAAGAAATCGGCCGCCGCCTTGTCGGCCATTTCCTTGATGTCCGCGCCGGCGGCAAAGGCCTTGTCGCCGCTGCCGGTGAGGACCGCGCACAGCTGCGAGGCATCGGCCTGATAGGCGGCGAAGGCATCGATCAGCTCTTCCAGAACCTTCGAATTCAATGCGTTCAGCGCCTGCGGGCGGTTAATCGTCAGCAGAGTGACGCCCTTGGCGCCCCGGGCGTCGGTTTCGACGGTGATCGTCTCGTACGTCATAGCGGCTTCCATTCCTCATCAGCGGGCAAGGGCGCGAAGATCGCGTCGAGCAGATCCTCGCCGACCTCCTCGGGCGTCGCCGGGTTCCATTTGGGATCATTGGTTTTGTCGGTAATCACCGCGCGCACCCCTTCGGCAAAATCGGGGCGGGTCAGCACGCGGCTGGCGATGCGGTATTCCATCCGCATATTGTCAACAAAATCGGTGAGCGCGGCGCTTTGCGCCAGCTGGCGCAGCGCGACCTTGCAGGTCTGCGGGCTTTTGGTGCCGAGCGTATCGCGCTCCTTCACCGCCCAATCATCCCCCGCATCAATCGCAGCTTCAAGGCTGGCGAGGATGTCTTCGTAGCTGTCAGACGCGAAATGCTTGGCGATCTTGTCCGCATTGGCCTCGATCCGCGCCTTGGGCGGCGTGCCGACCGGTTCGGACAGAATGCCAGCGATCCGATCCGGGTGTTCGTGGATGCGCGCCTTGATGTCTGCGAGCATGTCGTGCGGCACATAGTGGGTGGCGAGGCCGGTCCAAAGACACTCCGACCCGTCAAGCCGCGCGCCGGTGAGCGCAAGGAACTGACCCAGCCGCCCGCCCAGCCGCGCCAGATACCAGCCGCCGCCCACGTCCGGGAACAGGCCGATCCCGGTTTCGGGCATGGCGAAGCGGGTGTTCTCGGTCGCCACCCGGAACTTGGCGGGTTGCGAAATGCCCACGCCGCCGCCCATGGTGATGCCATCCATGAAAGCGACGATCGGCTTGGCATAAGTGAACATCTGGTGGTTGAGCTGGTATTCGTCGTGGAAGAACTTGCGGCCCGAAACGCCGCCATCATTCAGCGCCGAATCGCGCAGGAAAGCGATATCGCCGCCCGCGCAGAAGCCCCGGCCTTCGTCATGATCGAGGATTATCGCCTTGATGCTTTCGTCCCCGGCCCACTCCGTCAACGCCGCACTCATCGCATTGCACATCTCCAGCGTCAGCGCATGCAGCGCCTTGGGCCGGTTAAGGCTGATATGGCCAATCGGGCCATTCGTGCGGATCAGGACGTCATCGGTCATTGCGACAGTACTTTCGGTTCGATCAGGTCCCAGCGATTGCCAAACGGATCGCTAAAGACGGCAACGGTGCCATAGGCTTCATGGCGCGGTTGCTCTTGAAACTGCACGCCTGCATCGACGAGGCGTGCCTGAGTGGCTGCAAAATCATCGGTGTGGGCAAAAAAGCCGACCCGTCCGCCGGTCTGGTTGCCGATGGCAGCGATTTGGGCGTCATTGGCGGCCTTGGCGATCAACAAACGCCCCCCACCCCTGGCGCCATCCTTGCCGCCGACCACCACCCAGCGCTTGCCAGCGCCCATATCGCTGTCCTCGATCAGATCGAAGCCGAGCGCATCGACGCAGAAGGCAATGCCCGCATCGTAATCGGGCACCACCAGCGTTGTCAGGGCAAGCCGGACGCTGGTCACTGGCGCAAGAGATCCCGGCCCACGACCATGCGCATGATCTGGTTGGTGCCTTCGAGGATCGAATGCACGCGCAGATCGCGCCAGAAGCGTTCGATCGGGTAGTCCTGAAGATAGCCGTAGCCGCCGAACAGCTGCAGCGCCTTGTCGACGATGGCGCTGCCATTATCGGTCGCCAGCCGTTTGGCCATCGCGGAAAAGCGCGTCTTGTCAGGCGCGTTGTCGGTCACCTTGGCCGCCGCAAGGTAAAGCAGCGCGCGCGCCGCTTCCAGATCGGTCGCCATGTCGGCGAGCATGAACTGGGTGTTCTGGAAATCGGCCACCGCCTGCCCGAACTGGCTGCGTTCCTTGGTGTACTTGATCGCTTCATCAAGGCACCGCTGCGCCCCGCCCAGCGAACAGGCGCCAATGTTGAGGCGGCCTCCATCAAGGCCCATCATCGCGATGCGGAAGCCCTCGCCCTCGGCACCCACGAGGTTCTCCACCGGCACACGCACGTCCTCAAGGATCAGCTGCGCGGTCGGCTGCGAGTGCCAGCCGAGCTTCTTCTCCTGCGCGCCGAAGCTGACGCCGGGCATGTCCTTCTCGATCACCACACAGGAGATGCCCTTGGGGCCATCCTCCCCGGTGCGCACCATCACGACATAGATCTCGTTCGCGCCCGCGCCCGAGATGAACTGCTTGGTGCCGTTGAGCACATAGTGGTCGCCGTCCCGCCGGGCGGTGGTGCGCAGCGCCGAGGCGTCCGACCCGCTCGAGGGTTCCGTGAGGCAGTAGCTCGCAATCTGCTCCATGGTCACCAGACTGGGAAGATACTTCGCCTTGACCGTCTCCCCGCCGAAGCGGTCGATCATCCATGCGGCCATGTTATGGATCGAGATGAACGCGGATGTGGAAGGACAGCCATAGGCCATCGCCTCCATGATCAGCGCCGCTTCCAGACGACCCAAGCCGATCCCGCCCGACTGTTCGGAGACGTAGATCGCCCCGAACCCGAGTTCGGCGCTGCGCTGGATCACGTCGCGCGGGAAGATGTGTTTCTCATCCCATTCAGCCGCTTTGGGGGTGATGGCGTCGGCGGTGAACCGCTGGGCGACCTCGCGGATCGCGAGCTGGTCATCGTTGAGCTGGAATTGTCCGTGCATGCCGGGTGCTCTAGCGGCCTTGTGCGCGGGGGAAAAGGGAGAGACGTGGCGCTCGCTTGAGGAAATTTGCTAGGGCGGGCGGGTTGAGCGACATCTCCGGCGCGTTTTCGAACGTATCTGTCGGAATGAAAAGAACTAGTCCGACCCTGATCTGCATCTACAACGCCGATGGCGGGGTGCTGAATGCGGCCCGCGACATGGCGCACAAGATCCTCGCGCCCGCCACCTACCCCTGTTCGCTGTGCGCGTTGACCTATGGGGCCTTCACCATGCAATCCGAGTGGCGCCGCACGATCGACCGGCTGGGCCTGCCGGTGCTGATGAGCGCCGCCGAGCTTGCTGCCCTACCCGATCTTGCCGCGTTGATCGCCCGCCTCAAGCAGCAGATCGCGGGCGTCAGGAGGTGATGCGCACGAGGCGGCAGGTATCGGCCTTTCCGGCCTCGGCCGCAGCGGCGAAGCGTACAGCATCGGGAGCGAGGCGCCGGATCAGGATCACGCCCTTGGCGCTCGGGCTGACGATTGTGCCCGCCTCGGGCGCGCTCCCCGGCGGGAGCAGGCGGACACTAACCGCCCGCCCGGTGCCGCGGATCGTGGCGTAATTGTCTGTGCGCGCATCGAAGAATGCGAGCGATTGGTAGGCGGGGTATGCGCCCAGTGTCACCGCCAGACCGGTTCCAGACGCGCCGAGGTCGTAGCGGCACAGCGCGTAATAGAGATCGGGCGAGGAGCGCACCACCTGCTGGGTCTGCGGGGTGACCCGCGGCGTCGCGGTAAAGGCGTGGAGCGCCACCCCCCGTTCGGCAAGCACCGCCATGGCGCGGCCCATGATCACTGCGGGCGCGTAGTGGAGGGTAAGCGCGTGCGCCCCTGCGGCACAGGCAAGCAGCACGGCAAGCGGCCCGATCCAGCGCTTCATTGCCCGCCCTCGCAAGACAAACGCTCGATACGCGGCGCGGCGAGAGCGGCGTTAGGATCGGCGAGCAGCGATGCTTCGGGCATATACAATCGCAGGGTGAGATCGAATGCCCGCGCCCCTCGGCTCGAAATCCACGCCGTCTCGCCATCGGGCCGCTGCGCTGCGATCACTGCCGACCATGCCCCCGGCCCAGCCTGCTCGGCATCGATGCTGAGCGCATTGTCGGTGTTGTCTGGCAGCATGCTGTCAGAATTGTAGAGCGTCACCGACCACCAGGCCGCGGGCATCGCATCGCCGCCGATTCTATAGCGGCACGCCTCGCGCAGTGGCTCGCCTGAATCGTCCACCGAGCGGGTGAAATAGACCGCCTCGGTCTTGGCCAGCGCCAGCAAGCCGTGGCGGGCAACGCGGGCGCGGGTGTAGGGATCGGCGGCCTTCGATCCGATCGCGAAGTCGCTGCGCCAGCCGCCCACATCGACATCGCCGAACGCCATGTTGCGCCCCGCGGACCACAGACCCGCCATCCACAAGGCGCTTCCGAGCCCGAGCGCCGCGCCCGCTACCCCAGCAGCGATATAGACGAGCGCGCGCCGCATCAGCCAGCCAGCACCGCTTCCGCTTCGATCTCGACCCGCCATTCGGGGCGGCACAGCCACGCGACCCCCGCCATGGTCGCAGCCGGAGGCGCCGCGCCGAAGAATTTCGCGTGAACCGCGCCGACCGCGTCCTGATCGTCAGGATCGGTCAGCAGCATCCGGGTGCGCACCACATCGGCTGCAGTGCCGCCGAGCTCCTCGATCGCTGCGACGATGATCGTGCAGCAGCGGGCTGCTTGCTCGGCAGCGCTTCCGGCGGTGGTCGAACCGTCGGGCTCGACCGGGCCCGTGCCGGCAACGATGATCCGGTTGCCATCCCTCACCGCCCGCGCGAAGCCGAAAGTCGCCTCGTAGGGAGAGCCAGAAGTCGCCCTCAATCGCTCACTCATCCGCAGGTGATTTCGGTGATCTTCATGTTGCCGTCATAGCTCACGTTCACGCGGTCTTCGCGGTAATCCTTCGTCCACGCGCCGCCGGGAGGGCCCCAGCGCAGCAAGCGCGCGCCGGCGTCCTTGAGGATCGCCGTGCCCATGCCCTGCGTCGCGCTGTGGCCGATGTGGCCCTGCGCCGCCGCAGCGTTGCAGACCATCGGTGCGGGCGGCGGCGGCACGGGCACTGCTTCGGCGCGGTCCGGGCCGCTGTCCCCGATGGCCACCACGCAGCCCGACAGGCCGATGGCCCCGAGCCCGGCCAGTGCTGCACGCATCGCTGCTGTCCTCATAAACATGATCTCCCGTTGTCGCCGACCGGGTGCGGCCCGGCTCCTTGCCACCTAGCTATCAGCGCGGGGCCGCGATGAGAAGCGGGGACGTGCTCAGGCTGCCTGCGCGGCGGCGGCGTCCTCGGCCGGGAGCGAGCCCGCGACCAGATCGGCAAGCGCATCGGCAGCGAGCGGCCGCCCGACGAGATAACCTTGCGCGTAGTCGCATCCGATCTGCTCCAGGAAGGCAAGGCACGCGGGCTCCTCGACCCCCTCGGCCACGACCTTGAGCCCGAGTTCGTGGGCGAGCTGCACTGTCGATCGCACCAGCATCGCATCGCCGCGGTCGACATGGGCTTGGGCTACGAACATCCGGTCGACCTTGAGTTCCGACAAGGGCAGCAGCTTGAGGTAGTTGAGCGCCGATTGCCCGGTGCCGTAATCGTCCATCGAAATGCGGATGCCAGTGGCACGGCAGCGTTCGAGGGCGGCGATCGCCTTGACCATGTCCTCGAACTGCGCACTTTCGGTGACCTCGAAGGTCAGCCGGTGCGCCGGGGCCCCCGAGCGTCCGACTAGCGCGAGCGCGCGGTTGGTGAAGTTCTCGGAAGACAGCAGCGCCGCTGAGATGTTGACCGCAACCCCGATCGTCAGGCCCCGTTCGCACCAGCCGCGCATGTCGTCGAGGGCGCGGGCAAGGACAGCGATGGTCAGGTCGTCGATCCGGTTGCGCTCCTCGAAAAGCGGGATGAAGCAATCGGGCGGGAGAAGCCCGCGCTCGGGATGGTTCCAGCGCACCAGCGCCTCCACCGCGTCGATGCGGCGGGTCTCGAGGTTGAGCTTGGGCTGGTAGAGCACCGTGATGGCACCACTGCGCAGCGCGTCGTCAAGCTCACCCAGCAACGAGACTTGCTGCGTGACGGTCTCGCCCTCCTCGGCGGTATGCAGGCGCCAGAACTTGCCGGATCGCCGCGCGAGGCTCGCGGCGTGCGCGGCCTGGGCGACGGGGTCGGCCGCATCATGTCCGGCGACGCCGAAGGTCAGCGACACGCCGAGCCTGCGTCCGGCGATCTCGAACGGACTGCGCATCAGCGCACGGATGCCGGCAAGCTGCGTCTCCAGTTCGGCGACCGAAAGCTGCGAGACCCACGCCAGCGTGCGCGCATCAGTGCGGTAGGCGGTGTCGACGCCGGTCGCCACCTGCAGGCGATCGGCGATACGGCGCAACAGCTCCCCGAGATCCTCGCCCCCGACGGCGAGCTTGAGCGCGTCGAATTCGTCGATCTGCGCCGCCACGAACAAACGATCCTCCGGCGCGGCCACGCGGACATCAAGAGCAAGCCTGTTCGGCACGCCGCTTTCGGGATCGACCTGACGCTTCTTGGCGGCAATGCGCTGCACGAGGATAACATGACGGATCCCTCCGGCAGCCGCGGCCAGCGTAAGCGCAGGCACGATTTCGAACCAGATGCCGGCCAATAGACGCGCGCCGAACCAGGTGGCCAGCAGCACAGTGAGCAAGGCCCCGGTGCGGATCATCGCCGCACGCCGGCGCCGCGCCGTCAGGATGGTCAGCGCCAAGCCCGCCGCGAGCAGCAATGGCAGCGGCCAGGAGCCATAGGCCGGCACGCCGCGCACCAGAGTCTCGGCCGCGAGCGCTTGGACGATCACGCCGGGGATCACCCCTTGCGTTGGCACGGGATAACGATCGCCTTGTTCAATCGCGGTCGCGCCGATGATCACGTCTTTGCCCTCAAGGCTGCCGGGCGGGATCATGCCGCGCTCAACCGCGATGAAGCTGTGGCGCGGGATGGTTGCGGGGTCGATCGCGAAATCGACCGGGTAGCTCTGCTCGACCACGCCGGGCCGTCCGGCGACAAAGGCGGCCAGCGAGGGGCGTGGGGTGTCGCGCGTCACCGTGCCCATCGGCAAGCGCCGCACGAACCCGTCGCCATCTGGCATGACTGCGACCGAGGTGAGATGCGCGTCCTTGCGGAGCATCTCGATCGGCAGCGTATCGAGCTGGCGGACATCGCCCGAGCCCGCCTTCTGGGCAAAGGTCGCGAGCGCGACGGGGGTGCGGGCGGCGGCGATGGCGGCGGCGAAGGCGCGGTCGCCCGGCGCATCGGCGTTGCCGGAGAAATCGACATCGAAGCTGATCGAGCGCGCGCCGGCCGCGTCGAGCGCCTTGACGACACGCGCATAATGATCGCGCGGCCAAGGCCAGCGCCGAATTGTCGCCATGCTCGCGGCGTCCATCTCGACAAGGTGGATCTGGCCGCTGGCGGAACGGCTGAACAGCGCGAAGCTCATTTCATTGAAGCGGTTCTCGGCATTGCGGAAGGCCCCGCCCAACGCCGCGATCGTGACCAGCAGGGCAAGCGCGCAGGCCATAAGGACTGCGGTGCTGCGGCTTTCGCGCTGCAGCAGTGCGCCCATTGAGGCCGAAGGTGTTTGTTTCACTGACATGGGGCGACGGGTAATGCGATCAGTGCCCGATCGATGCGGTTGCGGCGCCCAGGCCAGCGGGGATGAGGATCATGTCCTGAGAGCCGAGGGGGGCATTGCCACCACCACCGTTGCCACCACCGCCGTTGCCGCCGCCGCCGTTGCCGCCGCCGCCGTTGCCGCCGCCGCCGTTACCACCACCGCCGTTGCCGTTGCCGCCGTTGCCGCCGTTGCCGCCGTTGCCGCCGCCGTTCCCGTTCCCGTTCCCGTTCCCGTTGCCGCCCGGGGGCATGCTGTCTACGCCCGGCCCGCCACTGTTGCCGCCGCCTCCGGGATTGCCGGGAGGGTTGCTCGGAGGATCAAGTGGCGTGCTCGGAGGCGTGCCGTTATCGGTCCCGCCGCCATTGCCATTGCCATTGCCGTTGCCGTTGCCGTTGCCGTTCCCGTTGCCGTTCCCGTTGCCGTTGCCGTTCCCGTTGCCGTTCCCGTTGCCGTTCCCGTCGTCGTCGCCCTTACCGTTGCCGTCGTCGTCGCCCTTACCGTTGCCGTCGTCGTCGCCCTTACCGTTGCCGTTGCCGTTGCCGCCGTCGTCATCCTTGCCGTTACCGTTGCCGCCGTTGTCGTCCTTATCGTCGCCGTTGCCCCGGTCGTCGTCCTCGTTGCCCTGACCATTGGCGTTACCGTTACCGGTGCCCGAGTTATCGCCATTCCCATTGGCGTTACCGTTCCCGTTCCCGTTCCCGTTACCGTTACCGTTACCGTTACCGTTACCGTTACCGTTACCGTTATCGGTGCCCGAACTGTTGCCGTTGCCCGCACTCACACAGGTGTCGCCGGCGCAGACCGCGCTGTCATCGCTGCGGCCGCCCGTGTTGGCGAGCGGGGCGGCCTTGCCGCGGCCGGTGTTATCCGCCGCGACAGCCGCAGCGAGCACCGCGATCTCGCCTCCGGCAAAGCCGTTCGACACCTGACCAAGATCGCGCGGGGTGCTGACAATCGCCTGATCGATGCGCCCCTCGCTGCTCACAGGCGCGTCAGAGGAGGGAGCCGGGGCGGGTTCAGAGCCAGCCTCGAAGGTCGAGCCTTCCGGGGTCACTGCCGCCGCCGAACCGGCTTGTCCGCGCGCGGGCGAATCGACAGTCCGCGTGCCTTCGCCCTCGATCACCATGCGCAGCGGATCGACCGCGCCGATCATCGCCACCGTACCCGGGCGGATCAGTTCGCGCACGCCGCCATCGCGGGTCGAAGCCTCGACGGCGCCTTCGGTCACCTGCAGGGTCGCGCCCTGACCGCTCACCGTGATGATGAAGGTCGTGCCTTTCACGACCGCCGCGAGATAGGGCGTGTCGACACCGAAATGCGGGTTGGGCTGCTTGCCGATGTTGAACAGCGCGCTGCCGTAGTCCTGCAGGATCTGCACCAGCCCGCGCTCTTTCGCTGCGGCGGGAATGCGAAGTTGCGCGTTCTGTCGCAGCGTCACGAATTCGCGCCCGCGCACCAGCACTGCAGAAGAGCGCGCGTCAGTGCGCAGCGTCGCACCTGCGGCGAGCTCGGTGCCAGCCTTGGCTGGTCGCTGCCCGCGCGCGTCGATCACCGTGACGACGCCCTTGGCTTCGCTGACAGTCCAAGCTCCGCTTTGAGCGAACGCAGCCCCCCCGCCGAACAACAGGATGAGCACAGGCAGGATAAGGCGTGACAGAAGTCGCAGAATTTTTCTCCCTGCCTGCCAAATAGAATGTAACTGCGCACATCCGGTTTAAGCACAGGGTTAACAGAAGACTTACGTGGGGTTTGATTAACCTTTGTCTTGTAGCGTTCTCGCAATTCCCATCATCGAAGGGACCTGACAATCCTGCTGCGCGTTAACGTTTTTGGGGTTACGATCATGCTGCTGGCGGCCAATCCGCTAGCGGCGCAGGACGCGCTCGACCGGACTAACCCGGCCTCACAGGCGGCCCGCGAGGAACGCGTCGAGCGGCCTGCCGAGCAGGTACGGATCGAGGTTCTTCCCGTGCTCGATATGCCCAAGGTCGGGGCTGGCGATGATGTGCTCGATATCGGCGCGATCGTCATTGACGGGCTGACTGTGCTCGACCGCGCGACCTTCGCCGCGGTGATCGAGCCTTTCGCCGGACGCCCGCTCGGCCGCGCCGAACTCGTCCAGCTTGCCGACGCCATCGCCGCGCGCATGAGAGCCGAGGGCTATATCCTCGCCACCGCCTGGATCCCCGAGCAGGCGCTTGCGAACCGGATGCTGCGGGTGCGGGTCGACGAAGGGCGGATCGATGCCGTGCGCGTCGTGGGCACGCAGAACGCCGCATTGCGCCAGCAGCTCGAGCGGCTGGCCGACGGCCGGCCCATCACGCTCGCCGCCCTCCAGCGCGAAGTGCTGCTCGCCGACGACCTGCCAGGCGTGTGGATCCGCGCCACCCGCTTTGAACGCGAAGGCAACACCCGCGTGCTGGTGGTCGAGGCCGTAAAGAATGACGCCGGCGGCAGCGTGCTCGTCGCCACCGATGGCACCAAGCCGCTGGGGCCGATCAGGGCACGCATCGATGTCGATGCCAACGGCCTGATCTCCCCGCGCGACCGGGTCGACCTCAGCTTTTCCGCCACCCCGCTCGACCCCAACGAACTTGCCTTCTTTAGCGCGCGCTACACCGTGATCGTCGGCGAAAGCGGCACCAGCCTCGGCGTGTTCGGAACGTGGTCACGCACCGAGCCCGGCGCCTATCTCGCCAGCAGCGAATTGCTCGGCAAAGCGTGGCAGGGCGGTATTCGCGTGAGCCACCCTCTGATGCGCTCTCAGGCCCGCAGCCTGTGGCTCGAAGCGAGCGGCGAAGTGCAGGACTTGCAGCAGAACAGCTTCGGCCAGCTCGCCCGGCACGATCGGATCGCGCTTGCCCGGCTTGGCTTCTACGGCTTCGGCCCGCTCGGCGGCGGCACCCTTCAGGGCCGTGCTACGGTGAGCCAGGGCCTCGCCATTCTCGGTGCGACCCAGGGCAGCGACCCGCTTGCCTCGCGCTTCGACGCGCAGCCTGACTTTACGACGCTATCGTGGTGGCTGAACTGGCGTCGCGGGATTGCCCCGCAGGTCAGCCTCCAGCTCGCCGCCACCGGCCAGCTGTCGAGCGCGCCGTTGCTGATCGGAGAGAGCTTCGCGCTAGGCGGCACAAACTTCCTGCGCGGCTACGACTTCGCGCAAGCCGTCGGCGACCAGGGCATCGCGGGGCTCGCCGAGCTGCGCTACGATGTGCCCAAGGCTTTGGGCGCGGTGCGAAACCTGCAGCTTTACGCCTTCGCGGACGGGGGAACGGTTTGGAACCTCGCCGGCGGGCTCGGCAACAGCTCGCTCGCCTCGAGCGGGGCGGGCCTGCGCACCGACATTACCGACGATCTCGACCTCGATTTCGAGGTCGCCGTGCCGCTCACCGAGGATCGCTACGACACGGGCAACAGGACACCGCGGCTCAACCTCAGGATCAGCCAGTCGTTCTGAAGCGCGGACTGCTGATCAGCTTTCCGGTGATCCCTTGTGCTTGTCGAGCTCGTCGCCGCTGACCGTCACCACATGGAGCAGGTTGGTCGCCCCCGGCGTTCCGAACGGCACCCCGGCGAGCACGATCAGCTTGGCTCCGGCGCTGGCAAACCTGTGGCGCAGCGCCATGCGCTTGCCCTTGCCGATCATCTCTTCAAAGCTGCCGATATCCTTGGTCGCCACCGCATAGGCGCCCCACAATAGCGCCACCCGCCGGGCGGTGCGGATCGAAGGGGTGAGCACCATCACCGGGGTCGCGGGGCGTTCCCGCGCCACGCGGCGCGCAGTCGATCCCGAGATGGTGAACACCGTGATCGCGCTGATCGGCACGGTATCGGCGATGGTCATGCAGGCGTGCGCCAGCGCGTCCGAAGTGGTCGCATCCGGGGTCGTCTCAAGGAAGCGCACGCGCGCCTTGTAGCCCTCGTCCCGCTCCACCTGCACCGCGATCCGGTCCATCATCGCCACCGATTCTTCCGGCCAGGCGCCCGCCGCACTTTCGGCCGAGAGCATCACCGCATCGGCCCCGTCATAGACCGCGTTCGCCACGTCCGAGACTTCGGCGCGCGTCGGCGAGGGGCTCTCGATCATGGATTCGAGCATCTGGGTCGCCACGATCACCGGCTTGCCCGCGCCGCGCGCCATGTTGACGATCTTCTTCTGGAGCGGCGGCACCTCGTAGGGTTCCAGTTCCACGCCCAGATCGCCGCGCGCGACCATGATGCCGTCGGCCATCTCGATGATCGCATCCAGCCGGTCGACCGCCTTGGGCTTTTCGATCTTGGCGCAGATCGCGGTGCCGTGGGTGCCGATCAGCTTCCTTGCTTCGGCAATATCCTCGGGCCGCTGCACGAAGGAGAGCGCGATCCAGTCCGCTCCCTGTTCGG
The DNA here is from genome assembly GCA_027489095.1 of Erythrobacteraceae bacterium. Lineage (GTDB taxonomy): Bacteria > Pseudomonadota > Alphaproteobacteria > Sphingomonadales > Sphingomonadaceae > Erythrobacter. The sequence goes on from JAIYAL010000026.1 coordinate 30,912, forward strand.
TGGCAAAGGCGAGATCGCGGCGGTCCTTTTCGGTCAGCGCAGGGATCGGCACTTCGGCATCGGGGACGTTGACGCCCTTGCGGTCCGAGATCACCCCGCCAACTTCCGCGCTGCACAGGATGCGGCTTTCGTCGGCTTCGAGCACCTTGAGGCGGATCTTGCCGTCATTGATCAACAGGCGCTGGCCGCGCTCCATGATCCCGAACAGTTCAGGGTGCGGCAGGCACACGCGGTTGTGATCGCCGGGGGCGGGATCGCGGTCGAGCACGAAGTGGCCCGAATGGCGGATCACCGCCTGCCCCTCGGCAAAGGTGCCGACGCGCAGCTTGGGCCCTTGCAGGTCGGCAAGGATCGCGATGGGGCGGGCAAACTGCTTTTCCAGCGCGCGGATCGCGGCGACCACGGGTTCATGATCGGCGTGGGTGCCGTGGCTCATGTTGAGGCGGAAGGCGTCCGCACCCGCCCGCACCAATCGCTCGAGCATCTCGGGCGAGCGGCTCGCCGGGCCGATGGTGGCGAGAATCTTGACCTTGCGCCCGCGCGGGTCGATCCGTGACTGATCGCGTCGTGTCATTTCTGGCAATCCCTGTGTGAACCGGCCTATGGCACAGGCGAATTTCAACTCAAGGAAAAGCCGCGATGAATAGCAATGCCGATCCGCTCGACAGTCTGGGCGACGCTGAGGCCGCTGCCGCCTTCCGACGCTTGGTGCGCCACCTGAGGCATCGCCACGATGCCCAGAACATCGAGCTGATGGGGCTCGCCGGCTTCTGCCGCAACTGCCTCGCCGACTGGATCCGCGAGGCCGGCTATCCGGGCGACAAGGACGCCGCGCGCGAGCTGATCCACGGGATGCCGAGCGGAGAGTGGAAGGCGACACGCCAGTCACCCGCCACAGAGGAGCAACTCGCCCGCATGGAAGCCAGTGTGGCGAAGAACGCACAGGAATAATTGCCTGCGCCTGTTCACCGGGGCCTAGAGGCTGGCTATCGCACCAGCCAACCGATTCTCATTTCCGATGGAGACCCCGATGGCCGAAACCACCGACGACCGCCTGCGCCTGCTGATCGAGCGCATCGAACGCCTCGAGGAAGAAAAGAAGGGCATCGCCGACGACATCCGCGACGTCTATATGGAAGCCAAGGCGGTCGGCTATGATCCCAAGATCATGCGCCAGATTGTGCGCCTCAGGAAGATGAAGCCCGATGACCGGAGCGAGCAGGACATGCTGCTCGAAACCTACAAGAACGCGCTCGGCATGGCATAGGACGAGGCACAGGCGCGACTACCTGTCATTGAATTTCCCGCAAGCTGTGTTATCTCGATAAGACAGCTTTGAGCGGAGACACGGCAATGGCATCCCCCTGGAAAGACGCGCGCGGCGTCATCGTCAGCACCACCCCGACGCTTGAGGGTCATCCGATCCAGGAATATCGCGGCATCGTTACCGGTGAGGTGATCGTTGGCGCGAACCTGTTCCGCGATCTGTTCGCCAATATCCGCGACATCGTCGGCGGTCGCTCGGGCAGCTACGAGCGCATCCTCGCCGACGCGCGCAAGCAGGCGATCGAGGAGCTTCAGGCAGAGGCCGCCGCGATGGGCGGCAACGCGGTGGTCGGGATTGATCTCGATTATGAGGTGATCGGCCCCAATGGTTCGATGCTGATGGTGTCCGCCAGCGGGACTGCGGTGCGGGTCTAGCCCCTACCCGCCGAGGTAGAGGCCGACCAAGACAAGCACGTTGTAGGCCGCATGATAGGCCATGGCCGCGCCCAGCCCTAACCGGGTGCGGACATAGGCGAGCACCAGCCCGCCAATAAGTTGTGACGTCACCACCAGCACCCCGCGCACATCTGCCATCGGCGCGTAATTGCCGACGTGGATCAGCCCGAAGACGAGGCTGCTCCCCCACACCAGCCAGTGGAAATGCCGCGTGAACCAGCGCGGCACCTGCGTTTCGCGTCCGCGCCGGTCGAGCCAAATCACCAACCCTGCAAAGCCAAGGAAGACCCCGCCGAGCGCGAGCGGCATCCGCCACGCCTCGCCCGCCCACAGCGAGGCGAGGAACAATCCCTGCGCCGCAAAGCCGAAGGCCGCAAAGCGCAAAGCCGCCAATCGCCCGCTCAGCCAGCCTCGGAAAAGTGCCTCTTCAACAATGGGCGCGAGCAGCAGCGCCTTGAAAACCATCTCGCCGACGCTCTCGTATCGCTTCACGGGGAGCGGGAGAAATCCGGCCTGCGCATCCCACCACTCAATCCCGAGCCACGTCAGCCAGTCGAGCGCGTAAGCGGCAGCAAACACCGTGACCAAGGCGAGCGCTGCTCCTCTGCCCCACCCCATCGGCTGCGCCACGAAGGTCGGCCGCAGCGCAAAGCCCGCCACATCGGCCAGCCTGTCCCGCAGGCTCATGTCCCCCGCAACGCGCGCCCTTGCATCGCGCGGCGCTGACGGAGTAAGGCCCGCGCCACCATTTCCAACATTCCGGTGAAGTTCGTCCAATGGCAGGCCATTCCAAGTTCAAGAACATCATGCACCGCAAGGGTGCGCAGGACAAGAAACGCGCGGCG
>JAIYAL010000178.1 GCA_027489095.1 Erythrobacteraceae bacterium
TCGACGATGTTGTCGGTGACCGACAGCAACGTGCGGATGAAGATTTCATAGGCCGCGCGCCCCTCTGCCGCCCAGCCTTCGCGGTCGATGGCAGGGGAAGGGAGCTGCTTGGGATAGAAGCCGCCCTTCGCGCCGGTCGGCACGATCACCGCGTTCTTGACCCGCTGGGCCTTCATCAGACCGAGAATCTCGGTGCGGAAATCGTCGCGCCGGTCGGACCACCTCAGGCCCCCGCGCGCCACCGCACCAGAGCGCAGGTGGATGCCTTCCACGCGCCGCGAATAGACGAAGATCTCGCGCCAGGGCAGGGGTTTGGGGAGACCCGGGACCAGATGCGAATCGAGCTTGAACGCCAGCGCCTCGGCAGCGGCGGGCGCAAAGGCGTTGGTGCGCAGCACCGCATCGATCACGGCCCTGTAAAGGCGCAGCAAGCGATCATCGTTGATCGCAGTGACTTTCGCCAGCCCGCGGGTGAAGGACCCTTGCGCAGCGGCAATGGCGTCCTGGCGGTTGCCTGCGAAGGCCGGATTGTTGCGGGCCTCGAACAGCTCGATCATCGCCCGGGTGACCTGCGGCGCGGCGACCAACGCGTCGACGACCGTATAAATCGTGAAACTCACGCCCGTCTGGCGCAAGTAGCGATAGATCGCGCGCATCCAGTTCGCTTCACACAGAGTCAGCCCGGCGGCGGCGATCAGGCGGTTGAAGGGATCGTCCTCCGCCGTCGCATTGAGCACCTCCGCGAGCGCGTCTTCGATCAGCGCAGCACGTTCGAGCATGGCCGCCGCATCGCGCCCGGCGGGCAAGGTCAGCAGGAACTCGTCGATCGCGCCGAGCGAGGCATCGCCGAGGCGGGTCGGCACTTCGGAGAGCACCCGGAAGCCGAAATTCTCGAGCGCCGGGACTGCATCGGACAAAGCCAGGGTGCCTTTCAGCACATAAACCTTGAGCCGCAGCGTTTGCGGCCCGTCGGCGGGCAGGCGGTAGAGCCGCACCAGCCGCTCGGCACGCTCGCCCCCGCCGCCAACCTCGCCTTCGCCGAGCGCGAGCGTGCGCAGCTTGGCGATGTCGCGAGCGGCTTCCTGCGGGCCGTAGGTGAGGCGGTAGCCGGTCGGAAAGGCGGGCGCATAGCGGGCAGCGAGCGCGGCAGCGCGGCCTTCCTCCTCGAAGGCGGCAAGGTGGGTCGCGACCGCCTCGTTCCAGCCGCGCAGCAGGTCGACAAGCTGCGCCTCGATGGCGGTATCATTGGGCAGATCGGCGCAGGAGCGCACGTCAACGAGGAAGCGCAGCAGTGCCAGCGTGCTGCTCTCAACCTCAAGGTTCCAATCGAGCAATACCGCGCCCGGCGCATGCAGCAGCATCGCCTGGATCTGGTGGCGCACCTCGGTCGAAAGCTGGTCGCGCGGCAGCCACACGAAGGCGAAGACATGCCGTTCGAGCGTCGCGCGGACCATGATGACCCGCGGGCGCGGACGGTCGATCAGCGCCATCTTGGCGGTGACGAGGTCCGCGACCTGCTCGGATTCGAAGGCGGTGAGGAGGTCGTTGGGCAGCGAAGTGAAAGCGTGCACCAGCGCCTTGCCGTTGTGCCCTTGCGGATCAAAGCCAAGCCGACGTGTGATCTGGCTGACCTGCGCACGCAGCACCGGCACTTCGGCGGGCCGGGCGTTGATCGCGGCGCTGGTCCACAAGCCGGCGTGGATCGAAAGCGCGGTGATCTTGCCGCCTTCGCGGACGGGCACGATAAACAGATCCAGCGGGCTTGCGCGGTGGACCCGCGACTGAACGTTGGACTTGATCGCCAGCAGCGGCCTTTGCGTGCCCGCGGCTTCCTGTCCGTCAAACCAGGCAAAGGCGCGTTCGTAACTGATCTCGGCAAGCAGGTCGCTCGCCGAGGCGCGGCAAATGCCAAGCCGCTCGGCGATGCGCCCGTCGCGGCGCCGGGTGAGGTGACCAAGCTGGGTCAGCATCCCGCCGCCCAGCCATTCGAGCAGCGCGCCCACCTCCGGGTCGACCGCCCCGACCATCGCCGCATCGGCGCCGATCGCGGCCTGCATCTGCGGCCAGTCGGCGACCGCGGCATGGACATCGGCGAGCGTCGTCTGCAGCGCCTCGAGCAGATCGCGGCGCTGGCGGGCATCGACGCGCGGCGTCTCAATATAGATCAGCGATTCGCGGCGTGCCTGATCATTGGCCGTCTTGCCGAGCGACGTGATCGTCCCGTCGGCGTCGCGCTCCACGGGCACGACCGGGTGCAAAAGCAGGTCGATCCCCACACCCTGCGCAGCGATGGCCGCAGCGAGCGAATCGACGAGGAACGGTTTGTCATCATTGACGACCGCGATCCTGAGGTGACGCCGCTCACCCCCGGCGGATTCGAGCTGGATCAGCGCCTGGCCGGGCGCGCGGGTCGCGGCGACGGTGAGGAGATAGGCCGCGGCCTCGTGCAAGGCCTCTGTCTCGGCGGCGGCATCGCCCGGTAGCAGCGAGGCCTCGAGCTGAAGGCGGAGGGATTTGATCAGCGCGCGTGATGGCGCGGCGGCGACGGACTTCGACCCCATGAAAGGCTCCTGCTCATCCTGCGATTCCGGCCTTGCCTTGAAGCAATATTATTATGCCGGATTGTTTTAATCGTGTCTGTCGCACTACCCGCTTTCGACCATCCGGCGCAAGCGCGAGATTTACGTGGGTCACCCCGCAGGAACGCTCTGACAGGCTTCGATCGTCAGTTCGAGCGAACGGATCCGCGCTTCGGGATCGTAAGTCGCGCCAGACAGCATGATCTCGTCCGCACCGGTGCGGGCCACGAAGGCGGCGACACTCGCGCGCACCTGCGCCGGAGTGCCGACCGCTGCGGCCTGGCCGATATGGGCGAGCATCGCCTGCGCGCTCGCCGGGAGCGTGTCGACATAGCCTTCGATCGGCGGGGGGAGCTTGCCGGGCTGGCCGGTCCGCAGCCGCACAAAGCTCTGCTGCTGGCTCGACGCGAGGAGGCGCGCCTCGGCTTCGGTCGCGGCGGCAAACACGTTCATCGCAACCATCACGTGAGGCTTGGCCAGCGCCTCAGAAGCCTGGAAGTCGCGGCGATAGACCGCCAGCGCCGCGTCCAGATGGTCTGGGGCGAAATGCGCGGCAAAAGCGTAGGGCAGGCCGAGCTTTGCGGCGAGGCTAGCCCCGAAAAGGCTCGAGCCGAGCATCCACAGCTCGACCTTGGCGCCCAAGCCGGGGGTCGCCTTTATTGGCAAATCGAAATCGCCGGTGAGGAACGCGCGCAGTTCGACCACATCCTGCGGAAAATATTCCGCGGCCTGGTGGAGGTCCTTGCGCAGCGCCCGCTGAAGCTCCGGCCCTGCTCCTGGCGCGCGGCCAAGCCCAAGGTCGACCCGGCCCGGGAACAGCGCATCTAGCGTGCCGAATTGCTCGGCGATCTGGAACGGGGTGTGGTTGGGCAGCATGATCCCGCCCGATCCGATGCGGATGCGGCTCGTGGCATTGCCGATATGGGCGAGCACAACCGAGGTCGCGCCGCCCGCGATGCCATCCATCGCGTGGTGCTCGGCCACCCAGAAGCGGTCGCAGCCATAGGCCTCGGCGGCGCGGGCGAGATCTGCGGTGGCGGCGAAGGCTTCGGACAGCGTCCCGCCCTCGCGCACCGGAACCAGGTCGAGAACGGAGAAACGGGTCATCGCGGCTGCTCCTGTTGCGGCGGCCTGGCCGCGGGTGCGGGGATTGGCGCAGCTTCCACCCTATCGCCGAGCTGCGCAAGGTAGCCGCGTGCGGTGGCGGCTTGGGGGCTGTCTGCGGCAAGGTCGATCACCGACCGCCAACTTGCGCGCGCGGCATCCTCGCGCCCGGCGAGCACCGCGATTACCCCTGCCTCAAGCCCGACTTCGGCGTCCTTTGGGGCGAGGCTGCCAGCGCGTTCGATCGCGGCCTGCGCCTCGCCGAGTTGTTCGAGCCGGCGCAGCAAGGTGGCCTTGAGCAGCCAGCCTTCGCTGCGTTCGGGCGCGCGGGTGGTGGCGATCTCAAGGGCCGCGCGCGCCTCCTCGCTCCGGCCCAGCAGCACCAGCGCGCGGGCGCGGTCGGTTGCGGCGATGGCCTCGAGCGTGGCGGCTTGCGCGGTGCGGGCATCGGTTTCGGCGAGCGTCAGCAGGCCCTCGGCGCCCGCTGCATCCCCGCCCGCCAGCGCGGCGTTGCCCGCGAGCGCCGCGAACCGCGCGCGGGCGCGGGTCTGGCCGTCAGGCGTCTCGGCGCGGGCTGCGGCGAAAGCGGCGCGGGCATCGATCCACAGCCCCATCCGGCTCGCTGCGGTGCCAAGGCAGAGGTTGGCGAGCACCCGATCAGTGCCCGCGGTCTCGGATCGGCGAATCTGCGCCATCGCGTGGGCGCGCGCCGGGTCATCCTCGAGCTGATCGAGGCACGTATCGAACCACGCGCTGGTCAGCCCAGCGTCCTTCGCTGCCGCCCCGTCGTTCCGAGCGGGTCGGTCGCGCACCAGATCATCGTTCGGCATGGCCCCGCCCGTCGGATTGGGGCCGACTTGGAGAGCCATGGCAAGGATCAGGGAGGTCAAGGGCAACATTGGCAGCCTATCTGTAGAATTCGGCCACGGCGGCCTTGAGCAGGGCGATGTCGCTGTCGCGCGACAGGCGGTGATCGCCGTCCTCTATCAGCGTCACCTGAACGTCGCCCGACGTGAGCGCCGCCTTGAGACGAAGCGAGATCTCCCAGGGCACGTCCGCATCCGCCTTGCCGTGGATCAGCCGCACCGGGGATGTGATGTTAATCGCGCTGTCCAGCCGCAAGTGGCACTCGGCGTCGGCGAAGAAGGCGGGATGGGTGGGCGTCGGCTCGGGACCATAGGGGTTGGGCTCGAGGATCGTCTCGCCGCACACGAGCCGCGCGCGCTGCTGCTCGGTGTAGCCCCAGCGGGTGAAATCAGGGGCGGCGGCGATGCCGATCATCCCCGCGACGCGGTGTCTCAGGTGCTCGGCCACAAGCAGCATCAGCCACCCGCCCATCGACGATCCCACCAGCAACACCGGCCCACTGACATAGCTTGCGACCAGCGCCAGCACCTCGTCACGCCAGCGCGAGAGCATCCCGTCGGCAAAATCACCGTCGCTCGCGCCGCAGCCTGAATAATCGAGCAGCAGGCAGGCGCGGCCCTTGGCCTGCGCTTCGGCGAACAGGGCTGTAGCCTTGCTGCCTTCCATGTCGGACATGTAGCCGGGGAGGAACACGAGGCACGGGGCCGCACCGGGGGTGTAGCGGAAGGCCACGCGCCGGCCATCGTAGAGTGTGTGCTGCAAGATTTCGCTCATGGCCGCCTCATGCCTTGCGCAAAGGGGCCTCCGCAAGCATTGTCACGCAAGCGCAACCGGAGAGGGATAGGCGCCTGCCCATGATCAAGACCGAACCCGCGGGCCAGCCCGCCGCCACCGCGATTTCCCGTCGCAGCCTGTTCGCGCTCGCCGGGGCGGGGGCCGCGCTCGCCGCGACCCCGGCCGCCGCGCACAGCTTCGGCACCGGCTTCACCCATGCCGTCGCCAGCGGCGAGCCCGCGGCCACATCGGTGCTGCTTTGGACCCGCTACGTCGCCGATGTCGACACTGCGCTGACCTGGCAGGTGAGCGAGAGTGAGGACTTCGCGCGGCCCGTCGCGGAAGGCACCGTCACCGCCTCGTCGAGCCGCGACTGGTGCGCCAAGGGGATCGCCACCGGCCTCTCACCTGATCGCTGGTACTTCTACCGTTTTCTCGCTCCGGGCGGCACGCCTTCGCCGGTAGGCCGCACCCGCACGCTTCCGGAAGGCAAGACCGCCGGCTTCCGCCTGGCGGTGTTTTCCTGCTCGAACTTCGGCTTCGGGTGGTTCAACGCCTATGGCCACGCGGTCGAGGCCAATGATGTCGACCTTGCAGTGCACCTGGGCGACTATATCTACGAATATGCGCGCGGCACCTATCCCGATGCCGGCAAGGGCCCCGCCGAACGCGTGCTCGAGCCCGCGACCGAGATCATCGCGCTCGCCGATTATCGCCTGCGCTATGCGACCTACCGCGCCGATCCCGATTGCCAGCGGCTCCACCAGGTGCTGCCGATGATCTCCGTCTGGGACGATCACGAAACCGCCAATGACAGCTGGAAGGACGGGGCAGAGAACCACCAATCCGCCACTGAAGGCGACTGGCAGGTCCGCAAGGCTGCGGCAAAGCGCGCGTACCGCGAATGGATGCCGGTCGCTGACGAGGTCTACACCACCTATCAGATCGGGAATCTCGCCACTCTGTTCAAGCTCGACACCAGGCTTGAAGGACGCGAGCAGCAGTTCAGCCTTGAGACCGTGATGGCCGGGAAAACCGACCCGCAGGCGCTAACAGCAGCGCTGAGCGCGTTTCATGACGGCGCATGGGCGAACCCCGAGCGCCAGCTGCTCGGCAAGGCGCAGGAGAGTTGGCTCGCCGAAGGGCTCGCCGCGTCGACCGCCGGGGGCACCCATTGGCAGGTGCTGGTGCAGCAGGTGTTGATGGGGAACCTTCGGACCCCGAAGAACTTCGCCGAAGCCGCCGGCGCGGGGCTCCCCGATTACGTGCGCAAGCGGCTCGTTTCCGCTGCCGCCGCGAGCGGGGCCGGGCTCCCCTCCAACATGGACGCATGGGATGGTTACCCCGCCGCACGCGCACGGGTGTTCAAGGCCGCGCTCGAGGCCGATGCCAACCTCGTCGTGCTGGCCGGGGACACGCACAATGCCTGGGCCTTCGATCTGGCCCACGAGGGCACGCCTGTCGGGGTCGAGTTCGGCGGCCAGTCGGTGAGTTCGCCCGGCTTCGAAAGCTATCTCACCTTCGTCAAGCCGCAGGACCTCACCGCTTCGCTGATCGCCGAGAACAGCCAGCTCAAGTGGGCCGACACGGCGCAGCGCGGCTATATGATGGTTGAACTGACCCCGGCACGGGTTGCCACCGAATACCGCTTCGTGGCCGGGGTCAAGCAACGCTCGACCCAGCTTGCAGGGACAAAGCGCCTCACCACCGAGAAGGGCTCCGGCAAGCTGGCGGTGTGAGCCTACTGGAGCAAGCAAACCGTTAAGCTCTTGACCTTATCCTGCGCCCATATCTGTGCGGGAGGGGTGTTGATGCGAGGGATGTTGCTGGCTGGCAGTGCGACGCTTCTCGGAGGAGGCGCCTATGTCAGCGGTGCCTTCGAGCAGGGGGAATATTACCCCATGGAAACGTCGGCGGTAGAGGCGCGGCTGGCGGGGCTGAACTTCGGCGATGAAGCGACCGGTGCTCAGGCCCGGCTGGTGCTGCGCAGCCGCGGCCCGGCGGTGGTGCGCTGGGACCTGATGATGGACGGCGAGCGGGTTGCCGACGTGCGCGCGCACCTTGCGCCCGAGGCCCCCGGCACGCGGGTTCGCGTCGCATTCGCCTTCATGAAGGGCGATGCGCTGATGGGGCTGGAGGAAGACCCCTTCCTCAACCAGATCGCTGAGATCGCGATGACCGAGAAGGTCGACTCCACCCTCGACGGGCGCGCCTTTAACGAGGGCCTCATGCAGGCGAAGATGGCGGCCGCGATCGCGGCCAATCCGCAAGGCTTGGCCAACATGCAGACGACGCTCCATCAGAACGCCTCCGAAGAAATGCGGCGAAGCGTGGAGGATGACTTCTACGGCAACGGCTATCCTGGCAAAGCGGGCAAGCCGACCGCCTCCACGAAGCCCACCAGCTCGGCCAAACCGATGGCCCCCACCAACTTCAGCGAAACCCACGCGGACGGCGGCTGGGGGAACAACTAGGGCCGCAAGGGCGCTACGCCCCCAACCCTTCCCGCAGCGCCGTTTCGAACGCCGCGGGCTGATCGAACATGATGAAGTGATAGCTATCCTCGATGACGACCAGCTTTATGCCGGGAAGTCCCGCATAGGCGTCAGTGTAGAGCTTTTCGACCTGCGCACGCGGGACGTAGGCGTTGGCCGCCGCAAGCACGGTGACCGGGGTGGTGATCGTGCCCAGACGCGGGCGCATGTCGTTGGTCATCACGGTGTAGACCGCCGCGGCAAAGCTCGCCCGGTCAGAGTTGAGCGACCATTGCACCACCCGCTCGTGAAACGCCGGGTCGCGCACCAGCATCTGCACGCCCGCGCGCTGGCTTCCCGCGAAAGTCGCCTCGTCCATGCCGAGCAGCGCCTTGCGGGTCGCCTCGGCCTGCGCGCCGGTGCGTTCGGGCGTCAGCGAGGGATCGAAGATCAGCGGGTAGAAGGGCAGCGAATCGATCACCACCACCCGGGAAATCCGATCGGGATGATCCGCGGCGAGCACCAGGCCCAGAAACCCGCCCATCGAATGGCCCGCATAGGCGGCGGTCTTGACCTTCCGGCAATCGAGATGGCGGATGATTTCCGCCTCGATGCGGGCGAACAGCGTGGCCGGATCGCCTTCGGCCGGACGTCCGGCAAAGCCCGGGACGTGGACGAAGTGGACGCGGTAATCCTTGGCAAGGCTGTCCTTCACCCCGTCCCACACTGCGGGCGGCGAACCGAGGCCCGGCACCAGCACCAGATCGGGGCCGGAGCCGACGACCTCGAACGGCGGGCACGCTGCCGGCGCATCCTCGGCGTGAGCGGCAACCGGGGCGATCAGCGCCGCAAGGGAAGCGGCGGCAGCGAGCAGAGTGCGGATCAAGGTCATTCGGGGTCTCCATCTCTCAGGAAAATGGCTTCGATGGTCAGGCCGAAAACATCGGCGATGGAAAAGGCGAGCGGCAGCGAAGGGTCATAGCGACCCTTCTCGATGGCGTTGACGCTCTGGCGGCTGACGCCGAGCCGGTCGGCCAGATCCTGCTGGCTCCACCCGTGCTCGGCACGCAGCACACGCAGGCGGTTGTTCACGGGCAAACCCCGGCATCGTCATCGTCCCCGCCAGCCCAGAAATAGTTGGCGATCTGGCCCACAAACAGCCCGCCGCACCACAGCGGGAAGACGTAGAAAACGGGGAGGCGGGGCAAGCTGTCGGAATAGAGTTCGAGCAGGCCCCACACGCTGGTGACCGCCAGCGTGAAGCCGGTGGCGACGATGACCTTCCTCACCTCGAGCATCTGCAGATATTCATCAGCGAGCTCGGTCAGGAAGCGCCCGATCGCACCGATCGCAGCGACGATGGCGAGGCCGGGGATCAGCGCGAGCGTGATGGTCAGCGGGCCGAGCGGCGCGTCACGGTCGATCACGCAGCTCGCGAGCACGATCCCGGCGATATAGACCACCATGATCGCGGCCATGCGCGTGTTGTAGCGGGTGATGGCGGGATTGCGGGCCATTACGCAGCCTTGCGGCGGCCGCAGCCGGGATCGCGGCGGATGATCCACACCGCCATCACTAGCGGAGCATATTGCGCGATCTCTGCGGGAATGACCTCAAAGACCGTGAGTGCGGCGAGAGCGAACAGGACAAGAGCGAGGCACAGCGCTTCCTGGATGCGGGTCATGGAAAGCTCCTTTTGCATAATGGCAAGGTCGCTTTACATTTGAGTCGTGGCTTGTGTCAAGGAGGCTTTCCATTGATGCGGGCGCGGGCGGTGCGACCTCCGGATGACGCTTCGTGGCGAGGACAAGGCAGATCAGCGCCGAAAAGTGCAGCGGCAAGCTGGCGTTGCGAACTAGTCTGCGTAGCGCGACAGCCAGTGCCCGAACCGGGTCGACAGGCCGAGCAGGAGAATGCCGGCAAGCACCAGCCCGAGGACATGGCAGATCCCCAGAAGGCGCGCATAGGTGACATGTTTGCGAATAAGATCGGGCGACCACGGGCCCAGCGCGGTGATCTCTTTGCTGACCTCCCAATCGGCCACTTCGCCTAGGTCGGCGATCGGCACCACCGTATCGACTGCAAACAGCATGACATCGAGATTGCTCTCTTCAGCAACCTTCTTGGCCCCGTCGCGCAATGTGGGACAGAACATCCGATCGGGCCTCGACGGCGCGGTGAGCGGGGGGAGCAGGTTGACCTTGTGAACCTTGGGCACAATCGCCCCGCAGTCCTCGGCCTTCTCAACCGTCATCCCCGCAAGGATGACGACCAGCGCCGTGGCGAACAGCATCCGGGCGTAGTTGTACCCATACTCCGTCATCCAGTCCGCCACCTTGAAGCTCAACTTCTGGAGGAAATGGGTGCGCCACGAAAGCTGCCAGTTGCGAACCCGGAACCGCTCCTGCTCGACAAGATTGGCCGAAATCCATCGCCCTTCGCGCCGCAGCGCATCGGCGGCGATGGAATAGGGTTCGAGAGAGCGGAACAGATTGCCGAGTCCGGGTTTGACCCAACCACTGACCGAGCCGATTGGGTGCCATATCAAGGACCCGAGCGAGTGTCGGGTGCGATAAGCATTCACCTCGAGTGGCTGTAATTGCAGCCATTCGATCGCCATTGGCGCTATGTTGAGCGACTGCGGCGACGTCATCCGCGGGACAAGGATGTAGAGCGACGCGGCGGCAAACAGCAAGGCGAGCATCAGATAGGAGCTGAACAAGATCGGTGTCTTCGGGTCGAAGTACATCCCCATTAGCGGCACTACGACTAGACCGAGAACGCCGAAAGCGATCGCGCAGCCTGTCCAGAACGCCTCACGCTTCTTGGTCTTGCTGTTCAGGTTCTTGTCGTCCGCAAGCCGGTGGGGAGCCAGAGGTCCATGCGGAAGCGCCCGTTGATAGCTGAACCCAGAGATTATCAGGCGTCCGGCACGGGGCCATGCGGACGAGGGAAACTCCAGTAGCGTCGCCGTGGCATTGGTGAAATCGATGCCTGGCATATCCCGTTTCCACACAGAGATTTTCTCATCCCAGACCTTTTGGATCTCCAAAACCTTCTGCTCGGCCCAAACCCTTCGGCGCTCGGCAGCCCATGCGCGGTGCTTTTGCCTGTCGCTCCTGATCTTTTCGAGCACCTCGCAGTGACTTTTGGCATCCAGGGGCACATGCTCGCCCGGCGGCATGATCGACAGCAGGCCGCTCACAGTGACCCGCTGCGCTCTGATGCGCGGGCCTTGGGTGGGGCCAGGATCGAAGAGGAGGCGTAGGTCGCCACCAATCGTCGTCCCCTCGAGGCGGATCGAGGCACCGCTCAGGCCTGAAGCTGGATCCTCGAGCTTAAGCCTTGTCCGATCTTTCGTGACGTCCGCTGTAGCATCATTGCCTTCTTTCTTTTTGTCGGGGTGCGCACTGTCCCTGAAGAACAGCAGCTCCCCGCCAATCGTCGCATTGCTGAAATCCGCGCCCTTGAGCGACCGGCTGCCGCACAGGCTGACACTGTCGGCAGTGGTCAGACCGCGCGCGGTGAGCTGGTGGATCCTGTTCGCCCAAAGTTCACTCTTCAGTGCCTTGCGGGCCCTCTTAAAGAAGCTTCGGTAGGCCGCCTTGTTCGCGATCGCCTCGCCATCTTTGAGTTTGAGGAGGCGCAGCGACCACCTGAATTTCACCCGCTCCAACCGCAGAGCGCCGTCGAAATGGGCCTGATCAAACGCCACGCCGCCATCGATCTGGGTGTTCCAGCCAGCTTCGTCAGGTACGTCAGCTTCGGTGATGCCGATCCGGACATCTCCCGCGATCCGGCTTTCGCGCAGGTCGAGCGCATAAATGTCGGCACCGCGGGCAACCTTCCCGGAATCAGCAGCGTCTTCCGGATCGACCAAATCATTGTAGGTCTGCCTCCGATAGGCCGCGATATTGTGCGCTACCTTATTGTCGCCTGGGGCGTAGGCGAGCTGGTCGAAGGTCGGCATCAGCGCCTCGGTCGAACGAAGCCGCGCTCCCGCGAGAGTCAGCCCGCCCGCGATCTGCGCGTACTTCATGCGCACGCGGCCATGGCTACATAGGCGCTCCATGAAAACGCTGCCCTCGATCTTGATCCCGTCCCCGCGAATGGCGCTGGTCCGAGCGCGCAGGTTGGAGGTGAGCAGGGCGTGAAGCGTCAGACGCTTCCAGCCTGGGAAGCGGAGCGTCATCGTGTTAAGCGTTCGAGTGATTTCTTGTTGCCACCCGCGCCCCCATGTTCTCTCCCCCCACTTGTCCGAAGGGTTGCGGCTGCGGGAGTGGGAGCCTTGGCCAGGCAGGTGGTAGTCCGGGTCGCCCTGCGGATCGCGAGATGCAGGGAGCACTGCAAGCTTCGCCAGCGCCTCCAGCACAGCCAGTGGGCAAAGCACCACCGCGTCGCTCATGTAGAGTGATCGCTTCGCCTCAAGCCCGCGCATCGTGATGCCGCCCCAGATCTGCGCGCGCTGCAGGCGGATTTCGTTGTCGATCTGCACCTGATTGAGCCCAAGCATCGCTCGCTCGGGCGAGACCGCCTGCGCCGAAGGGTGTCGCCCGAAGGGCTGCAAGACCAAGTCCGCTCCATCGAGAAAGCCGTGAATCCGCGCGCCGGTGAAATCGAGCGGCGCGGACGAATAGAGCCGTCGCAGACGCAGGCTGCCCGACAGTCGCAGGAAGGTGGCATCGATCCCCTTAACCGCACAACCCGACAGATCAAGCGTGACCAGCCCGGCGCTGCTGAGCGAAAGAGGCATCGCGAAACTGCAGGCAATGAAGCGCAGCGAAAACGGCAGGTCGGCATTGGCAAGGCGAAGCGTGGTGGTGGTATCATTGTCCGTGTCGCCAGCGACGTGCACCCCCAACATCTGCAAGCCTTGCCGCATGTTGCTGCGCTGCTGCGGCGTGACGCCGCGCGCTCCGGGATCGGCCAGCATGTCCGCCGCCTCAGCGATCGCCGCTTCGAGCTCGGATCGCCTGACGACGGCGACTGGGGCGCCCCCCGATAGCCGCGATCGCGCCTGATCGGCGGCATCTTCGAAGCCGACCAGCCGCGCTTTGCCCGCATCTGGACTGCCAAGCCCTTCGATGCTGGAGCGCTGGATAGGCGCACGGAACGGCTTCAACCAAGGTCCGTTGGCGCGCAACTGCTGCCAAGGGGGCGCATTCTTGAACGCCGTGGCGTCGATCCGCTTGCCCGCCTTCATGGCTGCAAGCAGGTGCTTGCGCGTGAGTATCGCCACTGCCCCGCCCCCAATCCTTGCTACGCATCTTCAGTCATGCACGGGCCTAAGGCAATGCATTATCTTCACTTGCTTTGGGCAATCGCCCACTGGCCAAGGGGTGACTTTTAACCCTCGGTGGCCTATATCGACCCCCATGGCCCAGCCGACCACCACCCGCACCACCACGACCCGGACGACCATCCGGGGGCGGCGGCGCGCGGGTTAAGCTCGGCAGCCCGCCGCCCGGTCAGGGGCGGCGCGGTGTTCTCCCCAGACCGGATCGACGTTCAACACCGCTCTTCCGGTGCGCCTTCCTTTGCCCTAAGGCGCGCCCAAACGAGACGGACCAGCGACGATGACCGAATTGCTCAAGATCAGCCTGCCCGACGGATCGGTGCGCGAAGTGCCCGTGGGCTCAACCCCGGCAGACATCGCCGCCGCGATCGGCCCGGGCCTCGCCAAGGCGGCGCTCGCGGCGCGGGTGAACGGCGAACTGCGCGACCTCGCCCGGCCGTTCGAAGGTGATGCCGAATTGGCACTCGTGACCGCGCGGGACGAGGCCGACGCGCTTGAACTCGCCCGGCACGATTACGCCCACATCCTTGCCGAGGCGGTGCAGGCGCTGTGGCCCGGCACGCAGATCACCTTCGGCCCGGCAACCGACGACGGCTTCTATTACGATGTGAAGGCGCCCGAGAGCCGCGAACCCTTCGGCATGGACGACCTGCCCGCCATTGAAGAGAAGATGCGCGCAATCATCCGCGCCGACAAACCCCTGCGGCGCGAGGCTTGGAGCCGTGAGGCGCTGATCGCCAAATGGGCGGGTGAAGGCGAAACCTTCAAGGCCGAGTGGGCCAGAGAATTGCCCGAAGGCGAAGAACTGACGGTCTACTGGAGCGGTAACGACTGGCTCGACATGTGCCGCGGCCCGCACCTGCCCTCAACCGGCAAGCTCGACCCTGACGCTTTCAAACTGATGCGCACTGCGGGCGCCTATTGGCGCGGCGATCAGAACAACGCCCAGCTCACCCGCATCTACGGCACCGGCTGGCTCAACAAGAAGCAGCTGCAGGCCCACCTCACCCGGCTGGAAGAGGCGGCCAAGCGCGATCACCGCAAGCTGGGCCGCGAGATGGACCTGTTCCACCTGCAGGAGGAGGCCCACGGGAGCGTGTTCTGGCACCCCAAGGGTTTCCGCGTCTGGCGCGAGCTTGAGGCCTATATGCGCCGCAAGATGGACGGCAGCGGCTACCGCGAGATCAAGACCCCGCAGCTGATGGACGTGCGCCAATGGACCCAGTCAGGCCACTGGGGGAAGTACGCGCAGAACATGTTTGCCGTCCCTGACATCGTCCCCGATGTCGATGAAGAGAGCGGCGCGGCGTCTCCCAAGGTCGCCGACGATGCCGAATGGCTGGCGATCAAGCCGATGAACTGCCCGGCGCACGTCATGGTCTTCAAGCAGGGCATCACGTCCTATCGCGACCTGCCGATCCGGCTGGGTGAGATGGGCTGCTGCCACCGCAACGAACCCCACGGCGCGCTGCATGGGTTGATGCGCGTGCGCCAGTTCACGCAGGACGATGCGCATATCTTCTGCACCGAAAGCCAGGTGGTTGCCGAAGTGCAGGCCTTCATTGCGCTGGCGGACTCGGTCTACCGCGACTTCGGCTTCACCTATGATATCAAGCTCGCCCTGCGACCCGAGAAGCGGTTCGGATCGGACTCGGACTGGGACAAGGCCGAGCAGGAGCTGCGCGATGCAGTGGCGGCGAACGGCCTCGCCTGTGAGGAACTGCCGGGCGAGGGCGCGTTCTATGCGCCCAAGCTCGAATGGCACCTCACCGACGCGATCGGGCGCACCTGGCAGGTCGGCACGATCCAGTCCGACCGCGTGCTGCCCGAGCGGCTCGACGCCAATTACATCGGCGAGGACGGCGAGAAGCACCGCCCGGTGATGCTCCACCGCGCGATCTTCGGAAGCTATGAACGCTTCATCGGCATCCTGATCGAACACTTCGCCGGACGGCTGCCCGCATGGCTCGCCCCGGTGCAGGCGGTGGTGGCGACGATTGTTTCGGACGCCGATGACTACGCCCGCGAAGTCGCGGCGCAGCTCACCGCAGCGGGCATCCGGGTCGAAACCGA
>JAIYAL010000221.1 GCA_027489095.1 Erythrobacteraceae bacterium
TACGATATCAGGGAGGTGGCGCTGCCCCTGCCCGCCCGCTCGCAGTGGGCCTTCGCGCTGCCCTCGCGCGGCCTGTGCATGGCGATCAGCACCAGCCTTGCGATGAGCCTCGCGCTGACTGAGTGGTGAGGGGCGCCCCCCTCACAGCACCCAGTCGAGCTGCATCAGCAAACGCTGCGAGTCGGTAGCGAAGCTGTCTGCAACGTAGTTCGCATAGCGGACCGCGAGGCTGGTCTTGCCCCACCTCGCGCTTGCCAGCAGGTCGACCTCGTTGCCGTAGACGCGCGCGTTGCGGTCGGACGTGAAGTGGCGAAACACCGTCTGGAACCGCACCGTCTTGAGCGGGCCGAGCGCCTTGAACGTGTAGGCGGCGGTCACGTTGGAATCACGCACCCCGTCGGGCGGGGTCGGCAGGAATTTGCCCGCAAGGCCGAGGAACTTCACGCCCGAACTGAGCGGCGTCTGGAACGATGCGAGGGGCGCGCCCCCATTCGCTCCGGTGCCCGCGCCGAGGCTCTCGAACCCCGCGCCCAGCCGCCAGCCGTGATGCTCCAAAGCGGCCTCGGCTGCGAGGTAGTCGGCGGCAAAGTCATTGGGGCTGCGCCCGTAATCGGACTGCTGCGCATAGCTCGCCATATAGCTGACCCCGGCGCTCTCAGAGAGCTTTTGCGTGCCGGTCAGCCGCATCCCGTAGGTCTGGCTCGACAGGCGGAAGGACTGGACGGCGGCTTCGTCGAGATGGACGAGATAGGCAAAGCCGGTGAGCGTGCCGACCGGGGTCTTGGCCGCGGCGTTGACGAAGACGTTATCGCCGCTGATCGCCTGCTGGCGCGGCCCGGCGCCGTCGATCCCCCAGATGGTGCGGAAGCTCCACGCGTAGCTGACATCAAGCTTCACGCCCTTGATGCCCGTATACTGCGCGCGTACCGCGTCGAAGGTCTGGGCGTTCTGGCGGATCGGGGCGACGCCGACGAAGCGTTCGTCATCGAGGCTGATTTCCTGCCGCCCGAGCGTGGCTATCACTGCGGGTGAGGCGTAGCGGACAAAGCCCTGATAGAGAGCGATATTCTCGGGGTCAGGCACGACGGGCCGGTCGACGCGGCCATTGAGCCCGTTGTTGTAATCCTCGACCAGCGCGAGATTGCCTTGCCCCTCGGCCCTGAGCGACCAGCGCGACAGGCGCAGTTCGGCCCCGGCGCGCGCACGCAGCATCAATGCCTCGGAGGATTGCGGCAGATCGTCCTGCGCAGCGGTCTCGCGTTGCAGCCGAATATTGGTGAGCGGGGTGACGGTGACCGGCTCGGCCAGCGCGGGCGCGGCGAAGAGGGCGGCGGCGAGCACGGCGGCGAGTAGGGCAGGGCGGGTGGGAACGCGGATCACGTCGCTTAGCTCTCTTTTCCTTCGGCGCGCGTCTTGATGATCGCGAGCACGTTATCCTCGACATCGCCGATCAGGCGCTCGCCCCATAATTCGCAATACCAGCCAAGGCGGCTGCGCATCCTGTAGGTGGTGGTGAGCGTGATCCGCACGCGCCCGTCGCCGAGCGGTTCGAGCCGGTAGCCGCCGCGGTCGATCTTCAGCATCGGGCCATCGGGCGCAATGTGGCGATCGGTGTAGTCCTGCACGGACGTGTCGGGGAAGGCGAAGTCCCAGCCGATTTCGCGGCCGGGCTCAAGCCGCGTGACGCGCTCCTCGAAGCGGATATCGCTCCCCCAGCGCGCCGCGCGCACCAGTTGGCCATTGCGGGTGACAAGCCGCGCCTCGGCCGGGCGCGGGATGCCGGCCAGGTCATGGGTGAAGGTGGCGATGCCTTCGGACGGTGTGATGCCCGGGATCGACACCAGCAGCGGCCAGACCGCTTGCGGCGCAGCGGCGATTTCTATGCTGCGCACCACGCTGCGCTCCTGCCACTGCGGCGGGCTCGCTTCCTCGGCGTAGAGCACGGCGAAGGGCAGGGCGACGAGGCCCATGACCTGCAAGCGGGTGGCGTCCCCGTCCTTGCCCCTGCGTAGCGCGCGGCGGTGGATCAGCCACGTCGCCAGCGCTCCGCCAAGTCCCGCCGCCAGCCAGAAGGGTAGCACCATGAGGATGCAGATCAGCCCCTCGGCCCCGGTGTAATGCATCAGCGGGAAGATGATCGCGAACATCAGCAGCGGCGCGATGATGCAGCCATAGGTCGAATAGACCCTGAGCCCCGCGCCCGCTGCAAGACCGCCGACGGCGAAGGGGATGATCCCCATGAAGGCAAAGCCCGAATACGACGTTTCGAGCGTACCGCTGTTAAGCAGCAGGATCGCTCCCAACAGCAAGGCCAGCATGGCGAGCAGGAAGCCGCTCCCCGCCCGCGGCGAAGGTTGCGCACCGTAGCGATAGGACAGGGGTTCCTGATCCGGCGGGGTCACGCTGCCGCCATAGCCGTTTTGTCCGACCAACCCAAGCCGCTACCCCGCCCGCAGTTCCTCGGCGAGCAGCTGGAAATCGGCCTATCTCGGACTGCGCCTCGCGATCGGCACCAGCCTTGCGATGAGCCTTGCTCTGACCGAGTGGTGAGTGATGAGTCTCCGGGGCAATGTCCGGGGCCTGCGCAAATTCAGCTAAAAGTCTTGACAGTCTCAACCTTGATCAGGATGTTTTAAGTGCTTCTTAATGGGGGGATTACCATGCGGCGTGCTTTGTCCACTGTTGCTTGCGGCTCTATGATCTTGGTTGTTTCGATCTCGAATTCAGCTTTGCAGGCACGCCAGTTTGCCCCCAAGTCAGAAACCAATCCTGCTGCGGCCTCTTCAGCCGCCGAAGGCGCTCCTAACGACAATGTCGTCCAATTGCCGCTATACACGGGCGCGAGCGATAAGAGCGTCAAAGTTTCTGTGGTGAAAGTCGTTTACGCCAACAACAAGGACGAATTTCTTCCCAACAATCCGAATTGGGCGCAGTTTACAGTCAGTTTCGAAAATATCGGCAAGCCCATGGTTTCGCTGGATTCGGTCAAGGTGAAGCAAAATTCAGGTGTTTTGCTGAATTCCGCATCGTCGACGATCCAGTTGGCGAAGGCGCCGGACGCGATGGCTGAAGTAGGCAAGTCGACTGGCATCATAGCTGCCGGTCAGTTTGCAGGAGCATTCATCTTTCCGCCGCTCGCCCTGGTCAGCGGCGCGCTCGCCATGTTCGGCCTAGGTGACGGCACGAAGAAGTGGAGCAAGCGAATGGAGGCCATCGATGCCAGTGCTCTAAGCACAGGCGCTGTTCCTCCCCAAAGCTTGGTCAACGGCAACATCTACCTTCCCGCAGTCCAAGACCAGAAAGAACTGGTTTTTCTCTATTCGATCGACGGCAAGGCGCGTCAATTGACCGTGCCCGTATCCGGCTATCAGACCATCGAATTGAAAAAGAAAAAGAAAAAACTCAAACTGTAGCGGGGCCCCGCACCCCTCAACCCGCCCGCAGTTCCTCGGCGAGCAGCTGGAAATCGGCTGCGCGCGGTGAGTTCTTGCGCCAGGCGAGCACGATCTCGCGCTTGGCGGTGGGGCTGTCGACGGGGCGGGCGACGACTTGTGTGCCCGCCAGAATGCCCGCCTTCAGCGCCATTTCGGGGAGCATGGTGAGGCCAAGGTCATTGTCGACCAACTGCACCAGCGTGTGCAGGCTGGTGCCGATCATCGCCGCGCTGGCGCGCAGTTCGGCGCGGTTGCACGCGGCCAGCGCATGATCGCGCAGGCAGTGGCCGTCTTCCAGCAGCAGCAGCCGCCCCTGATCGATCGTCTCAGGCTTGATACTGGCAGGCGGATCGCGCGGGTCGTCCTTGGGGAAGGCGATGAACAGGCGGTCGTCGGCGATATGCGCAATCGCCGCGTCGCCGGTGTCGAAGGGCAGGGCGAGCAGCACGCAATCGACCCGCCCGTGGGAGAGCGATTCGAGCGCGTCGTGGCTGGTCTCCTCGCGCAGCAACAGCTTGAGATCAGGGCGCTCGCGCTTCAAGCGCGGCAGCATCCGGGGGAGCATGAAGGGCGCGATGGTGGGGATCACGCTCATCCGCAATTCGCCCGAGAGCGGCTTGCCAGAGGCCTGCACCAGATCGGCAAGTTCTTCCGCCTCGCGCAGCAAGCGGTTGGCCTTGGCCACCACCTGTTCGCCCAGCGCGGTAAAGCGCACCACCCGGCGCGAGCGTTCGACCAGTGTCACGCCGAGCAGCGATTCCAGCTCGCGGATGCCTGCCGACAGGGTCGATTGCGACACGAAGCTGGCATCGGCTGCCTTGCCGAAATGCCCGTGTTCGTGGAGCGCCACCAGATATTGCAGCTGCTTGATGGTGGGCAGGTAGGTGGACACGGTCGGCGCGCTATTCCGCCGCCAGTTCGTCAGCCTCAGCCTCAGCCTCAGCCTCAGCCGCAGCCTCAGCCGCAACCACATCATCGATGTGGGTCATCTTGAGCTTGCCGCGCTCAACCGCAAACGCCAGCTTGCCTTCCACCAGATCGAGCGCGTCCTTGCCGAACACCTCGTAGCGCCAGCCCTGCAGCACCGGCAGATCGCGCACCCCTGCGGCCAGCGCCTCCATCTCGTCGGCGCGGGTGAGCAGGCGCGGGGCAACGTCGATCTCGCGGGCGCGGATTTTCAGCAGCAGTTTGAGCAGATCGGCGACCAGCGCGCCTTCCTTGCCAAGCGGCGCGCCTTGCTTGATCTTCTCGGGCATTTCCGATTTGGGCAGCGGCTCGGCGTCGGCCAGCACCTTCATCAGCCGCTTGCCGATGTCATTGTCTTTCCATGCCGGGCTGAGCCCGCGCACCTTGGCAAGATCGGCCTGCGTCTTGGGCGGGTGGCTGGCAACATCGGCGAGCGTCTCGTCGCGCATGATCCGCCCGCGCGGGATGTTCTTGTGCTGCGCTTCGGTCTCGCGCCACGCGGCGAGCGCCTTCATCCGGCCCAGAACCTGCGGATTGCGGCCCGACTGGCGGATGCGCTTCCACGCCTGCCCCGGATCGGTGATGTAGTTCGACGGATCGGCGAGCTTTTCCATCTCGGCATCGAGCCATCCGCCGCGGCCGGTCTTGATCAGCTTCTTGAGGATGCGCGGGAAGATCCCGGCAAGGTGCGTCACATCACCGATCGCATATTCGATCTGGCGCTCGCTCAGCGGGCGGCGGCTCCAATCGGTGAAGCGCGCGCCCTTGTCGATGGTGAGACCGATCCACGTCTCGACCAGGTTGGCATAGCCGATCTGTTCGGACTGGCTGATCGCCATCATCGCGATCTGGGTGTCGAAGATCGGATGCGGGGTCTTTCCGGTCAGGTTGACGATGATCTCGACGTCCTGTGAGCCGGCATGGAAGATCTTGAGCACATCTTCGTTGTCGCACATCAAGTCGAGCAGCGGGGCGAGATCGATGCCGTCCGCCATCGGGTCGATCGCGGCGGCTTCTTCCGTATTGGCGATCTGCACCAGGCACAGTTCAGGCCAATAGGTGTTTTCGCGCATGAATTCGGTGTCGACCGCGACGAAATCGGATTTGGCGAGGCGGGCGCAGAGGTCGGAGAGGGCCTCGGTGGTGGTGATCAGCGGATGGATTTTCATGTCATCTTTTCGCGGTTAGCGGGCGGAGTGCCGCCCTCGGGATCGATCCCGGTCGGCCCCGCCCGGCGCGAAGCTTCCCTTGCAGCGCGTCGACGGCGGAGCCGGGGCTCCGGCCCGCGCCGCGCGAGCGCGCCCTAGCGTCATAACCGCGCAAAGGCCAAGAGTTTAGAGGGGCGGCAAGAAAGTCCACATCTTGCCGATGGCGCTTGCAGAATGGCTTGGCGGCTATCCCGCGCAAGCCCCCACTGGATTTACGCAGGCACCTCGCCTAGAGGCGCGCCTTCGCTTTCCCTTCGAGCTTCGGACATTGCCGCCAATGCACCCCTATCGCACGCACACCTGCGCCCAGCTTTCCTCGGACAATGTCGGTGAGACTGTCCGCCTGTCAGGCTGGGTCCATCGCAAGCGCGACCACGGGGGCGTACTGTTCGTCGACCTGCGCGATCACTACGGCCTTACCCAGATCGTCGCCGACAGCGACAGCCCGGCGCTGCCGGTGCTGGAAGGCCTGCGGGTCGAAAGCGTCGTCACCATCGAAGGCACGGTCAAGGCGCGCATGGCCGAGACGGTCAACGCCAATCTTGCCACCGGCGCGATCGAAGTGTTCGCCCGCGGGGTCACCGTGCAGAGCGCGGCCGAAGAGCTGCCGATGCCGGTCGCCGACGAGCAGCCGTACCCTGAAGACATCCGCCTCAAGTACCGCTTCCTCGATCTGCGCCGCGAGACGCTGCACAAGAACATCATGACCCGCGTGGCGGTAATCGCCGACATGCGCGCGCGGATGGGCGCGGCGGGCTTCAACGAGTTCTCGACGCCCATTCTCACCGCGTCTTCGCCTGAAGGCGCGCGCGACTTCCTCGTGCCGAGCCGTATCCATGCGGGCAAGTTCTACGCGCTCCCGCAGGCGCCGCAGCAGTACAAGCAATTGCTGATGGTGGCGGGCTTCGACCGCTATTTCCAGATTGCGCCGTGCTTCCGCGACGAAGACCCGCGCGCTGACCGCCTGCCGGGCGAGTTCTACCAGCTCGATCTCGAAATGAGCTTCGTCACCCAGGAAGAAGTCTGGGAGACGATGGAGCCTGTGATCCAGGGCACCTTTGCGGCCTTTGCGGGCGACAAGGCTGTGACGCCTGCGGGTGAATTCCCGCGCATCCCTTATGACGAGGCGATGCTGAAGTACGGCTCGGACAAGCCCGATCTGCGCAACCCGCTGATCATCAGCGATGTCTCCTCGCACTTCACGCAGTCGGGCTTCGGCCTGTTCGAGAAGATCGTCGGCGGCGGCGGTGTGGTGCGCGTGATCCCCGCGCCCAGCACCCACGAAAAGAGCCGCAAGTTCTTCGACGACATGAACGATTGGGCGCGCAAGGAAGGCTATGCGGGGCTTGGCTATGTCACCCGCAAGGGCGGCGAGTTCGGCGGCCCGATCGCCAAGAACCATGGGCCCGATCGCATGGCGCAGCTTTATGCCGAGCTTGGGCTGGGCGATAACGACGGGTTGTTCTTTGCCGCTGGCAAGGAAGCCGACGCCGCCAAGTTGGCGGGCGCCGCACGCATCCGCGTGGGCGAGGAATTGGGCCTGATCGACGAAAGCCGCTTCGCGCTGTGCTGGATCGTCGATTTCCCGTTCTATGAATGGAACGAGGACGAGAAGAAGGTCGACTTCTCCCACAACCCCTTCTCCATGCCGCAGGGCGGGATTGCAGCGCTGGAGGGGCAGGACCCTCTGACGATCAAGGCGTATCAGTATGATCTCGTCTGCAACGGCTTCGAGATCGCGTCGGGCTCGATCCGCAACCACAAGCCCGAAACGATGGTGAAGGCCTTCGAGGTCACCGGCCTGACCAAGGCCGATGTCGAGGAACGCTTTGGCGGCATGTACCGCGCCTTCCAGTACGGCGCGCCGCCGCACGGAGGGATGGCCGCGGGCGTTGACCGGGTCGTGATGCTCTTGTGCGGGGCCAAGAACCTGCGCGAAATCTCGCTGTTCCCGATGAACCAGCGCGCCGAGGACTTGCTGATGGGCGCGCCGAGCCCGGCCGAACCGCGCTCCTTGCGCGAACTTCACCTGCGCGTGGTTGAGCCGCCCAAGAAGGACGCTTGATACTTTTACCGGGTGTGCGGTGCACCAGCCCCCTTGTGGGCAGCGCGCCTCAAGCCCACTTGCGCATCATCGCGCCCTTCTTTAGGGCGAAGGCGACATACCTAACCCCAGTTTCAAGAGGGAATACCATGAGCGATACTGCCGATCGGGTGGCCAAGATTGTTGTCGAGCACCTCGGCGTCGAAGCCGACAAGGTCACTCAGGATGCCAGCTTCATTGACGATCTGGGCGCTGACAGCCTCGACATCGTCGAACTGGTGATGGCCTTCGAAGAGGAATTCGGCGTCGAAATCCCCGATGATGCGGCCGAGAAGATCACCACCGTGGGTGACGCGACCAAGTATATCGAAGAGCACAAGGGCTAAGACCCGAAGGCAACGCCCGGTGTCCGCGCTTGCCGCGCACCTGTCCTTCGGGGATGGGGCGAGGCGTTCCTCAGGCAAGATAATTGCCGGGGCGCGGATCAGGGCCTAAACAGGCTCAGCCCTTTGGGGGGTTGGGCCTGTTCCTATATCGGAGCCATGCTCCCTTTCGGAGAACGCGTATGCGCCGTGTGGTTGTTACCGGCCTCGGTCTTGTCACCCCGCTGGGGGCGGACGTCGAGACCACTTGGGCGAACCTCATTGCAGGTCACAGCGGGGCGGGCCAGATCACCCGCTTCGATGCCTCGAACCAAAAGTGCACGATCGCCTGCGAGGTCAAGCCCAAGGACCACCCCTGGGGCTTCGATCCTGACCTGCGCGTCGATCACAAGGTTCAGCGTCAGGTCGATCCCTTCATCATTTACGGCATCGACGCCGCGGGACAGGCGCTGGAAGACGCCGGCCTCACCGACATGACCGAGGCCGAGAAGGAGCGCACCGGTTGTTCGATCGGATCGGGCATCGGCGGCCTGCCGGGCATCGAGCTTGAGAGCGTCAACCTCCACGAACGCGGGCCCAACCGGGTCAGCCCGCACTTTGTCCACGGGCGGCTCATCAACCTCATCACCGGACAGGTGCAGATCAAATATGGCTTCATGGGCCCGAACCATGCGGTCGTCACCGCCTGTTCGACCGGCGCGCACTCGATCGGTGATGCGGCGCGGATGATCGCGATGGACGATGCTGACGTGATGCTCGCGGGCGGCGCCGAAGGCACCATCTGCCCGCTCGGCATCGCCGGCTTTGCACAGGCGCGCGCGCTCAACATGAGCATGAACGACCGCCCCACCGAAGCCAGCCGTCCTTATGACAAGGGCCGCGACGGCTTCGTCATGGGTGAAGGCGCGGGTGTTGTGGTGCTCGAGGAATACGAGCGCGCCAAGGCGCGCGGCGCGAAGATTTATGCCGAAGTGACCGGCTATGGCCTCTCGGGTGATGCCTACCACGTCACCGCCCCGCACCCCGAGGGCCGCGGCGCGGAGCTGGCGATGCGCATGGCCTTGAAGAAGGCCGGCCTCGGCCCGGGCGACATTGATTACATCAACGCCCACGGCACCTCGACCATGGCCGACACCATCGAACTTGCCGCGATCAAGCGCGTGCTCGGCGATGATCTCGGCGGTGCGTCGATGAGCTCGACCAAGAGCGCGATCGGCCACCTTCTGGGCGGCGCGGGCGCGGTCGAGGCGATCTTCTGCATCCTGGCGATGCGCGACGGGATCGTGCCGCCGACCCTGAACCTGCACGATCCCGACGAT
Organism: Erythrobacteraceae bacterium; assembly: GCA_027489095.1. Taxonomy (GTDB): domain Bacteria; phylum Pseudomonadota; class Alphaproteobacteria; order Sphingomonadales; family Sphingomonadaceae; genus Erythrobacter. Next base: position 9,355 of record JAIYAL010000221.1, read on the forward strand.
GGCACCGAGGGCATCGACCTCGTGCCGTTGGTGGCGAGGAAACGTGAAGTGCGCGCCGTGCTGAACAATTCCTTCGGCTTCGGCGGCACCAACGCCTCGATCATCATGCAGAAGGTCGACTGATACCGTGACAGCCGCGCGGGGTCTGCTGCTTGCGGTGATCGCCCTTGCGCTGGCGGCGCTGGTGGCGGCATGGGTGCTGCTTGGCGCGGCGACGGTTGCCAAGGACACCAGTTTCACCATTCCCGCAGGCGCTTCGGTGGCTTCGGTCGCCGATAAGCTTGAGGCTGAGGGGCTGATTTCCTCGGCTTCCGGCTTTATGCTTCGGGCGCGCATCTTCGGCTCCGACGCGCCGATCCAGGCGGGTGAGTTCCTGCTCACCCCCGGCATGAGCCAGAGCGACATTCTCGCCGCCTTCCAGTCGGGCGACGTGATCCGCCGCTTCGTCACTATCCCCGAAGGCATGCCCTCGATCCTCGTGTGGGAACGCCTGATGGCCGAGCCGCTGCTGACCGGTGAGGTCGCGGTGCCGCCCGAAGGCTCGATCCTGCCCAACACCTATGCCTTCGAGCGCGGCCAGTCGCGCGCGCAGTTGATCGAACAGATGCAGGCGGCGATGGACAAGGCACTTGCCGAGGAATGGGCCAAGCGCAGCCCCCGCGTGGCGGTGAGCACGATGCGCGAGGCGCTGGTGCTGGCCGCGATCGTCGAGAAGGAGACCGGCAAGCCGTCTGAGCGCCGCATGGTTGCCGGGCTCTATTCGAACCGGGTGAGGACGGGGATGAAGCTTCAGGCCGATCCGACGATCATCTACCCGATCACCAAGGGCAAGCCCTTGGGCCGCCGCATCCGCCAGTCGGAGATCGCCGCGGTCAACGGTTACAACACCTACACCCGCGTCGGCCTGCCCGAAGGCCCGATCACCAATCCGGGGCGTGACAGCATCGCGGCGGTGATGAACCCGGACAACACCGCGGCGCTGTTCATGGTCGCCGACGGGACGGGCGGACACTGGTTTGCCAGCACGCTGGCCGAGCACAATGGCAACGTCGCCAAGTGGTACGCGATCCGCCGCGAACGGGGCGAAATGTGAGTGAGTTAGCCTGATCGCTGACCCCTTCATCCTCACCGCCGTCCTCCCGCCCGACTTGCAGGGCTTTGCCGAGGGCCTGCGCCGCGTGCATTTCCCGCCGACACGCAACCACCTCCACGCCCATGTCACGCTGTTCCACGCCTTTGCGCCGGCGCTGCTTGATGAGCTCACCACCTTCTTGCCCCGCGTCACCGCCGAGTTTGCCGCGCCGCAAGGGGCGGTGAAGGGGGTGATGGATCTGGGGAAGGGCACCGCTATCGCGCTGGAAGCGCCCGCGCTGCTCGCTTTGCGCGCATTGATTGCCGAGCACTTCCACGGCAGCCTCACGAGCCAGGACCTTCACGAGCCGCGCCCGCACATCACCATCCAGAACAAGGTCACGAAAGATGAGGCCTGCGCGCTTCAGGCGAGCCTCGCGCCGCTGCTTGCGGCATGGATAGCGAAACCCCGCTTCACCTTCCCCGCGCTGGCGCTGCACCGCTACTGCGGCGGGCCTTGGGAGCACGTCAAGACCTCAAGCTTCCGGGGGCGCGAGCGGCTCTGAAACGCCGCTTAATCCGGGGGCCGAAGGGGCTTGACCCAGCGCCATGCCCGCCTTAGATGCGCGCCTCGCGCTGGGGACACCCGGTGTTCGAATCCGGCCCGCCCGCGCGCCGGATGCCCATGGGGCGGAGTAGCTCAGCCGGTTAGAGCAGCGGAATCATAATCCGCGTGTCGGGGGTTCGAGTCCCTCCTCCGCTACCAAACTCAGTAAACAACTGAAGCTAAACGATAAAAATTTAGAAAGTGGGACTCGAATGGTATCGAGTTTCGTTTTTTGAAGCAGCTACTTAATCGCTGAATTCGCACGATTTTGAGCGGCGCGGGTTAACGGCTTACGACCAGTAAATTCATCCCGTTTCGACGGCTTGGGGGTATTTTGGGGGTAACGCCGGAGGGCAGAATTGACGCTCGATACCCCCAATGGACTGCTTCCTATCGGTCGCGGTCACGGCAGCCTAACAATAGGGCAGGGTAGGGCATTCGCCGCCAAGAGTGGTGAACGCAGCGCGCTGCTTACTCGGTCATTATGGGCACGTCGGCAAATCATCCAAATGCGGGCGGAGCGGCTAATCGCCAGCAATGGCTGAAACTGGGACTTTTCGGTCATTCCCGGACGACGTTTCCCGCGGCAGGCTCAAAGCTAAAACCCGACATTCAACTTTTGCCTGACCGGCCTCGTGCAGTGACTGGGCCGCAGTCACTTTGCGTGTGCGATCGCGCATGGCGGAAAAGGTGGTGCCAGGTACCGCAGCTTCGATGTAGAGCGAGGTTCTGCGCCCTGACACGGACCTGCCTTGGCGTGCGAACAGCGGAAATTCATGGCTCGCTTTCTGAAAGCCGACATGATGGCCGTGACCCATTTCAGTTACTTTAATCGCAGCCCTGGCAGCGAGAACTAGCGGAGCAACCTGATGTTGACCGATGCGCATATCTATATATCATGAGATATAGATTAGCAGGCACTTAGGGGCAAGTCTTGCGCACCATTCTTCAGCTCGCGCTGCTCGGCAGCGCTGCGTCCTCATTGTCAGTACCGGCATTGGCGGAGGATGCGTCGGCTAAAGAGGCGGCCGGCGGAACCATCATCGTCACCGCGCGGCAGCGCCCGGAGGATGCTCAGGACGTCCCCGCCGCGCTCTCGGTGGTGGACGCCCGCTGGCTCGAGCAGTCCTACACGCTCAACACCCGCGACCTCACAACGCTGGTGCCCGCGCTCAACTATTCCTCGGCCAATCCGCGCAACACCGCCTTCACCATCCGCGGGCTGGGATCGAGCGTGGTCGCGGTCAGCCAGGCCAATGACGGGCTGGAGCCGGGCGTGGGCTACTATGTCGACGGGGTCTATCATGCGCGGCCCGCCACTGCCGCCTTCGACTTCTCCGATATCGAGCGGATCGAGGTGCTGCGCGGACCGCAAGGCACGCTGTTCGGCAAGAACGCAACTGCGGGCGCAATCAATATCGTTTCCGCTGCGCCGAGCTTCACGCGCGGGTTCAACGCCGAACTCAGCGGGGGCGAGCGCCGCTTTGCACAAGGGCGGTTCTCGGCCACCGGTCCGATAACGGGCGACACGCTCGCCTACCGATTGTCCGGCACCTTTACCCGGCGCGACGGGGTGCTGCGCAACGTCACCAATGGCCGCGATCAGAACACGCTCGGCGCGCAGGCAGTGCGTGGGCAGGTGCTGTGGCAGCCCTTGGCCGATTTCCGGTTCCGGCTGATTGCCGACTTTGCGAATTTCGACAGCGAATGCTGCACGCAGGTCTACCTGCGGGTCGGCACCAGCCTGCGCCCGGCGGCGCGGCAATATCCGGCGCTGGCGGCAGCAGCGGGCTATGCCCCGCCAAGCACCAATCCCTATGATCGTCTGACCGATATCGACGCGCCGCTTGGTGTAAGGACCAGCGAGGGCGGCGTTGCGGGAACGACAGACTGGAACATCGGCCCGGCGACGATCACCTCGATCACCGCATGGCGCTTCTGGAATTGGGACGCGGCGAATGACCGCGATTACACCGGCCTGCCGATCCAGCTGATCCAGCGCATCCCCTCGCGGCAGGACCAAATCAGCCAGGAACTGCGCATTGCCTCGAACGGGACTCGCGCTTTCAGCTATGTCGCCGGGCTCTATTTCTTCCGGCAGGTGCTGACCGGGCGGCCGAACAGTGTCTTCGGGCCCTATGGCGCGCCATGGCTGATCGGCGCGACGACGGGCGCGAATGCGACGCCGGTGCCCGCGAACCTGCTCGACGGATACGGCCAGACCGGGCACACCCGCTTTTCGGTCAACAGCTATGCCGCCTTTGGCGAGGCGAACTGGCGGATCCTGCCGAGCCTCACGCTGACTGGGGGCTTGCGCTACACCCACGAGGCCAAGGAGGGCGATTACAGCACGCAGGTGTCCGGCGGGCCAGCTACGACAAGCACGGCGCTCATCAATGCCAGATTGGGAGTGCTGCGCCCCCAGACCTATTCCGCGCGCGACCGCGAGGGCAGTCTTTCCGGCCGCGCCAATATCGCGTGGGAGCCCGTTGACGATATCCTGCTCTACGCCAGCTTTGCACGAGGGTTCAAATCTGGCGGGATCAATATGTCAGGCCTGCCGCTCGATGCGAGCAACCAGCCCGCGCTGGCGACCGCCGTAGTGGAACCGGAGCGCAACACGACATGGGAGGCCGGGGTCAAGTCGAGCCTGTGGGCTAGCCGCCTCACGCTCAACCTCGCTGCCTATCACACCACGGTCAGCGACTTTCAGGCGACGGTGGTGGATTCGAGCCAGACCGTGGCGCTGCGCGGCTATCTTTCGAACATTCCCGAGGTGCGGGTGCAGGGGGTCGAGGCCGATGCAAGCTTGCGCCTTGGCAACCTCACGCTGATCGGTGCGCTGGCCTATGGCGATGGCACCTACACCGACTACCCGGCAGGCCCCTGTCCGCTTGAACGTCAGACCGCAGCGACTTCAGCCTGTGACCTTACCGGACAGCGCCTAGCGGGCCTGCCGCGCTGGTCTCAGACGCTGAGCGCCGATTATGCGGTGCAAGTCGCGGATGGCGCGCTGTTCTTCCATGCCGA
>JAIYAL010000125.1 GCA_027489095.1 Erythrobacteraceae bacterium
TACGGGCTCGAACAGCAGGCCGAGATCGTGCGGCATGCGTTTCTGCTGCGGAACGGCGCCCAGGTGGCGGGCGTGGCTGACCGGGCCGCCTATGACGTGTTGGTCGACTTTGTCGGAGCAGGCCTGTGAGCGAGTTCGAATTCGTCTTCGTCCTCTACAGTCTCATCCTCGGCCTCTCGCTGGTCGAGCTGTTGTCCGGCATCGGCCGCACGCTGGAGTTCAAGCTGGCGCGCAATGCCGACGACAAGGCCTTCGCTATCGGGTGGCTCAGCCCGCTGCTGGCGTTGTTCGTTATCCTCGACCTGTTGTCATTCTGGTTGTTCGCCTGGCGTGTGCGCGACTCTGTGACTGCCAGCACCTCCACGATGTTCGGCGTGCTGGTGTTTTCGAGCGCCTACTTCCTCGCAAGCCGGCTCGTGTTCCCATCGTCTCCTGAAAACTTCAGTGACCTCGATACGCACTATTTTCGCGTGAGGCGCGTCGTCTTTGCCATGCTGATCGTCATGGTGGCGGTGCAATACGCGTTCCTGCTGTCGATCCCTGATCTCGCCGCGCAGCTCCACGCGCCGCTCAATCTGATTGCGACCGGGGCGCTGATCGCACTGATGCTTGCCGCAGCCGCGATCAGCCATCGCAAGGCCAGCATCGTGGTGCTGGCCTTGCTGATCCTGCGCTACCTTCTGATATATTTGCGGTAGTGTCGTCGCCCGGAACTGGCGTTAGTCCGGCGCCTTCGCCACCGCCACCATCGCGGCGCGCAGCAGGCGGTCCTTGATCATCCACCCGGCCTGCATTTCCGAGACCACCGTGCCCGGTTCGTGATCGGCCGAGGGCACTTCCAGCATCGCCTGATGCTGGTTGGGATCGAGCGGCAGGCCAACCGCCGCGATGCGGGTGATGCCGTGGCTGGCGAACACCTTTTCAATCTCGCGCTGGGTCGCTTCAAGGCCAATCACCAGCCCCTTCATGCTGTCATCGGTGCGCAAGGCTTCGGGGATCGCCTGCACCGCACGGGCGAGATTATCCGCAACCGAAAGGATATCGCGCGCAAATCCGGTCGCGGCATAGGCCCGCGCCTCGTCCTTCTCGCGTTCCAGGCGGCGGCGCACGTTCTGGGTTTCGGCCTGGGCGTAGAGCACCTCCTGCTTGGCGTTCTCCAGATCGCGGCGCAGCGCTTCGAGTGCCTCGCCAAAGGCCTCGGCCCCGTCCCCACCTTCACGCAGGTGTTCGGGCACGCCCTTCAATTCGTCTTCAGCCGCCTGATCCAGCGGCTTTTCATTCTCGGTCATGACTGTGTGGCTTTCGATTCAAGCAATGAGCTTGCCCAGCGAACGGGCGGTCAGATCCACCATGGGGACAACCCGCGCGTAATTCAACCGCGTCGGCCCGATCACGCCCAGCACGCCGACCACGCGCCCTTCGCGATCGCGGTAGGGCGAGGCGATGACGGAGGAGCCGGAAAGCGCGAACAGCCGGTTCTCCGATCCGATGAAGATCCGCGTCGCCTCGGCCTCGCGCGCCGAATCGAGCAGCTGCGAGACCGACTGCTTGTTTTCGAGGTCCTCCAGCAGCATCCGCACCCGCTCGATATCGCCCAGCGCGACTTCATCGAGGAGATTGGCCGCGCCGCGCACGATCAGGACGGGGCGCGCGGCGGCATCCTCGCTCCACACCGCGAGCCCGCGTTCAACAAGGTCGCGCGAGGCATCGTCGAGCTGGGATTTGCCAGTGCTGATCTCGGCGCGCATCGCGTGGGCCGCCTCCACCAGCGTGCGCCCGGCGAGCCGCGCGGTGATGTAATTGGACGCCCGGTCGAGCGCCCCGGGATCAAGCGCCCCGCCGATGGTGACGACGCGGTTTTCGACCCCGCCGTCCTCCCCCACCAGCACCGCGAGCGCCCGGCCCTGCCCGAGATCGACGAGGCTGAACTGGGCAAGCCGTTGTTCGCGCTGGGGCACCAACACCATGCCCGCCGCACCCGAGAGATCGGAAAGGATCGCGCTCGCCTGCTTGAGCGCCGCTTCCAGCGGGCCGGCTTCGGCAAGGCGGCTCTCGATCGCCGCCTGCTCCTCGCGCGTCGGCTCGGCGACCCGCATCATCCCGTCGACGAAGATTCTGAGGCCCGCATCGGTCGGCAGTCGCCCCGCGCTGGTATGCGGCGCGGCGAGCAGCCCCGCCGTCTCGAGATCGGCCAACACCGATCGGATCGAGGCAGGCGAGAGGTTGAGCGTGCCGTCAGCGGCGAGCGTTTTGGAACCGACCGGCTGCCCGCTCTCGATATATTCCTCGACCACGCGCCGGAAGATATCGCGGGCGCGGCTTGTGAGTTCGGTAACGGGGAGCGAGGTCATGGGGGACAAGCTAGGAAAACTTCGGCACAAACTCAAATTCCGTTCGTCCTGACCTTGCCCGAGGACGGCACTTTCTCCTAGCGCGGTTCTCGATCAGCAAAGGATAATCACCATGCGCCCTTCAGGACGCGCGCCCGATGAAATGCGCGCCATCACCATCGAGACCGGATTTACCCGCCATGCGGAGGGATCGGTGCTGATCGGCTTCGGCGACACCAAGGTGCTGTGCACTGCGAGCGTCGAGCGGGGCGTGCCGCCATGGCTGCGGGGCAAGGGCGAAGGCTGGGTGACGGGCGAATACTCGATGCTCCCGCGCGCCACGCACACCCGCGGCGCGCGCGAAGCGGCCAAGGGCAAACAATCGGGACGGACACAGGAAATCCAGCGGCTTATCGGGCGCTCTTTGCGTGCGGTGGTAGATTTGCAGAAGCTCGGCGAGCGTCAGATCACCCTGGATTGCGATGTGATCCAGGCCGATGGCGGCACGCGCACCGCAGCCATCTCCGGCGCGTGGATCGCGCTGCGGCTTGCGGTGAACGGCTTGATGAAGTCGGGCGACATCAAGCACGATCCCATTACCGCGCAGGTCGGTGCGATCTCCTGCGGCATCTTCAAGGGCACCCCGGTGCTCGACCTCGACTATGACGAGGATTCGAGCGCGGACGCCGATGGCAACTTCGTGCTCCTGTCAGGCGGCAAGATCGCCGAAGTGCAGGCGACGGCCGAGGGCGCGACCTATGACGAGGAAGCCCTGCTGCGCCTCCTGCGCCTCGCCCGCATCGGGGCAGATCGAATCTTCGCGGCGCAATTGGATGCGGTGAAGTGAGCCCCAATTCCGGGCGCCGTCTCGGCTCCGGCAGCCTTGTGATTGCCACGCATAATGCGGGCAAGCTCAAGGAGATTTCCGCGCTGCTGGATCCTTACGGGGTCAAGTGCATCTCCGCCGGATCGCTCGGCCTGCCCGAGCCTGCCGAGACCGGCACCACCTTCGCGCAGAACGCGCTCATCAAGGCGCGCAGCGCGGCGGAGGCTTCGGGGCTGGCGGCGCTGGCCGATGACAGCGGGCTTTCGGTCGCCGCGCTGGGTGGCCGCCCGGGCGTCTACACCGCCGACTGGGCTGAACGGCAGTGGTTCGAGGGCGCACCGGGGCGCGACTGGTACATGGCGATGGGCAAGGTCGAGGGGATGCTTGCCGAGAAAGGCGCCGCCAGTAACGGGGATGTCGACCGGACGGCAGCGTTCCACTGCGTTCTTGCGATCGCCTGGCCCGACGGGGAATATGCGATCTACGAAGGCCGCTGCGAAGGGCGCCTCACCTGGCCGCCGCGCGGGGCAATGGGCTTCGGCTATGACCCGGTGTTCGTGCCAACGGGGAGCGCGCAGACCTTCGCCGAGATCGCGCCGGAGGAAAAGCACGCCATCAGCCACCGCGCCGATGCCTTTGCAAAACTGGTCGCCGAGCAATTCGGCTGACGCGTCAACGCCGGGCGAGCTGCGCTGCCGGATCGATCGGGTAGCCCCAGATATTGCCCGCCGGCCAGTAACGGCACACCAGCACTTCATCGGCCGACGTGGTGACGACAGCGCAGCCGACTTCGCGGGTCTCGGGCCAGATTACCTGAGTGTAATGGGCCACATCGCTCCATCGCCCCGTGCGCGAGACCTCGGGGAACTGGCCGGGGCGGAACAGGTGCTTTTCTTCGACGAAGAACCCGATCTTGTCCCACGCGCTCCAACTTTCCTTCGGTCCGCGCCACAGGTTTTCGCCCTGCCCCTTTCGCTGCTCAAGGCTCGCGTGATCGTAAAGATCGTGCGCCGCGAGATGCGCGGCCCAGGTTTCGGCATCGCCCGCCAACCGCTCGCTCCAGACCAGCGGCGCAACCCCGGCCTCGGCCCGGGCGAGATTGTGCGCGTCAAGGTAATCACGCGCGCCGGTGGCCGGATCGCGAGAGACTTGCGGGTGTGCGGGTGCGGCTGTCATAAGCAGCGCCATCACGGCACAGCGCAAGGGCGCGGTCAGGTCTGAAAGCTTGGGCATTGCCATTGCGTGAGGCACAACCGGTTAAGCCGTTCTGAAAGTCTGTCCTTAATGCCCCGCGCGCTCTACATCCACTGGCCCTTCTGCGCGAAGAAATGCCCCTATTGCGACTTCAACTCGCACGTGCGCGGCAGCGTCGACATCGCGGCGTGGAACCTCGCGCTCATCGCCGACATGCGGGCCGAGGCTGCGGTGGCCCAAGCTGACGGACCCGTGCCGCTCACCTCGATCTTTTTCGGCGGCGGCACGCCTTCGCTGATGCCGCCCGCACTGGTCGCGGCGCTGCTAGCGGAGGCTGAAAGGCTGTGGGGCTTTGATCCCGCCATCGAGATCACGCTTGAGGCGAACCCCTCATCGGTGGAAGCGGCCAACTTCGCCGCGCTGGCGGGCGCGGGGATCAATCGCGTGTCGCTCGGCGTGCAATCGCTGGACGATGCAGAACTCCGGTTCCTCGGCCGCCTGCATGGTGCGGACGAGGCGCTGGCCGCGCTGGACACTGCGCAGGCCCATTTCGAGCGCGTCAGCTTCGATCTCATTTACGCCCTGCCCGGCCACACCCCTGAACTGTGGCACGAACGCCTGACCCGCGCGCTCGGTTTCGGCACCGGACACCTGTCGCTCTATCAGCTTACCATCGAACCGGGCACGCGCTTTGCGAGCGATGTGCGGCGCGGACGGCTCACTCCGCTTGATGATGATGCGGCAGCCGAGCTGTTCGATATTACGCAGGCCTTGACCGGGGCGGCGGGCCTGCCCGCTTACGAGACCAGCAACCACGCACGGCCCGGCGAGCAGAGCCGCCACAACCTCGTCTACTGGCGTTATCAGGACTATGCCGGGATTGGCCCCGGCGCGCATGGACGGCGCGGCGGCGTGGCGACGGTGCGGCACAAGAAGCCCGAGAACTTCCTCGACGCGGTGGCGCGCCAAGGCAACGGCATCTGCGAAGCGCGCGGTCTCGCGGCGCGCGAACAGGCGGCCGAAGCGCTGCTTATGGGGCTGCGGCTGACCGAGGGCGTGGACCTTGCGTCGTTGTCCGACCGCTTCGGCCTGCCGCACGAAGGCTTGGTCGAGGAGAAGGCGCTTGGCCGCTTGCGCGACCTCGGGCTGATGTGGGCGGACGGCGCGCGGATCGGGGTTGCGCCGGCGGGACGCGGCCTGCTCGACGCGCTGCTCGCCGAGGTGGTTGCTGACACGCTGGTCATCGCATGAGCGTATCTGAGCTCCTTGAAGCGTGGCGCGCGCATCTGGCCGACAACCGCCGCCGCTCGCCGCATACGGTGCGCGCCTATGTCGCAGCAGCGCAGCGGTTGGTCGCGGCGCGGGGCTGCGAGGACTGGGCGGCGGTCGCATGCACCGAGACGCATGATCTGCGCGCGCATCTGGCCGCGCGGCGGAGCGAAGGGCTCGGCAATGCCAGCACCGCGCGCGAGCTGTCCGCGCTCAAGGCGTTCATCGCCTTTGCCAGGCAGCAGGCCGGCGATCCTGACCCTGCCCCGCCGCGCCTCCGGGGCCCGCGGCTGAAGAAGGGCCTGCCCCGCCCCGTCACCCCGGACGAGGCGGTGAACCTCGCTGCGCTGGTCGAGGGGCTGGCGGGCGAGGACTGGATCGGCGCGCGTGACCGGGCGGTGCTGCTGCTGCTCTACGGATCGGGGCTGCGCATTGCCGAGGCGCTGGCGCTCACGGGGCGTGATGCTCAGCCCGGCGAGGTGCTGCGCGTGACCGGCAAGGGCGGCAAGCAGCGGGTGGTGCCGGTGTTGCCGATCACCCGTGCTGGCCTGGCCGATTATGTCCGGCTCTGCCCCTGGCCGATGAGCGCCAATGCGCCCTTGTTCAGGGGTGCCAAGGGCGGGCCGCTTTCGCCCGGCATGGTGCAACGCGCGATGGCGCAGGCGCGCCGGGCGCTCGGCCTGCCCGATACGGCGACCCCGCACGCGCTGCGGCACTCCTTTGCGACGCATCTTTTAAGCGCAGGCGCGGATCTGAGGAGTTTGCAGGAATTGCTCGGCCACGCTTCGCTGGGATCAACCCAGATCTACACCCAGGTCGATGCGGCGGCGCTGCTGGAGAATTATCGCAGCGCCCATCCAAGGGCCGGAAAGGGCTGAGGCGTCAGTCCTGCCGCTCGTGCGCCTCGGCCGGCTTCCACGTCACCACGCGGTAGACGTAGAACAGCACCCCGGCGAGAACCAAAGCGACCACGCCGTAGCCGGCGAACTTCTCGAACCGATCGACCAGCGGGGCCGCCGTCTGGCCGCCGAAAATCAGGATCGCGTTCCAGATCCCCGAACCAAGGAAGGTGAACAGGCAGAACCGCCACAGCTTCATGTGCGCAAGGCCCGCAGGCAGCGATACGATGGTCCGAAGCAGCGGCGAGAACCGCAGCGCAAACACGATCCCGTCGCCATACTTGCGGAAGATGTCGCGGGCCTTGGTGAATTCATCCCACTCGAAGGTCAGCCAGCGGCCCCAGCGGTCAATGATGCGCTTCAATTGCTCCTCGCTCCACACCTTGCCGATCCAGAACCAGAAGAGGTTGCCTGCGACCGTGCCCAGCGTGGCGACGATCCACACCGTGCCGAAGGTCATCTGCCCCTTGGCGACGAGCAGCCCTGCCCCGCCCATGATCACCTCAGATGGGATCGGCGGGAAGACGTTTTCGGCCATCATCAGGAAGAAGATGCCGATGTATCCGCCCTGATTGAGCAGCTCGAGGAGAAATTCGGTCATGGCAGGTCGTGCAAGGTCCCGTTGGTTGGCAGTCCGGCCGCCTGCCCGAGCCGAGCGCGTCCGTCAGGTGAGGCTGGCCGCAAGCTCGGGCCATTGCCGGAGCAGCGTGCCGAGGTCGAAGTATTCGCGCCATACCGCAATTTTGCCTTCACGGAAGACCCATACGCCGGTGACCGGCAATTCCACCCAGCCGCTGGCGATGCGGTGGCGGTCGAGCCGCTCGGTGAACACGGTGTCACCGTCTACTGCGGTGCGCAGCACGACAAGATCGTTTTCGATGGTGGGTGCGAAAAAGGGTTCGAGCACCGCGCGCATTGCGGCAGGGCCGGTGACGCTGCCCATCGGCAGATTGGTGTATTCGCAGTCCTCGGTGAAGTTCGCGAACGCGCGGTCGTAGTCCTTGACCGCGACGGCGTTGATCGTGGCGTGGACGATTTCGAGAAGGTCGGACATGTGAAGCGACTCCTGTAGCGAGTGCTACACGAATATCACCGCTATCGCTTCGCCGCAACCCGGCCCTCAATCGCGTCCCAGATCATCCCGGCGGTGTCGGTACCATTGAAGCGGTCAATCGCGACGATGCCCGTCGGCGAGGTCACGTTGATTTCGGTCAGCCACTTGCCGCCGATCACGTCGATGCCCACGAAGGTAAGGCCAAGGCGCTTCAGATCAGGGCCTAGCGCCGCGCAGATTTCAGCCTCGCGCTCGGTCAGCTCGGTCGGCTGCGCAGAGCCGCCCATTGCGAGGTTCGAACGGAACTCGCCCTCCCCCGGCACCCGGTTGATCGCGCCTGCAACCTCGCCGTCGATCAGCACGATGCGCTTGTCGCCCTTGGCCACTTCGGGGAGGAAGGGCTGGACCATGTGCGGCTCGGGCCAGGTCTGATTGAACACCTCGAACAATGCGGTGAGGTTCTCGCCGTTCTCGCCGATGCGGAAGATCGCCTTGCCGCCGTTGCCGTGGATGGGTTTGACGACGATCGCGCCGTGCTTCGCCATGAAGCGCCGCACCTCGTCGACCGAACGGGTCACCAGCGTCGGCGGCATGAAGCGGCGATAGTTCAGCACCATCACCTTTTCAGGGCTGTTGCGCACGTTGGCGGGATCGTTGACCACCAGGGTCTCATGCCCGATCCGTTCAAGCAGGTGCGTGGCGGTGATGTAGCCCATGTCGAACGGCGGGTCCTGCCGCATCAGCACGACATCCACGTCCTTGCCAAGGTCAAGCCGCACCTGCGCGCCGCGCGTGAAATGATCGCCCGCGACCCGCTGCACTGTCACCGGGAAGGCGTGGGCAAAAAGGCGGTCATCCTCATCGAGGGTGAGGCTTTCGACGTGGTATTCAAAGACCGCATACCCACGCGCTTGCGCTGCCAGCATCAGCGCAAACGAGCTGTCGCCGACGATGTTGATCCGGTCGATGGGGTCCATCTGGACGGCGACGCGCAATGTCATTCATGCAACTCCGAAGGGATGTGGCTGCGTCAAAACGGCATCCACGCGTTTTCGATGTGGGTCGGCTTGCGGCCGGGTGCAAGCAGGATGACGTCGATGCGGATGTTCTCGCCCTGGCTGGCATAGTCCTGCCACACGATCTCGACCGCCGCTGCGACCCGCGCGAGACGGCGCTCGTCGATGGCCTCGCCCAGCATGGCCGCCCGGGCGCGCCACTTGACCTCGATAAAGACGACGAGGCCGGGCTTGCGGACGACAAGGTCAATCTCGCCGCGCTTGGTCTTCACACGCTCGGCGAGGATCTTCCAGCCCTGCGCCGCCAGCCACATCGCCGCTTGCGCCTCACCCTCGCGCCCACGGCTATCGGCCTCGTGGCGTTGCTCGGGGGTGCGACCTTCCCTGAGGGGCCCTTCGGTCATTCGCCTTTCAGCTCCAGCGCGCGGGCATAGAGCACCGCGCGCTCGATCCCGGTGGCCTTGGCGACCAGCCCTGCGGCCTTGCCCGGCCCGGCATCGGCGAGCGCGGCGCGCAGCAGCGCGTCGGTGTCGTGCTCGGGCGCCTCGGTATCGGCGGGCGGGCCGATCAGCAGCACGATCTCCCCCTTGGGCGGATGCGCGGCATAGTGGGCGGCAAGGCTCGCCGCGGTGCCGGAGCGGCACTCCTCGTGCATCTTGGTCAGTTCGCGCGCAACCGCCACCTCGCGGGCAGGCCACAGCGCGGCAATGGCGGCAAGCGAGCGTTCAAGGCGCGGCGCGGTCTCGTAGAAAACCAGCGTGGCGGCCAGCCCGGCAAGGCTTTCGAGCGCCTCTGTGCGTGCCTTGTCCTTGACCGGCAGGAAGCCTGCAAACAGGAACCGGTCGCTCGGCAGGCCAGCCATCGCCAGCGCCGATATCGCCGCGCAAGCGCCGGGGATGCTCGTCACCGTCACCCCGGCGGCGCGCGCTTCGCGCACCAGCCTGTAGCCCGGATCGGAGATCAGCGGCGTTCCTGCATCGCTCACCAGCGCAACCGGCCTATGCCTCGCCTCGTCGATGATCCGGGCGCGCACTTCAGGCGAGGCGTGATCATCGAGCCGCTGGAGCTTCGCCTTGATCCCCAGATGTTTCAGCAGCTTGCCCGCGACCCGCGTGTCTTCGCAGGCGATCAGCGCCGCTCCGCCGAGCACTCTGATGGCGCGCAGCGTGATATCGCCGAGATTGCCAATCGGGGTCGCGACGATATACAGCCCGGGCTCTAGGGTTCCTGCGGGAATGGATGGCAGCTCCGGCGGTCTCACGGCCCGGTTCATGGAGCACGACAGAGGGGTCGGCAAGGATGAAGCTTCTCACGCAGTGGGATTGGGCCGCATGGCTCAACAGGGCAGCGCGGCATATGCGGGCGCGCAACGTGGCGCTGGCCGGCGCGGCGCTGCTTGCGGCCGGATGCCAGGTGGTCCCCAAGACCGCAGGCCCTGCGATCTCAGGCCCTCCGCCCGCGCCCGAACCTTCGGCAACCGCGCTTCCCACCGATTCCGGTCGCCACCGGATCGCGCTGCTCGTCCCGCTTACGGGCGATGCCGCGCCCGTCGGGCAAGCGATCGCCAACGCCACCACCATGGCGCTGCTCGATACCGGCGCGGACAACCTGCGCATCACCACCTATGATACCGCACAAGGCGTCGCTGCCGCAGCGGGCAAGGCGATTGCGGATGGCAACAAGCTGATCCTCGGCCCGCTCAATGGCGATGCCGTGCCGAGCGTACAGGCCGCCGCGCGCCCCGCCGGCGTGCCGGTGATCGCCTTTGCCAACGACCCTGCGGTCGCTTCGCCTGATGTGTTCCTGATCGGCCTCATGCCCGAACAATCGATCCGCCGTGCGGTCCAGTATGCGCGCGGCAAAGGCGCAATCCGGTTCGCCGTGCTCGCGCCCGAGGGCGATTACGGCACCCGCGCGGTTTCAGCGCTGGAGAACGCGCTGCGCGACTATGGCGGCGCGCTCGCGGCCAAGCAGAGCTATGCGCGCGGCAACACCTCGATCGTCAGTGCGGCCGCGCGTCTCAGGGCGGTGGGCGGCTATGATACCGTGCTGATCGCCGATAGCGCGCGGCTCGGGATTGATGCGGCCAGCGAATTGAACAAGGCACGCGGCACCCGCCCCCGCATCATCGGCACCGAGCTGTGGAGCGGCGAGGCAGCGCTGACCAAGGCCCCCTCCCTTACCGGCGCACTGTTCGCAGCCGTATCCGACCAACGCTTCGGCCGCTTTGCCGATAGCTACGCCTCACGCTTCGGCACCCAGCCCTATCGCGTGGCGACGCTCGGCTATGATGCCGTGTTGCTCACCCTGAGGGTCGCACGGGACTGGAAGGTCGGCACGCCGTTCCCCCGCAACGAGCTTTACGACAAGGGCGGTTTCCTCGGGGTCGACGGGGCTTTCCGCTTCGGCCGCAGCGGCGTGGTTGAGCGCGCGCTCGAAGTGCGCGAGATCAGGGCCGGCGAGGTCACTGCGGTCGATCCGGCGCCGGCCGGCTTCGGCAAGTGAGTAAAACCACGGGGGGTGGCTTGTGAGGCCGAGCGCCGCGCGCCTATAAGCGCGCTCCATGGCCGAAATCACCCCCGACGACCTCTTCGCCAACACCCCGACTTCGAGCGGCGACTACAACGCCTCCGCGATCGAGGTGCTCGAGGGGTTGGAGCCGGTGCGCCGCCGTCCGGGGATGTATATTGGCGGCACGGATGACCGCGCCTTCCACCACCTCGCCGCCGAAGTGCTCGACAACGCGATGGACGAAGCGGTCGCAGGCCACGCGACGCGCATCGAGATGCGTCTGGAGGAAGGCAACCGGCTGATCATCGCGGATAATGGCCGCGGCATCCCGGTTGATGAACACCCCAAGTTCCCCGGCAAGTCGACGCTTGAGGTGATCCTTTCCACCCTGCACTCGGGCGGCAAGTTTTCCGGCAAGGCCTATGCCACCAGCGGCGGCCTCCACGGCGTGGGGGTGAGCGTGGTCAACGCGCTCTCGGTCGACACGCGGGTTGAGGTCGCGCGCGACAAGCAGCTGTGGGCGCAGGAATTCTCGCGCGGGATCACGCAAGGGCCGATCCAGAACCTCGGGCCGACCCCCAACCGGCGCGGCACCACGGTCAGCTTCGTCCCCGATCCCGAGATTTTCGGCGATCGCAGCTTCAACCCCAAGCGGTTGTTCAAGCTCGCCCGATCAAAGGCCTATCTGTTCGCGGGGGTCGAGATCCGCTGGAAATGCGCGCCCAGCCTCGCCAGCGAAGAGGTGCCGGCCGAAGCGGTGTTCAAGTTCCCCGGCGGGCTCGCCGATCACCTGGCCGAACAGGTGGGGACGCGGGAATGCGTCACCGCACAGGCTTTCACCGGATTGCAGGAGTTCCCGTCGCTTGGCGATGTCGGTCAGGGCCGCGCCGAATGGGCGATCGCCTGGCCGCTCTATTCGGACGGGGCGACCAGTTGGTATTGCAACACCGTGCCGACGCCCGATGGCGGCACCCACGAGCAGGGCCTGCGCACCGCGCTGACCCGCGGCCTCAGGGCCTTCGGCGAGCTGGTCGGCCAGAAGAAGGCCAAGGACATCACCGCCGATGACGTGATGACCGGCGCCGAGGTGATGCTCAGCGTGTTTATCCGCGATCCGCAGTTCCAGTCGCAGACCAAGGACCGGCTGACCTCGCCCGAGGCCGCGCGTCTGGTCGAGAACGCGGTGCGCGATCATTTCGATCACTTCCTCACCGACAATATGGAGCGCGGCAAGGCGCTGCTCGGCGAAGTGATGGAGCGGATGGACGAGCGCCTCAAGCGCAAGGCCGAGCGCGAGATCAAGCGCAAGACCGCCACCAA